>NZ_BBRK01000005.1:0-364707 GCF_002090115.1 Demequina sp. NBRC 110054
TACCAGGGCAATCGTGATGGCGGTCAGCGTCGTGAGGGTGGCTACCGGGGTGACCGTGATGGTGGTTACCGCGGCAACCGTGATGGTGAGCGCCGTGAGGGTGGTTACCGGGGTGACCGCGATGGTGGTTACCAGGGCAATCGTGATGGCGGTCAGCGTCGTGAGGGTGGCTACCGGGGTGACCGCGAGGGTGGCTACCGCGGCAACCGTGATGGTGAGCGCCGTGAGGGTGGCTACCGGGGTGACCGCGACGGAGGCTACCGCGGTGACCGTGAGGGTGGCTACCGGGGCAACCGTGACGGCGGTGGCCGTCCGGGACGCGGCTTGGGAGGTCCGCAGGCGGACCGGGACCGCGGCGCACGACCTGGACAGGCCGAGCGCGCCACGCGTCCTCGGGTCGAGGCCCCCGAGATCCCCGATGAGGTCTCTTTCAACGAGCTGGACCGCGAGGTCAAGGCTCGCCTTCGCACTCTGAGCAAGGACAATGCCGAGGACGTCGGCCGTCACCTCGTGATGGCCGGTCGACTCCTCGACTACGACCCTGAGCGCGCCTACCAGCACGCCCAGGTGGCGTCGCAGCGCGCGGGCCGCGTCGACGTGGTCCGCGAGGCGGCCGCGCTCACGGCATACGCGACGGGACGGTTCGCCGAGGCACTCCGAGAGCTGCGCACCGTGCGCCGTCTCAACGGCTCGAACGAGCACCTTCCCCTGATGGCGGACTGCGAGCGTGGGCTCGGCCGCCCGGAGCGAGCGCTCGAGATCGCACGCGAGGAGGGCGCCTCCGGGCTGTCCGCCGAGGCGAAGGTCGAGCTCGACGTCGTCGTGGCCGGCGCGCGCATGGACCTGGGTGAGGGCGAGGCCGCCCTTGTGCTCCTGGGCCGTCTCAAGCCCGTCGATGAGGCGCAGCGGCTGCGCATCTCCGCTGCGAAGGCCGAGGTGCTTCGCTCGCTCGGACGCGACGAGGAGGCCGAGGCGCTCGAGGCCGAGGTGCCCGAGCCCGAGGTCCCCGTGGACCCGTTCCTCGACGATGTGATCCTCTACGACACGGCCGAGGTCTGGGTCGACGAGACAGAGGACGAGGACCACGACGAGGACGAGGACCACGCCGAGATTGAGGCGAGCGACGACGAGGACCGCGGTCCCGCATCGTCCGGTGACGTCGACGAGACCATGGAAGCCGACGAGCCGGCGGAGGAGTCGGCTGACAAGGAGGACAAGTGACGGAGACGTCGACGCTGCTGGGAACGGAACTTCCGCTGCAGGAGCAGCACGACGTCGCACTGGTCGACCTCGACGGCGTCGCGTATCGCGGCCCTGAGGCGATCCCGACCGCTCCTCCGGCACTTGCGACGGCCCGCGAGGCGGGCATGCGCGTCGTCTTCGTGACGAACAACGCCAACCGCTCTCCCGAGACCGTGGCCGAGCACCTCACCGAGCTCGGCATGCCGACCACCCGTGATGAGGTCATGACGGCCGCACAGGCGGGCGCCGCGCTGCTCGCGACGCTCGTCCCCGCCGACGCGAGGGTGCTCGTGGTCGGCGGCGACGGACTCGTCGAGGCGGTCCGCGAGCTCGGCTTCGCGATGGTCGACAGCGCCGACGACAAGCCCGACGCCGTGATCCAGGGATTCAACCCCGACCTGCGCTGGCGCGACCTCGCGGAGGTCGCCTACGCGGTCCAGGGCGGCGCGGTCCACGTCGCCACCAACCTCGACCTGACGATCCCGAACGAGCGGGGCATCGCCCCTGGCAACGGCTCGCTGGTCCGCGCCGTGGCGCAGGCGACGGGCGCGATCCCTCCCGCCGCGGGCAAGCCCGAGAAGGCGATGTTCCACCTCGCGGCGGCGAAGGCAGACGCGAAGAACCCGATGATGATCGGCGACCGCCTCGACACCGACCTCATGGGTGCGCGTTCCGCTGGCTATGCGGGACTGCTCGTCCTCACGGGTGTTGACCGCGCCCGCGAGGCCATCCTCGCTGCGCCCGAGATGCGTCCGGTGTACATCTCCGATGACATGTCGGGGCTTGCCGAGCCGCATCCCTCGACCGCCCTCGTGGACGGCTGGTGGACGGTGCGGGACGCGAGGGCCCGCGTGGTCGACGGAGCGCTCGAGACCGAGGGCGGCACTCGCATCGACCGGGTCCGCGCGGCGTGCGCCGCGGCATGGAGCTTCGTGGACGAGGGTGGCGAACTCAACATTGAGGCGCTTCCCGCCCACGGGGTAGCCTGAGCCTATGGCTGACATCCACGATCACCGCGTGCCGCTGGGCGAGGTCGACTACCCACCGGAGGTGAAGCAGGCGCTTCGCTCCGTGACCGAGATGCCGGAGTCGCTGGAGGAGCAGGCGGAGTTCTTCGACAAGATCCAGGAGTCGCTGGCGAATCGTCTCCGCGACGATTCCTGAGCGAGACGTGCGGCTCGACCGCGCGCTCGCCGAGCGGGGCCTCGCCCGCTCGCGCTCGCATGCGCAGGAGCTCATCCGCTCGGGTGCGGTGACCGTCGACGGCGCCGTCTCCACCAAGCCGGCCCTCATGGTCGACGAGGTGACGTCGATCGAGGTCCATGGGCAGACGGACTACGTCTCCCGCGCGGCCTTCAAGCTGCTCGGCGCGCTCGACGCGACGGCACCGCTCGGCCTCGACATCAGCGGCATGACCGCGCTCGACGCTGGTGCGTCGACGGGCGGTTTCACTCAGGTACTGCTCGAGCGTGGCATCGGTCATGTCCATGCCGTGGACGTCGGGCACGGACAGCTCTCCGAGCGCATCGCAGCGGACCCCAGGGTGACGGCTCGCGAGGGAGTCAACGTGCGCGACCTCACGTCCGCGTCCGAGGGCGCGGGCGTGGATCTGGTGGTCGCCGACCTGTCTTTCATCTCGCTCAAGATCGTCCTCCCGGCGCTCGTCGACTTCGCGCGCGAGGGCGCCCAGATGCTGCTCATGGTCAAGCCTCAGTTCGAGGTCGGCCGTGAGCGCCTCGGCTCAGGCGGCGTCGTGACGAGCCTCTCGGACCGCGCCGAGGCGGTGGCCGCGGTGCTTGCGGAGGCGCGCGCGCTCGGCCTTGTCGTGCGCCACGTCGAGCGCAGCATGCTCCCTGGTCCACATGGGAACGTGGAGTTCTTCGTGTGGGTCGGCGGAGCATGGCAGGCTAGTGACCAGAACGCGACCGCGCCCGCATGGCCCGTCCTCGACGACGAGGCGCAGGCGGCGGCGATCGCACGCGAGGTCACGTCCTCGTCGGACAAGGAAGGGGAGTGATGGGGCGCCGGATCCTCATCGTCGCGAACCCACACCGCGAGGACACGCTCGCCGCGGTCGAGGTCGCACGCCACGCGCTCGAGAGCTCGGGCGTCGAGACGTGCGCCGTCTTCGACATGGAGCAGGACGTGCCGATCGAGGCCGCGCTCGTGCTCGGCGGTGACGGGACGATGCTGCACGCGGCCCATCTCACGCGGGACGCGGGCATCCCCCTCCTCGGCGTCAACCTCGGGCACGTCGGCTTCCTCGCAGAGCTCGAGCGTGACGACGTGGCACACGCCGCGCAGAGGCTCGCCGACGGCGCGTACACGATCGAGGAGCGCGGCACGGTCGACGTGAGCGTCGTCTCTCCCGACGGAAGTATCGAGAGCGGCTGGGCGCTCAACGAGGCCACGATCGAGCGTGCGAACCCCCGGACGATGCTCGAGGTCTCGCTGGCCGTCGACGGTCGCCCGCTCTCGAGCTTCGGGTGCGACGGCATCGTCGTGGCGACAGCCACCGGCTCGACCGCGCATGCATTCTCCGGAGGCGGTCCCGTCCTGTGGCCGAGCGTCGAGGGCCTGCTGCTCGTGCCTCTCGCCGCGCACGCGCTGTTCGCGCGTCCGCTCGTCGTCGGTCCCGACTCGACCTACACGATCACCGTCGTGCCCCATTCGGAGACCGCTGGCCACGTCGTTCTCGACGGCTCCCGCACCATGGACCTCGAGCCCGGCGGTCGCGTCGAGGTGGCCTACTCGGCCGGACGCGTGAAGCTCGCGCGCCTTACGGACGCACCCTTCACCGACCGGCTTGTGCGCAAGTTCCACCTGCCCACCACGGGATGGCGCGAGGACGGACGTGTGCGGGCCCCCGGCGTCGCGGGGGAGAGTCACTAGATGCTTCACGAGCTCTCGATCGAGAACCTCGGCGTCATCGACTCGGCCCGCCTCGAGCTGGGGCCGGGCCTCACCGTCGTCAGCGGCGAGACCGGTGCCGGCAAGACGATGGTGCTCACCGGGCTCGGGCTGATCCTCGGCTCGAAGGCCGTGCCGGCGACGGTGCGCGCGGGCGCGGACTCCGCGCTCGCCGAGGCCGTGATCGACGTCGAGCCCGGTTCCGACCAGGCGGACCGTCTCGAGGACGCGGGCGCCGTGCTCGACGAGGACGGCACGGTGGTCGTGAGCCGGTCCGTCGGCGCGACCACCAGGTCCCGTACCGTGATCGGGGGACGCACGGTCCCGCAGGCCCTGCTCGCGGACCTCGCGGGCGCGTGGGTCACGGTGCATGGCCAGTCGGAGCAGCAGCGCCTGCGCAGCGCGGCACGCCAGCGTGCGCTGCTCGACGAGTACGCGGGCACGAAGCACGCCGAGGTGCTCGGCGAGTTCACGGCGGCGTGGGACGCGTGGCGCGAGGCGCGCGATGAGCTCGAGCGCATGGAGTCGGGAGCCGACAGGGCCCGCATGGAGGCCGCGCGCATGCGCGATGACCTCGCCGCGATCGACGAGGTCGATCCCCAGCCAGGTGAGGACGAGCAGCTCGCCGCCGAGGCCGCGGTGCTGCAGAACTCCGAGGCCGTGCGTGCGGGCGTGGCCGGCGCGCACGAGGCGATCGACGGGGAGTCCGAGCTGACCCTTGTCATCGCGGTCGACGCCGCGCGCAGGGCGCTCGCCGAGGCGGCGCGCCACGATCCCGCGCTCGATGAGCTCGAGAAGCGGCTCGCCGAGATCTCGTACACCGCGTCGGACGTCTCGATGGAGCTGTCCTCGTATCTGGATCGGATGGACGCCGACCCCGCTCGCCTCGACGAGGTCCTCACCCGGCGGTCCGCGCTCGCCGGCCTGATGCGCCGCATCGGTGCCGACATGGACGGACTTCTCGAGTATCGGCTGCGCGCCGCTGAGACGGTCGCGGAGGACGATGAGTGGGACGAGCGGCTCGAGAGCCGCCGCGAGGCGGCCGCGCGGGCGGAGGCCCGCGTGCGAGATGTCGCCGCGCGCGTGACGGAGGGGCGCGTCGCGGCTGCCGCGCGTCTCGCGACCGCGGTCAACGCGGAGCTCGAGCAGCTCGCCATGCCCGACTCGCAGTTCGCCGTCGACGTCGAGCCCGACGAGCTGCGCCACTCCGGCGCGGACGCCGTCACCATGACCCTTGCGGCGCATCCCGGCGCGCCCGCGCGCCCGGTGGGGGAGGCGGCCTCGGGAGGAGAGCTCTCCCGCGTGATGCTCGCGATCGAGGTCGCGCTCGCCCGCGGCGCGCATCGCCCCGGCCACACCTTCGTGTTCGACGAGGTCGACGCCGGCGTCGGAGGCAAGGCCGCGCAGTCGGTCGGCAGGCGCCTCGCGGAGCTCGCGCGCACCCACCAGGTGCTGGTCGTCACGCATCTCGCGCAGGTCGCCGCGTTCGCCGACACGCACGTCGTCGTCGCGAAGTCGACCGACGGATCGATCACGCGCTCCCAGGTCGCGGCGGTGACCGGCGACGTGCGCGTGCAGGAGATCGCGCGGCTGCTGTCGGGACACGAGGACTCGGACACCGCACGCGCCCACGCGCTTGAGCTGCTGGAGGCCTCCACCGTGGCACCATGAGCCACATGAAGCCCACCCCCCGTCGAGACACCGCACCGACCGAGGGCGAGGTCTCCGGTCCGCTGAGGCTCGAGACGAACGCGCGCGCCCTGCTGCGGCGGCTCCGCGCCGGAGATGTCGCCGTGCTCGACCTCATGGATCTGGACTCCCGCACCGCCGAGGAGCTGATCGAGGCCCGCCCCGCGGCCGTCATCAACACCCAGCGCACCCTCTCGGGCCGCTACCCGGCGGGAGGGGCCGCGGTCCTCGTCGGCGCGGGCCTGCGCGTCGTCGACGAGGCCGGCAGCGCTGTCATGGCGCTTGCCGACGGCACCCACGTGACGGTCGGCGCTGACGGCGTGGTGAGCGCCGACGGCGACGAGCTCGCGCGGGGTACCGTCCTCAGCCCTGAATCGGTCGGCGAGGAGATGCTGGCCGCCGAGGAGGGACTGCACGTGCAGCTCGCGGCTTTCGCCGCCGACGCCGTGGACAGGGTCGAGGCCGAGGCGCCGCTCCTGCTCGACGCGGAGGGGCTGCCGGAGACCGGCGTCGACCTCAGCGGCAAGCAGGTCGTCGTGGTCGCGCCCGGATATCGGCACAAGGAGCGCCTGGCCGCGCTGCGCCCGTACCTGCGCGAGCACCGGCCCGTGATCATCGCGGTGTCCGAGGCCGCGGACTCCGTGGTGGAGAGCGCGTACCCCGCCGCGATCGTGCTCGGCGATGTCGAGACCGTGTCGGAGCGGGCGCTCAAGCGTGCGTCGCACATCTCGCTGCACGACCCCTCGGGAGGCGACGCCGGCGCGAGCAGGCTCGACCCGCTGGGCCTCGCGCACTCGCGGGTCGTGTCCACCCTTGGCAGCGCGGACCTCGCGATCCTGCTCGCGCACGCGGGTGGTGCCGCGTCGATCGTGACGCTCGGCGTGCCCGCGCGGCTCACGGAGCTGCTCGAGACCGCCGCCCACGACCAGACCACAGGCGCCGCGGGGACGTTCCTCGCGAGGCTCCAGGCGAGCGACCGGATCATCGACGCGGAGGCCCTTGCCGTGCTGTACCGCCACCGGTACCCGTGGTGGGTCGTCGCCGCGCTGCTCGCGTCCGCAGTCCTCGCCCTCGGCGTCGCCTTCTGGGCCACGCCCGGAGGAAGGCCCTGGTTCGAGGACCTCTGGCAGACCGTCGGCGGCTGGATCGGGGTCGCCTGATGACGTCCTTCCGCTACCACGTGGTGTCCCTCGCCGCGGTCTTCCTCGCTCTCGCCATCGGGATCGTGCTGGGTTCCGGGCCGATGCGCACAGCGCTCGTGCAGTCCCTGAGCGACGACGTCGACACGCTCGAGCAGCAGGTCGACGACGCGGCTTCCGAGGTCGAGACCGCGCAGGCGGAGGCCGAGGTCGGCAACGCCTACGCCGCCGAGCTCGAGGCGTTCCTCCTCGCCGACACCCTCGAGGGCGTCGATGTCGCCCTCGTGTCCGTGTCCGACCCGTCAGACTCTCGCGTCGAGTCGGCGCGCGAGGCCCTCGTGAAGGCCGGCGCGACGATCAGCGCCGACGTGACCGTTGAGGACGCCTGGACGGACTCGACCCAGAGCACGTTCAGGACGGCGCTCGCGGAGCAGCTCGCGGGACAGGTCGTGGACGTCGATCCCTCGACGACGTCCTCGGATCGGCTGCTCGCGCACGCGCTCGCGCAGTCGCTCGTGCCCACGGGCGACGACTCGGACGGCTCAAGCGTCCTGCTCGATCTCCTCAAGCAGGCCGACCTCGTGACGGGCACGATCACCGGCTCGTCGACCGCGATCGTGGTCGTCTCCGGCGACGGCGGCGATGACGAGGATGCTCGCGCGGCGGCCTCGGACACGCTTGCGGGAGTGGTCGGCGTCCTCGACGGATATGTCGATGGCACCGTGGCCACGCAGGGGGGGTCGGCCACGGGTGATCTTGCCTCGGCGCTTCGCAACGTGCCTGATACCGCCCAGATCAGCACCGTGACCCAGGTCGGCACCATCTACGGCCGCACCGCCGCCGCGCTCGCCCTCGTGGAGCAGATCGCGGGGGGCTCTGGCCACTACGGCGCGGGCTCTGACGGCACGCTGCTGCCGTCCTTCATCCAGGAGTCCGCCTCATGATCGGCGTGGCCGAGGCGACGCGCACCCGTTCTGACTGTTAGGATTGAAGCCCGTGGAGCGATCGAGATTCTCGTCCAATACGGACCATGTCACCCGGCACATCTTCGTCACGGGAGGCGTCGTCTCCTCCCTCGGGAAGGGCCTGACGGCTTCAAGCCTCGGCCGACTTCTCCGGTCGCGCGGACTGCGCGTCACGATGCAGAAGCTGGACCCGTACCTCAATGTCGACCCCGGAACGATGAACCCGTTCCAGCACGGCGAGGTGTTCGTCACGGACGATGGAGCGGAGACGGACCTCGACATCGGGCACTACGAGCGCTTCCTCGACGTGAAGCTCTCGGCCAGCTCGAATGTGACCACCGGCCAGGTCTACTCGCAGGTGATCGCCAAGGAGCGTCGTGGTGAGTACCTGGGCGACACGGTGCAGGTCATCCCGCACATCACCGACGAGATCAAGCGTCGCATGCGCGAGCAGGCGGGCCCTGAGATCGACGTGATCATCACGGAGATCGGCGGCACCGTCGGCGACATCGAGTCCCAGCCGTTCCTCGAGGCCGCGCGCCAGGTGCGCCACGACGTCGGCCGCGACGACGTGTTCTTCCTCCATGTCTCGCTCGTGCCGTACATCGGCCCGTCGGGGGAGCAGAAGACCAAGCCCACCCAGCACTCGGTCGCCGCGCTGCGTTCGATCGGTATCCAGCCCGACGCGCTCGTGCTGCGCTCGGACCGCCCGGTCCCGCAGTCGGTCAAGAACAAGATCGCGCTGTTCTGCGACGTCGAGCCCGACGCGGTCGTGAACGCGATCGACGCGCCGAGCATCTACGACATCCCGAAGGTGCTGCACTCCGAGGGCCTCGACGCCTACGTCGTCCGGCGCCTCGACCTGCCGTTCCACGACGTCCAGTGGGGCTCGTGGGACGACGTGCTGCGCCGCGTCCACCACCCGGCGCACGAGATCGAGGTCGCTCTCGTCGGCAAGTACATCGACCTGCCCGACGCCTACCTGTCGGTCAGCGAGGCGCTGCGTGCCGGAGGCTTCCACCACAACGCCAAGGTGAAGATCCGCTGGGTCGCCTCCGACGGCTGCCAGACCCCCGAGGGCGCCCAGAAGGCGCTCGGTGGCGTCGACTGCGTGCTCGTGCCCGGCGGCTTCGGCGTGCGCGGCGTCGACGGCAAGATCGGTGCGCTGCGCTGGGCGCGCGAGAACAAGGTGCCCACGCTCGGCATCTGCCTCGGCCTGCAGACCATGGTGATGGAGTACGCGCGCAATGTCGTGGGGCTCGAGGGCGCCTCGAGCTCGGAGTTCGACCCTGACACGCAGCACCCCGTCGTCGCCACGATGGAGGAGCAGCTCGCGATCGTCGACGGCCAGGGAGACCTCGGCGGCACGATGCGCCTCGGCGAGTACAAGGCCGTCCTGGTCCCGGGATCGGTGACCGCGGAGACCTACGGCACGACGACCGTGGGCGAGCGTCACCGCCACCGCTACGAGGTCAACAACAACTACCGCAAGCAGCTCGAGGACGCTGGCCTCGTCGTGTCGGGCGAGTCGCCCGACCGCTCGCTCGTCGAGTTCGTCGAGCTACCCGCGGACGTGCACCCGTACTACGTCGCGACGCAGGCGCACCCCGAGTTCCTCTCGCGGCCCACGAAGGCGCACCCGCTGTTCGCGGGGCTGATCGGCGCCGCCCTCGCGGCGCGCGAGGCGCCCGCGGATGAGGCCGCGGTCGCCGAGGCCTGAGAGGTGACGGACGACGCGTCGCTCGCCGACGTTCCCGGGCCGCGCCCCGTGCTCGCCACGCATGAGCGCTTCGAGGGCAAGGTCTGGGAGGTCGCGAGCGACGAGGTCGATCTGGGCGGATCTGGCGTCGTCACGCGCGACTATCTGCGTCACACCGGGGCGGTCGTCATCGTCGCGATGGACCAGCACGACAGGGTCTACCTGGTGCGTCAGTACCGTCACCCGGTAGGGACCGAGTGCTGGGAGCCCCCGGCCGGGCTCCTCGACGAGCCCGGCGAGTCTCCCGTCGACGCCGCGCGTCGCGAGCTCGCGGAGGAGACCGACCTCACCGCCGAGACGTGGCACACGCTCGTGGACTACTTCCCCTCGGGAGGCGGCACGTCGGAGGCGGTGCGAGTCTTCCTCGCCCGCGGCATCGGCAGCGTCCCCGAGGACGAGCGCCACGAGCGCGAGGCCGAGGAGGCCGACATGATCGGCGCCTGGGTCCCCCTGGACGATGCGGTCGCCGCGATCCTCGACGGCCGGATCCACGCATCGTCCGCGGTCGCGGGCCTGCTCGCGGCGGACCGCGCGCGCAGGGACGGCTACGCGTCGCTGCGCGCGGCCGACGCTCCCTGGTTGCGTCCCGAGGCGACGCGCCTCATCCGCTGAACGTTCCCGTCAGCGAGGCCTCGCCGAGCACGTGACCGACCATCGCGTCGACGGCCTCGTTGTACGCGAAGCCCTCGGACAGTCCGAGCATGGAGTCGAGCGCGTACACCGTGAACACATAGGAGTGCGTGCCCGACGGCGGGCACGGCCCGAAGTAGCCGGTGGTGCCCGCGTCGGTCGCGCCGTCGATGCCGAGCTCGTCCCAGGCGCCGGCGTCGACGCCCGAGGCGTCGGCCGGCACGTCGATCACGATGGCGTGCACGAAGTCGGAGGCGTCCACGTCGACGATCGCGAGCGCGTATGACGCGACGTCCTGGCTCGCGCCCGACCAGGAGAGCGCGGGGCTCGTGTTCGGGCCGTCGCACTGTCCGCCGAATGCCGTCGTTGAGGCGGAGTCGGGCAGGGCGGCCCCGTCGTCGAAGTCGGGGGACGTCAGGGACAGGGACGATGCGGTGGTCTCGGACGGGTCGACGTCGACGGGGGAGCCTGTCGGGGCGGTGGTCGGGTTGACGGGTGCCGACTCCTGGTCGGTGACTGTGTCGTCGCCCCCGCAGCCTGCGAGCATCGTCGTCGCGAGCGCGCCGATCGCGAGCCCTCCGAGGATGGTCCGCTTCCGCCGCGCCGCAGCCATGTCAGCCGCCCGCGACCTCCGGCGTGAAGCCCGCGGCGCGCAACGCGTCCAGGACCTCGGCCTGATGGTTCGGTCCCCGCGTCTCGACACTGAGCTGCAGCACCACATCGTTCAGTGTAAGTCCGAGGTCGTGGCGGGTGTGGAGGACCTCGATGACGTTCGCGCCGACCTCGGCGAGCACCTCGGAGACCCGTGCGAGTTGGCCGGGACGGTCGGGGAGCGGCACGCGCAGCGTCATGTAGCGGCCCGAGGCGACGAGCCCGTGAGCGATGATGCGCTGCAGAAGCAGCGGGTCGATGTTGCCGCCGGAGATCAGCGCGACCGTCGTCCCACTCGGTGCGACGTGGCCGCCGAGGATCGCGGCGACGGCGGCCGCCCCGGCGGGCTCGACGACGAGCTTGGTGCGCTCGAGCAGGAGCAGGACCGCCTTCGCGAGGTCGTCCTCGCTCACCGTGACGATCTGGTCCACATGGTCGCGCACGAGCGGGAACGTGTGGTCGCCGGGCCGGACCACCGCGATCCCGTCGGCGATCGTGGCGTGACGCTCGATCGTGACGGGGTGACCCGCGGCGAGTGAGGGCGGGTAGGACGCCGTCGCCTCGGCCTGCACGCCGATGACCCTGATCCGTCGTCCCTGGATCTCGGCGAGCTCCTTGACCGCGGCGCCGATGCCGGCGATGAGGCCGCCTCCGCCCACGGGCACGAGGATCGTGTCGGCGTCGGGCACGTCCTCGAGGATCTCGAGCCCGATCGTGCCCTGGCCCGCGATCACGTCCGCGTGGTCGAACGGATGGATCATCACCGCGCCCGTGCGCTCGGCATGCGCGTGGGCGAGCGCGAGGCACTCCTCGACCGTCGCGCCGTCGGTGACCACGGTCGCGCCGTAGTTCTTGGTCGCGAGCAGCTTGGGCACCGGGGCGCCGAGCGGCATGAAGATCGTCGCGTCGATCCCGAGCTGCTGGGCCGCGAAGGCCACGCCCTGGGCATGGTTTCCCGCCGAGGCGGCGACCACACCGCGGGCGCGCTCCTCCGGGGAGAGTCGCGAGAGCCGGTACGTCGCGCCGCGGAGCTTGAACGAGCCCGTGCGCTGGAGGTTCTCGAGCTTCATGTAGGTCGGCACACCCAGCAGGTCGCTGAGGTAGGACGCGTGATCGACGGGGGTGTGCTGGGCGACGCCCTCGAGCGCGGCGGCGGCCGCCTCGATGTGGGAGAGCGTCACCTCATGGCCGGTCATCATCGCTCCTGCGACGCTGCCGCGGTCTCGGCCCCCGAGGGCTTCGTGAGAGAGAAGAACGCCGAATGCGCGGCGGTGAGCGCGGCGGCTCCGAGCAGGTGCATCCCGACGATGATCTCGGGCAGGCCCGTGAAGTACTGGATGTAGCCGATCGCCGCCTGCGCGAGCGTGATCGCGACGAGCACGACCCACGCCTTGCGCACCTCGTCTCGGTCGCCCTCCGAGCGGTCGCGCCACAGTCGCCACACGAGGAACGCGAGCACCGCCACGAATGCCCACACGGTCATCGCGTGGGCCCTCGCCACGAGTGCAGGGTCGAGCGCGAGGCGCTCGGTCGTGTCGGCGTCACCCGAGTGCGGTCCCGCGCCCGTCGTCAGCGCGCCGACGAAGAGCACCCCCGCGAGCAGGACGACGGACGCCCAGCGCGCCGGTGCCAGGGGATTGCCGACGCGTCGGGGCGCATTGCGGTACGCGAGCGCGAGCCAGACCGCCTGCCACACGAGCAGCATCGACAGGAGCAGGTGAGGGGCGACGACGAGCGGGTGGAGCTCGACGAGCACGGTGATGCCTCCGAGCACCGCCTGCGCGATGACGCCGATGCCCGGCACGAGTCCCCACCACTTGAGATCGGGCCGGGAGTTCCATACGCCGATCGCGAGCAGCAGCGCGACGATGAGCAGGACACCGGTGAGCGTGCGGTTGCCGAACTCGATGAACGGGTGGATCCCCGCCTCGGCGTGCAGCTCGGGCGTGAACTCGCCCGGCTCGCACTGGGGCCAGGTCGAGCAGCCGAGGCCCGAGCCGGTGAGGCGCACGGCCCCGCCGGTCACGATGATCCCGGACTGGGTGAGGATGTTGGCGATCGTCAGCCCGCGCGCGTGGCGGCCGAGGAAGTCGGCGCCCCCGCGAAGGAGTCGGGCTGGGAGCGGCTTCTGCGCCGCGGGGGACTGGTCGGTCGTGCTCACCGGTCAAGTGTAGGCGGGCGCGGAGCACGCGGATCCAGCGATCTTGCGAGGGATAGGGGCTGTCTGCCCTGGCAATCCGTCGAACCGGTTGTACTCCACGTTTCCAAAACATTACAAACGGGCAGAGGCGGGCCGATTCGGTGGCTGTCCACACATTGGCTTGGCCGCGACGGCGCGGCCGCAGAAGGAGCCCTCATGGCAATCCCGCAGACCAACGACCCTCGGTGGCAGAGGCTCATCGACGATCCAGGAGCCCACGCCTATCAGGCGCTCGCGCTGAAGATCATGATGCAGCGCATCGCGCGCAGCGCGCCCAAGACGCCAGCCGAGCGCGACGCCGCGATCGGCGAGGTGCATGGATTCTTCGTCAAGAACGAGCGGCTCGCGGCGGCCGACCTCCAGACCATCTTCGGCTGAAACCCGACAAGCAAAGGACTTCCCACATGACTGGCACCCTGCACACCCTGGACGAGGCGGTCGCGAAGATCGCCACCGGTGTCCCGCTTCTCATCGCCGGCGACGAGGCCCTGCTCGCGCAGCTGCCCGAGGGCCGATGGATCGGGGGCACGATCCCCTACTTCATGACGTCCGACGGCGGACGCACCACGCGCGACCTCCTGCACGTCGACACCTTGCCGTCGCAGGTGACGGACGTCGCGGTCCGCAGCTATGCGGCGGACGAGCTCTCCACGCTCACGGACGATGCGTTCGAGACAGGCTTCTCCATCATCATCGTGCCCGCGGGAAGCGAGGCCCACTCGCGTTACGCCGCTGAGGCGGCCGACTTCCCGGGACTGTTCGACCGTCCCGTCGTCGGCTGGGTCGCCGGCGTGCACCTCGACGATCTCGCGTCGGCGGAGGCGAAGACCTTCGCTGGTTCGGGCGAGTCGGCCAACGCCGACCGGGCCGTGGTGCTCCACGCACAGCTCGCCGACGGCGTGCTCGCGAGCGCCGACATCGTCAACCTGTTCCAGCAGGGCGACGGCGCGACCCTGACCTTCACGAAGACGGGGTTCTCCCAGGACACCGTCTGGGTCGACGGCGAGCCGAAGGTCTTCTCGACGTACTTGGAGGAGATCGGGCACGACACGCGCCTGCCCCTCGTCGCCGACTACTTCGGCGCGATGATCAACGTCTCGTTCCAGTCCGTGCCCGAGGGCGGGGGCGCGGTGGACCTGTATGCGCCGGTGTTCAGCGGCGTGGAGTACAGGCTGGCGTCGCCGGTCGGGGACTACGTCGCGGAGTTCAACTCGCATCTTCCGGCGGGCACCGTCGTCCCGACGTTCTCGTGCAACTGCATCCTCAACTACCTGTACTCGGAGCTCGAGGGCAAGAAGACCGGCGACATCGTCGGCCCCGTCACCTTCGGTGAGATCGCCTATCAGCTCCTCAACCAGACCCTCGTGTATCTGACGATCCACGAGTAGCCGGCGACTCGTCGCGCTCCCTCCCCCCCTGAGCGCGGCGGGTCCGCCGCAATGCGCCCCTTCGAGCCCCTCCGTCGTCGACGGTCGGTCGGTGCTCGGAGGGGCGCCGTGCGTCAGTCGTCGAGGCGCGACGGCGCCACGGAGGGAACCGCCCAGGTCCGGCTGATCCTCACGAAGACGGCGACGAAGGCAGGCTCCTCGCGGATCCCGAGCGCCGCCGGAAGGTCACGACGGACGAGGGCGTCCACGAACCGGCTGGCTGCCCGCGCGTGATCGTCGACCACGTCGCGCCATTCGTCATCGATCGGCCCCTCGATCCGCGAGAGCGACTCGATCTGCACCCGCATCACGGCGCTTGCAACGGTGCGTGCCATGCCGCCGGGCGGGATCGAGACCACCGTGGCGAAGAGTTCGAGGGTCTCGCGGACGAAGCTCCGCAGAGGTCCCCGCGCCGACCCCTCAAGGGACGAGAGGCGCGCACGCAATCGATCGGCCGCCTCGTCGTCCATGTGGTCGATCGCAGCGCCCACGACGAGGGGGGCCACCGCGTTGAGGACCGCCGCGGCCTCGCCGAACGTGACGGGACCGTGTGAGCCGCCCGATCGCAGCAGCTCCGTCAGGGGAGAGGCGTCGCCGGCGAACACGCCGCCGCCGGGTCCGGTGCGCACCGAGATCTCGCCCGTGGCCTGGAGGAGCCTCAGCGCTTCGTGCAGGGTGCCGACGGAGACGTCGCACAGGTGCTGCAGCTCGACGCGGCTCCCGAGCCGGTCGCCGGGGGCGGCCGCGCGCGCAAGGCTCGCGATCTGGTCGGCGGCGGTCTCTGCGCGGCGGCGGCGCCGCGTACCTTCCTCGACCTGTGCCATCGCTCCTCCTCGTCGTTGCCGGGCCGTGTCCAGGCCCATCTCGGCGCGCCCCGATCGTCAGGGAATCGTAAGCCAAATCCTCAATGATGCTCAGAGACGCTCGATATTATTCATGAAGAATTGGCGTGATGCGAGAGCCGCGCCTGCGCAGAGATGGAGAACCCGTGACGCACGACATCGAGACCGCACCCGCCAGTGACGCGCCCCGGAAGCAGCGAGGGAGGCGCCGTCGCGCGCTGAGGATCACGGGCGGCATCGCAGGGGGACTGGTCCTACTCGGAGTCGTCGCCGTCGCGGGGATCGTGATCAAGGTCGTCACCTATACCGATCCCTACGTGCAGAAGGTGGCCGACGCGGGGTATGAGCAGAAGACCGCGGACGTGAACGAGGTGGCCTTCAGCTACGTCGAGGGCCCCGACAACGGAGAACCCCTCGTGCTGCTCCACGCGCAGCTCATGAACTGGTTCGACTACAGCCGGGTCATGCCGGATCTGGCTGAGAACTACCACGTGTACGTCGTGGACTATCAGGGACACGGCGAGACCACCTACCCGGACGACTACGAGATGAGCGCGAACAACATCGGCGCGGACCTCGGTGCCTTCCTCGACGAGGTGGTCGGGGAGCCCGCGTACGTGTCGGGCAACTCGTCTGGAGGCCTGCTCACTCTCTGGCTCGCCGCCAACCGCGGTGACATGGTCAAGGCGATCGTCCTCGAGGACCCGCCGCTGTTCGCGTCCGAGTACCCGCGTATCAAGGAGACCGTCGCGATCAAGGCCTTCTCGAGCTCCGAGGCGGCGGTGCAGGAGGGGGAGACCGACGACTTCTTGAACTTCTGGCTCGACGCCAACAAGGGCTTCTTCAACAAGTACGTCGCGCCGGGCTCCGCCGACGCCATCAAGGGGCTGGTCGCGGCCTACCGCGCCGCCAACCCCGGCGAGCCCACCGAGATCGGGATCATCCCCGATGACACGGTGAAGCTGCTGTTCCAGGGGCTCGAGGAGTACGACCCCCGCTTCGGAGCGGCCTTCTACGAAGGAACGTGGAATGAGGGCTTCGATCATGCCGAGGCGCTCGCCGCGGTCGAGTGCCCCGTGCTGCTGATGCACGCGAACTGGTCGTACAACGAGGAGGGCCTGCTCGACGGAGCGATGGACCAGGACGACGCCGACCTCGCGATGTCCTACCTCCAGGATGGCACCTATGTGAAGGTCGACTCCGACCACGTCGTGCACCTCGAGCACCCCGACGAGTTCGTCGAGATCCTCGACGGGTTCCTCCTCGGCGAGCAGTGACCGTCGTCCACGCAGGTCAGGGACTGATCGACGTCCACAGCCACTTCGTCACCGAGGCGTATGTCGCCGCGGGGAAGGCGGCGGGCATCGAGCACCCGGACGGCATGCCTGGCTGGCCTACGTGGCGTGCCGAGGGCCAGCTCGACCTCATGGACCGCCTCGGCATCGAGACGACAGTCCTGTCCGTGTCCTCGCCTGGCGTGCACCTCGGCGACGACGCACGGGCGCGCGTGCTCGCGCGCGACATGAACCGCGAGGCGGCCGCCCTGTGCGACCGATGGCCCGACCGGTTCCGCTTCCTCGCCGCGCTGCCGCTTCCTGACGTCGACGGCAGCCTCGCAGAGGCCGAGGAGGCCCTTGCCCATCCCGCCGCGGTAGGCGCCGTGGTGGAGACGAACGCGCGCGGTCGCTCCGTCGCGGATCCCGCATTCGAGCCGTTGTGGGCCGCGCTCTCGGTGCGCGAGTCGGTCGTCCTCGTGCACCCGACCTCGCCGCCGAACGCGGCGCAGGTGACGGGGGGAGCGCCGAGCCCGATGCTCGAGTTCCCCTTCGAGACGACCCGCGCGGCCGCGAGCCTCGTGATGCGGGGCGTCACCACCCGTCATCGAGGCATCCGCTGGGTCCTCACCCATTGCGGGGGAGCACTGCCGGTGCTCGGCGACAGGATCGCGACGTTCGCGCGAGCGATGCTCGGCGACGGCGGCCCCGACGTCGACGCCGAGCTGAGGTCCCTCTGGTACGACCTCGCCGGCACGCCGTTCCCGCGTCACGCCGACGCGCTCGTGCACGCGGTCGGCACAGCCCGCGTCGTCTACGGGTCGGACTCGTGCTGGACCTCGGACGCCCTCATCGCCGCGCAGGTGGCGAGCCTCGACGCGGCAAGCGCCGCCGGCGACATCGATTGGCGAGCCCTCACCCGCGCGAACGCGGGGCGACTCCTCGCGCGCCGCTGAGCCGCCTCCCACCGTGCGGGTGACTCCTCGCGCGCCGCGGAGCCGCCTCCCGTCGTGCGGGCGCCCCTCGCGGATGCCCGCAAGGCGACTCCCCGTCGAGCGCCCGCCGGAACATCGGGAGGCTCCTCGTCGTTGACGCGAGGAGCCGGCCGGAGTGCGTGGTCGAGACGTCGCCGGTGAGCGTCCGCCTGAGGCACGCGACGCATCGTCCAGGGCGTCCGTGTCAAGTAAGGCGTGCCTTGCTTGCGCGCTTCTTTTTAATGATCCAAAATGGTTCGTAATTGCTCCGCGGGCGTCGAATGCCCGCTTCCCACGAGAGAAGAGGCGAGACGTCCATGCACGCAGACTCGACGCGCGACCAAGTGCTGAGCCTCATCGTGTCGGACGGCCCGATCACCGCAGCGGTGCTCGCCGAGGAGCTTCATCTGACCGCCGCGGGGGTGCGTCGTCACCTCTCGGCGCTCGAGGACGACGGCCTGATCTCCGACCACGAGCGGCCCGTCCAGGCCGACCGCGGTCGGGGCCGCCCCGCGCGTTCGTTCGTCGCGACCGCGCAGGGTCAGCACGCGCTCACGTCGGACACCGCGTCCGTCGCGGTCGAGGCCGTGCGCTTCCTGCGCGGCACCGGCTCGCTCGAGCAGTTCGTCGAGCAGCAGGTAGGTGAGCTCGAGGCCACGATCGCGCCGCTCATCCCCGAGGGTGCGTCCCTCGAGGATCGCATCGGCATCGTCTCCGATGCCCTCGGTGCGAAGGGCTACGCGTCCTCCGTGCGCCCCGGACCGGGTGGCTACACCCTTCAGCTGTGCCAGGGCCACTGTCCTGTGCAGGAGATCGCGACTGAGGCGCCCGAGTGGTGCGATGCCGAGACCAAGGTGATCGCACGGCTCCTCGACGTCCATGTGCAGCGTCTGTCCACCCTCGCGGGTGGCGCGCACGTGTGCACCACCACCATTCCCGTCGCCCCGGCGGCACCCAAGGAAGGTTGACTATGAGCACCCCCACCGACAACGCCCCGGCGCAGAGCGATGAGGAGATCATCGCCTCGATCGGCGGCTACGAGTACGGCTGGCACGACTCGGACGCGGCCGGCGAGATCGCCGAGCGTGGACTGTCCGAGGAGACCGTCCGTCGCATCTCGGCGCTGAAGAACGAGCCCGAGTGGATGCTGAACACGCGTCTCAAGGCGCTCAAGATGTTCGGCAAGAAGCCGATGCCGAACTGGGGCTCCGACCTCACGGGCATCGACTTCGACAACATCAAGTACTTCGTGCGCTCGACCGAGAAGCAGGCCACGAGCTGGGACGACCTGCCCGAGGACATCAAGGCGACGTACGACAAGCTCGGCATCCCGGAGGCGGAGAAGCAGCGCCTCGTCGCGGGCGTCGCCGCGCAGTACGAGTCCGAGGTCGTCTACCACCAGATCCGCGAGGACCTGGAGCAGCAGGGCGTCATCTTCCTCGACACCGACACCGCGCTCAAGGAGCACCCCGAGCTCTTCGAGCAGTACTTCGGCACCGTCATCCCTTCAGGCGACAACAAGTTCGCCGCGCTCAACACCGCCGTGTGGTCGGGCGGCTCGTTCGTGTACGTCCCGCCGGGCGTCCACGTCGAGATCCCGCTCCAGGCCTACTTCCGCATCAACACGGAGAACATGGGCCAGTTCGAGCGCACGCTGATCATCGCCGACGAGGGCTCCTACGTGCACTACGTCGAGGGCTGCACCGCGCCGATCTACTCGTCCGACTCGCTGCACTCCGCGGTCGTCGAGATCATCGTGAAGAAGAACGCCCGCGTGCGCTACACGACCATCCAGAACTGGTCGAACAACGTGTACAACCTCGTCACCAAGCGCGCGACCGCTGCCGAGGGCGCCACCATGGAGTGGGTCGACGGCAACATCGGCTCGAAGGTCACCATGAAGTACCCGGCGATCTTCATGCTCGGCGAGCACGCCAAGGGCGAGACCCTGTCCATCGCCTTCGCGGGCGAGGGCCAGCACCAGGACGCGGGCGCCAAGATGGTGCACGCCGCGCCCAACACCTCGTCGTCGATCATCTCCAAGTCCGTCGCCCGCGGTGGCGGCCGGACGTCGTACCGCGGCCTCGTACAGGTGCTCGAGGGCGCGAAGAACTCCAAGTCCAACGTGCTGTGCGACGCACTGCTCGTGGACCAGATCAGCCGCTCCGACACCTACCCGTACGTCGACGTCCGCGAGGACGACGTCCACATGGGTCACGAGGCCACGGTCTCGCGAGTCAGCGAGGACCAGCTGTTCTACCTCATGTCCCGAGGCATGGAGGAGACCGAGGCCATGGCCATGATCGTGCGCGGGTTCGTCGAGCCCATCGCGCGCGAGCTGCCCATGGAGTACGCCCTCGAGCTCAACCGCCTCATCGAGCTCCAGATGGAAGGATCCGTCGGTTGACCGTCACCGATCACACCCGCGCCACGTCCGACGCGGCCCACAGCCACGGCCAGGTCGTGCCCGACGCCTCGCGCGCCGACCGCCCCACGTCGTTCGACCCCGAGGTCTTCGGCATCCCGAACAACCGCGTCGAGGAGTGGCGGTTCTCCGCGCTGTCCGACCTCAAGCCGGTCCTCTCGCTCGAGGGCGGCGAGGGCTCGCTGACCTGGGAGGCCCCTGAGCTTCCCGCGGGCGTCGAGCTCGTCCAGGTCCCGGCCGACGAGGCCAAGGCCCGCTCCGTGCGCGCCCCCGGTGACCGCGCATCGTCCGTGGCCGTCGCCCGCTCGGGCGGCGCGACCCTGCTGCGCGTCGACGCGAACGCGGTCATCGAGGACCCCATCGCCATCACCATGACCGGTGCGGGCGAGGACGTCCGCGGTCACATCCTCGTCGAGGTCGGCCCCGGCGCCGAGGCGACGATCGTCCTCACCCGCAAGGGCAGCGCGACGTACTCCGAGTTCGTCTCGGTGGACCTGGGCGACAACGCGGGCCTCAACCTCGTGCTGCTCCAGCAGTGGGAGGACGATGCCGTCCACGCCGGAGAGGTCGTCGCTCGCCTGGGTCGCGACTCGCGCCTGCGCGGCTCGGTCGTGACGCTCGGCGGCAAGGCCGTGCGCCTCAACACGTCCGCGGCCTTCGCGGGCGAGGGCGCCTCGGTCGACCTGTTCGGCCTGTACTTCGCCGACTCCGGTCAGCACCAGGAGCACCAGCTGTTCGTGGACCACGCAGTGCCGCGCTGCACGTCGCGCGTGACCTACAAGGGCGCGCTCGCCGGCAAGTCGGCCCGCACCGTGTGGATCGGCGACGTCCTCATCCGCGCCGCGGCCGAGGGCACCGACACCTACGAGCTCAACCGCAACCTCGTGCTGACCGACGGCGCGCGCGCCGACTCGGTGCCGAACCTCGAGATCGAGACCGGCGAGATCGAGGGCGCGGGTCACGCGTCCGCGACCGGCCGCTTCGACGACGAGCAGATGTTCTACCTGCGCTCGCGCGGCATCTCCGAGGACCAGGCGCGCAAGCTCGTGGTCCGCGGCTTCTTCGCCGACCTCGTGCGCGAGATCGGGATCCCCGAGGTCGAGGCCGGCCTCATGAAGGAGATCGAGCTCGAGCTGGAGCACATCGAGGACGACGAGTGAGCGAGCAGGTTGCCTGCGCCGTGACGGACGTCAAGCCCGGCACGGCCCTGTTGGCCGAGCTCACCCTCGCGGACGGCTCGGACAAGCCGTTCGCGATCGTCCGCGCGGAAGACGGCGAGTTCTACGCGATCGACGACACGTGCACCCACGGCGCGGTGTCGCTGTCGGAGGGCGACGTCGAGGGCTGCGAGATCGAGTGCTGGGCGCACGGCGGCCGCTTCGACTTCCGCACCGGGCAGGCCACCGAGCTGCCCGCGCTCTCGCCCGTCAAGGCGTACCCCGTCCGCATCGACGGCGAGCAGGTGCTCGTCGACATCGACAACCCGAAGACTTCGTAAGACCTTTCACTAGGAGAACCAGCATGAGCACTCTCGAGATCAAGAACCTCCACGCGTCCGTGGAGACCCCCGACGGCACCAAGCAGATCCTCAAGGGCGTCGACCTGACCATCAAGTCGGGCGAGACCCACGCGATCATGGGCCCCAACGGCTCGGGGAAGTCCACGCTCGCGTACTCGATCGCGGGCCACCCCAAGTACACGATCACCGAGGGCACCGTGACGCTCGACGGCGAGGACGTCCTCGAGATGTCCGTCGACGAGCGCGCCAAGGCGGGCCTGTTCCTCGCGATGCAGTACCCCGTCGAGGTCCCCGGCGTGTCCGTGTCGAACTTCCTGCGCACCGCGAAGACCGCGGTGTCGGGCGAGGCCCCCAAGCTGCGTACCTGGGTCAAGGACGTCAAGACGTCCATGGACAACCTGCGCATGGACTCGTCGTTCGCCGAGCGCAACGTCAACGAGGGCTTCTCCGGCGGTGAGAAGAAGCGCCACGAGATCCTCCAGATGGAGCTGCTCGAGCCGAAGATCGCGATCCTGGACGAGACCGACTCGGGCCTCGACGTCGACGCGCTGCGCATCGTCTCCGAGGGCGTCAACCGCGTCAAGGAGAACACCGGCCTCGGCGTCATGCTGATCACGCACTACACGCGCATCCTCAACTACATCAAGCCCGACTACGTGCACGTGTTCGTGAACGGCCGCGTCGCCGAGGAGGGGGGCCCCGAGCTCGCCGAGCGTCTCGAGGCCGAGGGCTACGACCGCTTCCTGGCGGACGCGTAATCACGATGCTTCCCGACCTGCGCGACGACTTCCCGCTCCTGGCCCGCACGGTCAGGAACGGGAAGCCGCTCGCGTACCTCGACTCCGGTGCGACCGCGCAGCGGCCGCACGCGGTGCTCGCGGCGATGGACGACTTCGACCGCCTGCACAACGGCGCGGTCGCGCGCGGCGCGCACCTGCTCGCCGAGGAGGCCACCGAGGCCTTCGAGGGTGCGCGGGCGTCGGTCGCGCGCCTCGTGAACGCTGCCTCTGCCGAGGAGATCGTCTGGACCTCCAACGCGACGGCGGCGCTCAACCTCGTCGCGAACGGCATGGGGAACGCCTCCGCCGGTCAGGGTGGCGCCGAGTCGGCCAGGTTCCGCATCGGACCCGGTGACTCGATCGTCGTCACCCAGGTCGAGCATCACGCCAATCTCATCCCGTGGCAGCAGCTCGCTGCCCGCACGGGCGCCACCCTGCGGTGGATCGAGGTCGACGACCGGGGCGTCCACCGCCTCGAGCAGCTCGCGACCGTCGTGGACGACACCACCAAGGTGGTCGCATTCACTCACGCGAGCAACGTCACGGGCGTCGTCTCCGACGTCGCCGCGTTCGTGGCGCGGGCCCGCGAGGTCGGGGCGCTCACGGTGCTCGACGCGTGCCAGTCCGTGCCGCACCTGCCGGTCGACGTGCAGGCGCTCGGCGTGGACTTCGCCGCGTTCTCGGGTCACAAGATGCTCGGCCCGACCGGCGTCGGTGCGCTGTGGGGCCGCAAGTCGCTGCTCGACGCGCTTCCGCCGTCGGTCTTCGGTGGGGGAGCGATCCAGGTCGTGACGCTCGAGGAGACGACGTGGCATCCCGCGCCCACGCGCTTCGAGGCCGGCACGCAGCCGGTCGCGCAGGCGGTCGGCATGGGAGCCGCGGCCGAGTACCTCATGGCGCTCGGGATGTCCGAGGTGGCGGAGCACGAGCGACGCCTCGCTCGCCTGATCCGCGAGGGCGTCGAGGAGATGTCCGGGGTGCGCCTGCTCGGACCCGTCGGCGACGCGCATGACGTGCTCGGCATCGCCACCGTCGTCGTCGAGGGCGTCCACACGCATGACGTGGGCCAGGTGCTCGACGACCTCGGCATCGCGGTGCGCGTGGGACACCACTGCGCGCAGCCGCTTCACAAGCGCCTCGGCGTGACCGGATCCACCCGCGCCAGCGCACATGTCTACACGACCGAGGAGGACGCCCAGCGGTTCCTCGTGGGGCTCGCCTCGGTCCGAGAGTTCTTCGGAGTGCCCGCATGAGCAGTCTCGAGCAGATGTATCAGCAGGTCATCATGGACCACGCCCGCGCCCGCCACGGCGCCGGCCTGGTCGAGCTGGACCTGCCCGCCGTCGGCGAGTCGCACCAGGTCAACACGACCTGCGGCGACGAGGTGACGCTGCGAGTCGGGCTCGACGGCTCCACGGTCGCCTCGGTCCACTGGGAGGGGCAGGGCTGCTCCATCTCCCAGGCCTCGATCTCGGCGCTGACCGAGCTCGTCGAGGGCCACAGCATCGAGGAGTCCGAGGAGGTCTACGAGGCATTCCGTGCCCTCATGGGCAATCGCGGAGAGGACCTCGGGGACGACCGCGACGACATGCTCGGCGATGCCGGCGCCTTCGTCGGGGTCGGCAAGTATCCTGCCCGTATCAAGTGCGCCCTGCTCGGGTGGATGGCGCTGCGCGACGCAATCGCGCATGCGCAGGCTGCCGAGGGCGCGGAAGGAGAGACGCATGGCTGAGACCATTCCCGCGAACGTCGCGGACGTCGAGGAGGCGCTGCGCGATGTCATCGACCCGGAGCTCGGCATCAATGTCGTGGACCTGGGGCTCGTGTACGGCGTGCACATCGACGAGAACCGCCACGCGGTCATCGACATGACGCTCACGTCGGCGGCGTGCCCGCTGACGGACGTCCTCGAGGACCAGGCGTCTCAGGTGCTCGCCGGCCTCGTCGACGGCTTCCGCATCAACTGGGTGTGGATGCCGCCGTGGGGCCCGGACAAGATCACCGACGACGGCCGCGAGCAACTCCGCGCGCTCGGCTTCAACGTCTGATCCGTCCTTGGGTGCGACGCACGTCGTCCTGATCCGAGGCATCAACGTCGGCGGCAACAACAAGGTGCCCATGGCGGCGCTGCGTTCCGACCTCGGAGCCGCCGGGCTCGAAGACGTGCGGACGTACATCCAGTCGGGCAACGTGCTCGTCTCCGCGCCGGGCCGTGAGCCGCTCGAGGTCAATGGGCTCGTCGGCGACGTCCTGCGCGCGTCGTTCGGCGTCGACACCCCCGTGGTCACGATCACGGCCGAGACGCTCCGCGTCACGGTGGACGATGCGCCCGACGGCTTCGGCGCGAGCGACGACTACCGCTGGGACGTGGTGTTCCTGCGCGAGACCCTGACGGTTGCCGATGCTTATGCAGTGGTGAGGCTTCGCGACGGCGTCGATGCGGTGTGGCAGGGGAGGGACGTGCTGTACTTCCGACGCTCGGAGGCGCAGGCGGGCAAGAGCTACCTGTCGAAGATCATGTCGACGCCCGAGTACAAGCAGATGACGATCCGCAACTGGCGCACCACGACGACGCTCGCGGGGATGCTCGAGGGCTGAGCGATGCGGGCCTCGGCCCCACGCGGGCACCATGTGGCGCGGCACTCGCTGCTCCACGCAGACTTTGCCGGCGCTTGCGGCTCCCTCCCTGCCGGCGCTCTCGGATATGCCCAGGCGTGGCCGGTACGAAACTGTCCACTGGGTGACGCCGCGCTTCGCGAAACGACAATGAGCGTCCACTAGCGCGCGCGACCTCGCCGGTGCGCCCCAGTGGACACTCATGGTCGATTCCCACCTGTGCGTGTGTCCCAGTGGACGATTCCGTACCGCGCGAGCGGGGTGGTCGCGCCGCGCGGAGGGGCGAACGACCCCTCAGCGTCCACCACGGGGCCGTTGCTCACGAGAAAACAACCATGAGCGTCCACAAGCGGGTGAGGCACCGGCTGAATACGCCGTTGTGGACGCGCGTGGTCGGTCGTGGCGCGGGACGATGCGGCGGCCGGGCGTGCAGGGTCGCCGGACGCGCGCGGGTGCCCGGTCGGGCAGCCGCGAAACGGACTCAGAGCGAGATCGCGCCCGTGCTGAGCGCGATCACCGCCGCGATCGCCCCGACCACCGAGACGACGCACACCGTGACCTCCGCGCGCGTGAACACGCGCAGCCCCCGCTCGCGCCGCGCCCACACGTAGAGCACCGTCGCGGGCCCGTAGACGAGCAGCGACAGCAGCACGTACTTGAGGCCTGCGGCGAAGATGAGGAACACCGTGTAGATGAGCGCGACGGACGCGATCGCCAGCACGCCTGACCACCGGCGCGGCCCGAGCGCCTCCTTGAGGGCGAACCCGGCCGTGAGCAGGTAGGGGACCAGCGCGAGCGCGCTCGTGAGCTCGAGCGAGAAGTCGAAGGCGCTCTCGGAGAAGTGAGTGACGATGAGGAAGATCTGGGTCGCGACCGCGGTTGCCATGAGTGCGCTGATCGGCACGCCGCGGCGGTTGACGAGAGTGAGGAAGCGGGGCGCGTCGTCCTGCTTGGCGGCCTCGAAGAGCACCTCGGCCGCGAGCATGAGCCATGCGAGGTAGGCGCCGAGCACCGAGATGAGCAGCCCGATGCCGATGAACCAGGCGCCCCAGGTGCCCACGATCGACTCGAGCACGCCCGCGACCGAGGGCTGTCGGAGCCCCGCGAGCTCCTCGCGGGGCATGACCCCGTACGAGAGCATCGTCACGACAACGAACAGCGCGAGCACCGACACGAAGCCCAGCACGGTCGCGCGACCGATGTCCTCGCGTCTCCGCGCGTAGCGCGAGTACACGCTCGCGCCCTCGACACCGAGGAAGACGAAGACCGTGACGAGCATCGTCGACCGCACCTGCTCCGCGACGGAGCCGATCTCGGTTGTGTCGCCGCGCAGGTTCTCGACGAACACGTCCCACGAGAAGCCGCCGAAGATCACGACGACGATGAACAGGACCAGCGGGATCATCTTCGCGACGGTCGTGAGGGCGTTGAGCCCCGCGGCCTGGGAGACGCCGCGCGCGACGATGATGTGGAAGGCCCACAGGCCGAGCGTGCCGAGGATGAATGCGGCCCACGTGTCGCCCTCCCCGAACACGGGGATCACGGTGCCGAGCGTCGACGCGATCAGCACCCAGTACGTGACGTTGGCGATGCACGCCGAGGCCCAGTAGCCGAAGGCGGAGAAGAAGCCGAGGTAGCTGCCGAAGCCCGCGCGGGCATACGCGACGATGCCGGAGTCCAGCTCGGGCCGGGTCACCGCGAGCCGCTGGAACACGAGCGCGAGCATGAGCATCCCGCCGCCGGCGACGGCCCATGCGAGGAGCGCCGCGAGGCCGCCAGCGGAGTCCGCGAAGGACGAGGGGAGGGAGAAGACGCCCGCGCCGACCATCGACCCGACGACCATCGACGCCAGCACCGGCATGGCCATCGTGCGCACTGGCTTGTGCTGCGTCGTCATCCGGGACCCCCTGCGCCGTCCGCACTGCGAGATTCGGCGTCGTGCCTGAGCGACGCCCCGGTAGTCACGCTAACGCGCGCGGCGGCGGCGTGCCTTCCGAGCGAGCTCCGAGCGACGCGCACGGCGCGACTGCTGCTTCTGCTCGGCGATCTCCGCGCTGTGGTCCTCGACGGCCTCGTCGGAGATCCCGCGCGCGTGGAGCGCCTGTCCCAGGTCGATCGCGAAGCCGACGGTGCGAGTCGCGGCGGGGACGAGCACCGCGCGAGGGGAGCGCTCGACGCCGCGCGCCATCGCGGCCTGGCGGGACTCGCCGAGGATCCGCGCCATCTCGGGGATGAGGCGGATGAGGAGCGAGAACATCAGGCCGATCGTCTCGTGCGGCAGGATCCGCCGCAGCGGCCGCATGAGCCCCGAGAGCAGGTCGAGCATCTCGGACATGGGCGTCGAGCTCGACACCGCGAGTGCCAGGAAGACGACGGTGAGCAGGTCGGACGCGATGTCCACTCCGAGCTGCCACTCACCGCGCCACAACTGGTAGCCGGCGGCCATGATCGCGAACAGGAGGGTCCACAGCACGGCGCGCAGCGCGGTGCGCCACCGCGGCAGCGTGGACAGGTACAGGGCGAGCGACGCGCACGCGAACGTGACCCCGGTGACCACGTCCTGCACGAACACCATGAGGATCGACACCGCAGCGAGCAGCAGCACCTTGAACCACGCGGGCGCGAGGTGCAGCGGGGTGCGCAGCGGCCGGTAGGCGCCGAGCGTGGGATTCATGCGCGCTGGGTCTGCTCGGGGCGGCCGAAGATGAGGTCGCGGTAGAACTGGACCGCGTCTCCCGGCGCGCCGTCGAACGCGACCTTGCCTTCGTGGACCACGATGGTCCGCTCCGCGCGCATCGCGCTGTCGAGGTCGTGCGTGACCTCGATGAGCTGCACGGGCAGCGAGCGCAGGAGGGCGCCGACGTGGCCTCGCCACTTGAGGTCGAGCAGCGTGGTCGGCTCGTCGGCCACGATGATGGACGGCGCGACGGCGAGCACGCCGGCGAGCGCGAGCAGCTGGCGCTGGCCTCCCGACAGGGCGCTCACCGCGACGTCGGCGCGGTCCGCCAGACCGAGCGAGTCGAGCGCCTCGAGCGCGGCGCGCATCCGCGCGTCCTTGCCCTTGACGGTGCGACGCAGGGACAGCACCACGTCCTCGGCCGCCGTCGGCATGATGAGCTGCGCCGACGGGTCCGTGAACAGGAAGCCCACCATGCGGCGCACCTCGCGCCCGTGCTTGTGGGTGTCCTTGCCCTCGACGGTCACCGTGCCCTCGGTGGGCATGACGAGTCCGTTGATGAGCCTTGCAAGGGTCGACTTGCCCGAGCCGTTCGCACCGATCACGGAGATGTGCTGCTCGCGCAGCGTCAGGGTGGTCGGCTCCAGGATGGTGACGCCCGAGTCCGGCGCGACGACTGTCGCGTCCTCGAAAACGATCATGCGAACAGACTAGGCGGTCGGAGCGTCGGCCGGTGCCGCCTCACGACGCCTGGTGACAGGCAGAAGACCGGGGTAGGCGCGGTGCACGGCCCACGCGACGGTCGCGGCGGCGACCACCTTGACGACGTCTCCCGGCACGAAGGGCAGCGCGACGACGACGGTCGCGGGCAGGTCGTAGCCGAGGCGGATCGCGAACCAGGTCCAGCCGATGAGGTTGATCACGATGAGCGAGCCGGTGCCGCACGCGAGGGCGAGCCACAGCAGGTTGAGGCGTCCGCTGCGGCGCGCGGCGCGCGCGATCCAGCCGGTGACGAACGCGGCCGGGATGAACGCGGCGAGGAATCCGCCGGTCGGGCCGGCCCATGCGCTGAGGCCGCCCACGTGGCCCGCGAAGATGGGCGCTCCCGCGGTGCCCGCCGCGAGATAGAGGAGCACGGCGGAGGCGCCGCGCCAGGGGCCGAGCACCGCGCCCGCGAGGATGACCGCGAACGTCTGGAGCGTGATCGGCACGCCGCCCGCGAGCGACACGGCGGGCGCGAGGGTCGAGGCCGCGATCAGTGCGGCGAAGACGGACACGAGGGCCACGTTCGGGCCCGTGAAGTGCTTGTGCAGTGCCATCGTGACTCCCGGGGATAATGGTTGGCGGCTCACCATATCGTCACGACGGATGGGGAGCGAGAGGGTTTGCGCGAGGGGCGCGGATCCTTGTGGGATTCGTACAACCCGCCGCAGTGCCCGCCACCGACTAGGAGTTCCATCCCCGTGATCGTCGCCCAGGACCTTGAGATGCGCATCGGCGCACGCGTGCTGCTGCACCCCGCCTCCTTCCAGGTGGGGCCCGGCGACCGCGTGGGGCTCGTGGGCCGCAACGGCGCGGGCAAGACCACGCTCACGAAGATCCTCGCGGGTGAGGGCCTGCCCACCACGGGCAAGGCGATCCAGAAGGGATCGCTCGGCTACCTCCCGCAGGATCCCCGCACCGGCGACCTCGAGCAGATCGCGATGGACCGCATCCTGTCGGTGCGCGACCTCGCGGGCCTGATGCGCAAGATGCGGGAGGCCGAGGAGGGCATGGCGAGCGAGGACCCCAAGGTCCAGGAGAAGGCGATGAACGCCTACCCGCGCCTCGAGGAGCGCTTCCGCGCGGCCGGCGGCTACGCGGCCGAGTCGGAGGCCTCGCAGATCGCAGCGAACCTAGGCCTCGACTCGCGCGTGCTCGCTCAGCCGATCGGCACGCTGTCGGGCGGTCAGCGCCGCCGCGTCGAGCTGTCGCGCATCCTGTTCTCGGGCGCCGACACGCTGCTGCTCGACGAGCCCACCAACCACCTCGACGCGGACTCGATCGTGTGGCTGCGCGGCTTCCTGTCGTCGTTCCAGGGCGGCCTCATCGTGATCTCCCACGACGTCGAGCTGCTTCGCCAGACCGTGACCAAGGTGTTCCACCTCGACGCGAACCGCGGCGTGATGGACCAGTACGCGATGAAGTGGGACCTGTACCTGCGTCAGCGCGAGGCGGATGAGCGTCGTCGTCACCGCGAGCGCGACAACGCCGAGAAGAAGGCTGCGGCGCTCATGGCGCAGGCCGACAAGATGCGCGCGAAGGCCACGAAGGCCGTCGCCGCGCAGCAGATGATCAAGCGCGCCGAGAAGATGCTCGGCGAGACCGAGGGCGTGCGCCAGCAGGACAAGGTCGCGGCGCTCCGGTTCCCGACGCCCGCCGCCTGTGGCAAGACGCCGCTGCGCGCCGACGGGCTCAGCAAGTCGTACGGCTCGCTCGAGGTGTTCACCGACGTGAACCTCGCGATCGACCGCGGTTCGCGCGTGGTCGTGCTCGGCCTCAACGGTGCGGGCAAGACGACGCTGCTGCGCCTCCTGTCGGGAGTGGAGGAGGCGGACACGGGCGAGGTCCTGCCGGGGCACGGCCTCAAGCTGGGCTACTACGCGCAGGAGCACGACACGCTCGACATGAACGCGACGGTGGGCGAGAACATGGCGCACGCCGCTCCCGACCTGGGGGAGACCGAGGTCCGCAAGGTCCTGGGCTCGTTCCTGTTCTCGGGGGACGATGCTGACAAGCCGGCGCGCGTGCTGTCGGGCGGCGAGAAGACCCGCCTCGCGCTCGCGACGCTCGTCGTGAGCCAGTCGAACGTGCTGCTGCTCGATGAGCCGACGAACAACCTTGACCCCGCGTCGCGCGAGGAGATCCTCGGCGCGCTGCGCACCTACGAGGGCGCCGTCATCCTCGTCACGCACGACGAGGGCGCGGTCGAGGCGCTCGAGCCCGATCGCGTGCTGCTGCTGCCCGACGCGATCGAGGACCTCTACAACGAGACCTACCGCGACCTCATCTCGCTCGCGTAGGGCGCTGGGGGGAGCCCAGGGTGCTGGGGGAGCCCAGGGTGCGTCGAGCGCCCGGGACTCGTCGCGGGCGTGGCTAGAGCGCGTCCTCGATCTCCTCATCCGAGGGGTGGCGGCGGCGCCTCGGTCGCGCGGGGGCCGGCTTCGAACCCGACGGATCGCGCTTCAGCTCGAGATCGCGTTTGGTGAGCAGCACCGCGCCCACGGGCACGAGCAGCGCGAACGCCCACCACTGCCATGCGTAACTGAGGTGCGGTCCGAGCGACAGCGTGGGCAGCGGCACCTCGAGCAGCGGCCCGTCGTCGTCGCACAGTCCCGCGCAGTCCTCGGAGGCGACGACGTAGCCAGGGACGATGCTGTCGGTGCCGGGGTCTCCCATCTGGGCGGGGACGATGCGGGTCGCCCCGGCATCGCGCCTCCCGTCGTCCTCCTCGAACGACCGCAGGGTGCCCGAGAACGTGACGTCGGCACCCGTGAGCACCTCGGCGAGCGCGTCCTCGGTGTCCTCGGCGGCGCCGACCGGCGCCCAGCCCAGGTTGACCAGCACGGCCGAGCCATCCTCGAGATCGACCCACGCGAGGTACTGGTAGGCCGCGGTCGAGTCGACGGGACGGTTGCGCAGCGCGACGACACTGTCCGCGTCGATCACGCCCGAGACGGTCACGGTGCGCCACTGAGCGTCGTCGGCAAGCGAGCCGCCCGCGCCCGCGACCTCCTCGACTGGTGCGATGGAGTGCGTCTGCGCGGCCTCGTACGCCTCGATCGCGTCGGCCTTCGCGACGTAGCGCCCGTACTGCCAGCGGCCCGCGACGACGCACAGCGCGGACGCGACCAGCACGATCAGCGCGGTGAGCGCGAGCCGTCCCCACCCGATCTCGCGCGCGACGGCGAGCCAGCGGGAGCGGGGGATGGGTGCGGACACCCCCCGATGCTATTCCCGCCGCGCACCCTCGGACCGCACGCCCCGCGCCCCGCCCAGGGCGAGCATCGTCCATCGCCTACCTCACGCATCGTCCCTGTGGACTGTCCGAGCCCGACAATCCCGGACCCCTGACGCGCACGAACCCCCACATCGTCCGTGTGACCGAGGCTCCACTACCGTGGGATGCATGACACGACACGTGGTGGTGACAGGGGCGAACCGCGGCATCGGCCGCGCGCTCGCGGAGGCCTTCGTCGCGAACGGCGACACCGTGAGCACGATCTACCGGGGCGGGGACCTGCCCGAGGGCGTGACGGGGGCGATCGCGGATGTGACCGACACCGACGCCGTCAACGCGGCCTTCGACGAGCTTGAGGCGCAGCACGGTCGCGTGCGCGTGCTCGTCGCCAACGCCGGCATCACCAAGGACGGGCTCCTTATGCGCATGAGCGACGAGGACTTCCAGTCGGTGCTCGACGTGAACCTCACCGGCACGTTCCGCTGCGTGCGCCGCGCCGTCAACTCGATGATGCGCGAGCGCTTCGGACGCATCGTGCTGGTGGGCTCGGTCGTGGGCCTCATGGGCAACCCCGGCCAGGTCAACTACTCGTCGTCCAAGGCCGCGCTCGTCGGCATGGCCCGCTCGATCACCCGCGAGGTCGGGGCGCGAGGCATCACCGCCAACGTGATCGCCCCCGGCTTCATCACGACCGACATGACCGACGAGCTGCCCGAGGCCACCAAGAAGCAGTACGAGGCGACCATCCCCGCCAAGCGCTTCGGCGCGACGGACGATGTCGCGGCAGCCGCTGTCTACCTCGCCTCCGACGCCGCGGGCTACGTCTCGGGGGCCGTGCTGCCCGTCGACGGCGGCCTCGGCATGGGTCACTGACACCGGCCGCAGGCCGCACCGCACACTAGGCTTCCAAGAACGCTAAGGAGAATGACATGGGCATGCTCGAGGGAAAGAACATCCTGGTCACCGGAGTGCTGACGGAGGGCTCGATCGCCTTCCACGTCGCGCGCCTGTGCCAGGAGCAGGGCGCGACGGTCGTGCTGTCGGGGGTCGGCCGCTCGCTCAAGATCACCCAGGCCATGGGGCGGCGCCTGCCGGTCGAGGCGAAGGTCGTCGAGCTCGACGTCACCAATGAGGAGCACGTCGCCGCGCTCGCGGACAGGGTGCGCGAGCACGTGCCGCACCTCGACGGCGTGGTCCACTCGATCGGCTTCGCGCCGCAGACCGTCATGGGCGGCAACTTCATGTCCGGCGAGTGGGACGACGTGTCGACCGCGGTGCACATCTCCGCGTACTCGCTCAAGGCGCTCGCGGCCGCCACGGCGCCCCTGATGTCCGAGGGCGGGTCGATCGTCGGCCTCACCTTCGACGGCCGCTACGCGTGGCCCGTGTACGACTGGATGGGCGTCGCGAAGGCCGCGTTCGAGTCCGTCTCGCGCTACGTCGCCCGCGATCTGGGTGCACAGGGGATCCGCTGCAACCTCGTGTCCGCCGGGCCGATCCAGACGACCGCCGCCAAGCACATCCCGGGCTTCGACCAGATGGAGTCGAACTGGGACACGCGCGCGCCGCTCGGCTGGGACTCGTCCGACCCCGAGCCCACCGCGAAGGCGGTGACGGCCCTGCTGTCGGACTGGTTCCCCGCGACCACGGGGGAGATGATCCACGTGGACGGCGGAGTGCACGCTATGGGACAGTAGTGCCGTGCCTACGCTGATCCTCGCCCGCCACGCGAAGGCCGAGGCCCCCGCGCCCGGCCTGAGCGACATGGACCGCGCGCTCGCCGTCATCGGTCGCAAGGCCTCCATGCTCCTGGGCGAGGTGATCGCCGAGGAGTCCCTCGTGCCGACGCTCGCCCTCGTGTCTCCCGCGAGCCGCACGCAGCAGACGTGGAAGCTTATGGCGAACGCGCTCGACGGGTGCGCGTCCCGCACCGTCGATTCGCTCTATGAGACGCACGTGCCGGGCCTCCTGAAGGAGCTCAACGCGCTCGATGGCGAGGAGGTCGTCGTGGTCGTGGGGCACGAGCCCACGTCGTCGGCCGCCGCTGCGTTCCTGTCGGGCCAGGGCTCGGACAAGAGGGCGCTCCAGCGTGTCGCTCACGGGCTGCCCACCGGGACGGCCGCGGTCCTCGAGTTCGACTGCCCTTGGAGCGAGCTCGACGCGCGAACCGCGCGCCTCACGGCGGTGCTGTCCGGCCGCGACGTCTGACGATGCCAGCGGAGAACACCGCGGCAGGTCAGTTCGATGCGTTGCGCTGGTGGCTGCTGCGCTGGGGACCTCGCGCCGACTCAGGGGTGGTCCTCGCGGGTGACCCCGACGAGGGCGCTTCTCGTGGCGTCGACGTCGACACGCTGATCGTCGCGCTTCCCGTCATGGCGCTCTCGGGCGACTTCGCGCCCGCCGATATGCAGTACCGCATGCACCGCGAGCTGCTGTGGGACGAGTCGACCGGACGGTGGGGCAAGTCCGCGCGGGTCGATCTCGGAGGAGCCCGCGTCGGCGAGGCTGCGTCTCCCGAGGAGCGCTCGACCGGCGCCGTGGCCCATGCGCTCGAGACCGCGCTGCGCATCGGCGGCGACTCCGTGCCTGAGGAGATGCGGGACCGTTGGACCCGGCAGGCGGCCGAGCTCAGGGCTGTTCTCGGAGACTGAGGCGCGGGCGGATCCGACCACGCCGTGCGCGGCTCCCCTCGACCTTCGCCAAAGGCCGCTCAAGCCTCGTGCGCGCGTACCCGGCGCGTGTCCGCGCGGGCGAGGACGGACTCGTGCACGAGGTGTTCGTAGAGCTGAGTCTCAATCGGCTGAGCACGGACGCGGTGGCACCGGCCTGCGCGATCATGGCCTTCGCCGTGCGCGACTGACTGGGCTGGGCGGCTGGTCGGACGCAGCCCCCGCCCTGGCCGGAGCCGACGGGTGGCGCCGTCTACCCGACGTTGACTACCTGTCTACCGCTGTCCGGCATGGTCGGTGGTGGGGACGACTCACACGCCCCCGACGCGGGAGCGGCCAAGGGATTCCGGGCCCGCGCGACGGTCAAGGCGCAGCAGGGGGCAGGCATGGACCAAAGCACAAAGCCGATCGCCAGTCTTGGGCACCCGGCCTACGCGGAACCGCTTGAGGCGGCGACGCTGCTCGAGCCGACTCAGGTTGCACGCCTTGAGTTGATCGAGTTCCTGATCGACAGCGTCGTAGCGACGGTGACGATGATCCCGTCTTCCACCAACCGTGAGGCGACGATCGACTGGGGCGACGGAGCGACGGATGTGGTCGACCTCCGGAAGCCTCCGGCGACGAGCCCGCTCGCTCCGCCGGGTGCCTACCGGGTGCAGCACGCATACACGCTCGGCGCCGCGCTTGGCAAGGTTCTCGTGTCAGTGGCCGTCGCGTCCGTCGACGGATCCACCTCCTTCGAGGCGGAGACACTGCGCATCGACCCCCGATTCACGGTGAGCGTGGACCCGGTCGTCGTGCGCGCGACCGATCACGACTCGATCTTTGAGGACCGACAGGAGTTCGCGATCTGGGTACGCGTCTACCAGTGGCGGGACGAGGAGCGCGAGGTGATCTACGAACACGAGTGGAAGTGGACACCGGGCCGCGCTCCGGGGGTCGGGGAACTTCCTCCGGTCGGACGCCGCGTGGTGATCGGCGTGCTTCCGCAGAGCGATTTCACACTCGAGATGACGCTCCACGATGAAGCGATCGCCATCTACACGAATTACGCGGACCGTGACTCGACCTTCGGGAAGGTCTGGGATGGTGTGACCGAGTGGCTCAAGGACCCGGGGTTTCCCGAGTTCGATGGCTCGGTCAACTTCAGCACTTTTCTGCATCCCAAGGATCTGTCTCCGACATTCACAGTCTTTCGCAATTACGACACTCGCGATGGCTATTTCTCGTTCGAGTTCTCCGGAACCCTGCGGCTCATCGTGCCGCTCGATGCGCCGCCCGTGTCGGCGTTGGCGTAACGGGCGCACGCTTCGCACCGCGGACCTAGGGGAGGCCCAGGATGGCACCAGATGAGCTCACAGCCCGCGCACGGGCGGCGCGCACGCGCGCCGACCTGGAGTTCTTGCGATACACGAGGGCTCTCATCCGTGAGAGCCTCGAAGGAGTTGACGACTGGTTCGCGGTGGTCCGCCCTCTGCTGGTCTCTCAGGGCGTCCCCGGGCACCTGGTCGACGAGTGGAAGGAGACCGGAGACCCGAGCGTCGTGCTCCTGCAGAAAGATCCCCGAACCGGAAGTGGGTCCGACAGCCTCGACTGCTTCAAGGAGGTGTGCGAGCAACGCGGTGGGGTGTTCACTGACTTCCATGACGCCGATGGCAACAACAGAGGTCTCTGCATCCCACAGGGCTACATTGGCGAGGAGGGGAAACTCGACCTCGGAGACGTCGAGGAATTCATCGACAACGTCATCGGTTCGATCGCCTACTGGGCGTGTCGCGGCAGAAAGCTCCTGGAGCGATGGCTCGGGGTCTCCGAATACCTCTACGATTCAGGTCGCTAGGCGCAGGCGAGGATGACGTCAAGCGCCTCGTCGAGACGCGGGCCGTTGAGCGCGACGTCCGCCTGAGTCTGGACGATCGGCTTCGCGTGCCACGCGATGCCAAGGCCGGCGACCCCCATCATGTCGAGGTCGTTCGCGCCGTCGCCGATCGCGACCGCGTCCTCGGGGGCACAGCCGATCTCGGCCGCGAACTCCTTGAGGGTCACCGCCTTCGCGGCGCGGTCGATCACGGGACCCTGCGTGCGACCCGTGAGACGGCCGTCGGCCACCTCGAGCGAGTTCGCGCGGAAGCGCGTGATCCCGAGCCGGGACGCGAGGGACGCGACGACCTCGACGAATCCGCCCGAGACGAGGGCGACCTCCCAGCCCGCGGCCTGGAGTCCGGAGACGAGCTCCGGGGCACCGGGGGTGAACTCGACCTCGGCGATGACCTCGGCGAACACCGTGTCGGGCACGCCCTCGAGCGTCGCGACGCGCTGACGAAGGGACTCCGCGAAGTCGATCTCACCGCGCATCGCCGATTCGGTCACGGCAGCCACCTCGGCGCGCGTGCCCGCACGTTCCGCGATGAGCTCGATGACCTCCGCGGTGATGAGCGTCGAGTCGACGTCCATCACGCAGAGTCGGGTCATGCGGTGACGACCGTGTTCTTCGAGACGACGGTGATGCCGGACTCCGTGACCGTGTAGCCGCGGGCGATGTCGGACTCGCGGTCGATTCCGATGCGCGCGCCCTCCTCGACCACGACGTTCTTGTCGAGGATCGCGCGGTGCACCTGGGCGTGACGGTTGATGATCACGTCGTCGAGCAGCACCGAGTCCGACACGGTCGACCACGAGTGGAGGCGCACGCCGGGGGAGAGCACCGAGCCGGTGACGGTGGCACCCGAGACGATCACGCCGGGAGACACGATCGAGTCCGCGGCATGGCCGAGGCGGCCCTCCTCGGAGTGGATGAACTTCGCCGGCGGGTGCGTGATGAGGCCCTGGTGCAGCGGCCACTGGTCGTTGTACACGTTGAACACCGGCTGGACCGCGATGAGGTCCATGTGCGCGTCGTAGTACATGTCGAGCGTTCCGACGTCGCGCCAGTAGTCGCGGTCGCGGTCGGTCGAGCCAGGCACGTCGTTGCGGATGAAGTCGTAGAAGCCGCACGTGCCCTTGTTCACGAAGTAGGGGACGATGTCGCCACCCATGTCGTGCTTGGAGCCCGGGTCCTCGGCGTCCGCGACGAGCGCCTCGAGCAGCGCGTCGGCGTTCGCGACGTAGTTGCCCATCGACGCGAGGATCTCGTGAGGGCTGTCGGGAAGGCCCTCGGGGTCCTTCGGCTTCTCAAGGAACGCGCGGATGCGGTCGGGGCTCGCGGGGTCGACGTCGATGACGCCGAACTGGTCGGCGAGGCCGATCGGCTGGCGGATGCCCGCGACGGAGAACTCCGCGCCGGACTCGATGTGCGCGTCGACCATCTGCGAGAAGTCCATGCGGTAGACGTGGTCGGCGCCGACGATCACGACGATGTCGGGCCGCTCGTCCTCGATGATGTTGACCGTCTGGTAGATCGCGTCGGCCGAGCCGAGGTACCAGTGCGGGCCGCGGCGCTGCTGCGCGGGCACCGGGGCGACGTAGTTGCCCAGCAGCGGCGACATGCGCCAGGTGCGCGCGATGTGGCGGTCGAGCGAGTGGGACTTGTACTGCGTCAGCACCACGACGTGCAGATACCTGGAGTTGACCAGGTTCGACAGGGCGAAGTCGATCAGGCGGTAGGTGCCGCCGAACGGGACGGCGGGCTTCGCGCGGGATGCGGTGAGGGGCATCAGTCGCTTGCCCTCACCTCCTGCAAGGACGATGGCGAGAACTTTCGGCGCTGACATATGTCCAGCGTAGCGGCATGGGGACACCGCGTGTAGGGCGCGCGCCGAGAATCGACGCGATAGCGTGGGGGACATGCGAGCAGACCTCCTCACACGCGAATATCCGCCCTTCGTCTACGGAGGCGCCGGCGTCCATGTCAACGAGCTTGCGGCGGTGCTCCGCAGTCGCATCGACGTCCGGGTGCGGGCCTTCGACGGACCCCGCGACGAGCCCGGGGTGACGGGATACACCGCACTCGGCGGCGGCGTCGGGGACGCCTCGCTCGACGTGCTCGCGCACAACCTGCCGATGGCGAAGGACTGCGAGGGCGCCGACCTGGTCCACTCGCACACCTGGTACGCCAACATGGCGGGGCACCTCGCGAAGACGCTGCACGGCGTCCCGCACGTGCTCTCGGCGCACTCGCTCGAGCCGCTTCGCCCCTGGAAGGCGGAGCAGCTGGGCGGCGGCTACCGCGTGTCGAGCTGGATCGAGAAGACCGCCTACGAGGCCGCCGACGCGATCATCGCCGTGAGCGCGGGCATGCGCGCCGATGTCCTGCGCTGCTACCCGGACGTCGACCCGTCGAAGGTGCATGTCATCCACAACGGCATCGACGTGGACGGCTGGGCCGCTCCGAGCACCGACGAGGCGCGCGCCGCGGCCGACGCCGTGGTCGCGCGCTACGGCATCGACCCGACGCGCCCGGCGATCGTGTTCGTCGGCCGCATCACGCGCCAGAAGGGCCTGCCCTACTTCCTGAAGGCCGTCGAGCAGCTGCCGAAGGACATCCAGGTGGTGCTGTGCGCGGGTGCCCCCGACACCAAGGAGATCGCGGCCGAGGTCTCGGGCGCGGTGGAGAAGCTGCAGTCCGAGCGCGACGGCGTCGTGTGGATCGAGCAGATGCTTCCCCGGCCCGAGCTCGTCGCCGTGCTCGACGCGTGCACCGCGTTCGTCTGCCCGAGCGTCTACGAGCCGCTCGGCATCGTGAATCTCGAGGCCATGGCCGTCGGCCTGCCCGTGGTCGCGACCGCGACCGGAGGCATTCCGGAGGTCGTCGTGCCGGGGGAGACCGGCTCGCTCGTCGAGATCGAGCAGATGCAGGACGGCACCGGCACGCCCCTTGATCCGGACGGCTTCGCGGCGGATCTGGCTGCGGCGCTTACGGACATGGTGTCCGACGGTGAGCGCGCCGCCGCGTTCGGCGCGGCCGGACGGGCGCGCGCCGCGGAGCACTTCTCCTGGGAGGCGATCGGGGACCGGACGCTCGCCCTCTACGACTCCGTCCTCGGATAGGCTCGCCCCCATGACCACCGTGCTCGAGATGAGCGGCGTGCAGCTGCGCCGCGACGACAACCTGATCCTGCGCGGCGTGGACTGGACCGTGGACTCAGCGGACCGTTGGGTCCTGCTGGGCCCGAACGGCGCGGGCAAGACCACGCTCATCACGCTCGCTTCCGCGCGGACGCACCCCTCCGAGGGCACGGTCGAGGTGCTCGGCGAGCGCCTCGGCGAGGTCGACGTCACCGACCTGCGCATCCGCGTGGGCCTGTCGAGCTCCGCGCTCGCGGACCACATCCCGCCGGGGGAGCGCGTCGAGGACGTCGTCATGACGGCCGCGCACGGCGTCACGGGGCGTTGGCACGAGGAGTACGAGCCTGTCGACCTTGAGCGCGCCACACTGCTGCTCGAGGCGTTCGGCATGACCGGGTACAAGGACCGCGAGTTCTGGACCCTCTCCGAGGGCGAGCGCAAGCGCGTGCAGATCGCCAGGGCGCTCATGGCCGACCCCGAGCTGCTGCTGCTCGACGAGCCTGCGGCCGGCCTCGATCTCGGTGGGCGCGAGGAGCTCCTCGGCGCCCTCACGGAGCTCGCGGGCGACCGACGTTCTCCCGCGATGGTCATGGTCACGCATCATGTCGAGGAGATCCCCGTCGACTTCACCCACGCGATGCTGCTGCGCGACGGCGAGGTGATCGCCGCGGGTCCGCTCGGTGACGTGCTGACCGCGGACAACCTGTCGCGCACGTATGGCATGCCGGTCCAGGTGCAGGAGTCCGGCGGACGCTGGACCGCTCGTCGTGGCTCCTGAGCGTCGCCCATGAGGGTCTCAGCACGCGCGGACTACGCGATCAGGGCCACGGCCGAGCTCGCGGCAGCCGAGGGCTCGCTCACGACCGAGGCGCTCGCGGAGGCGCAGGCGATGCCTCGCAAGTTCCTCGAGGGAATCCTCACGATCCTGCGCCGCGAGGGCGTCGTGGTCTCGCAGCGCGGTCTGGGCGGCGGATATCGCCTCGCGCGGCCCGCGGAGGAGATCTCTCTCGCCGAGATCGTGCGCGCGGTGGACGGCCCGCTCGTGTTCGTGCGCGGGGAGCGGCCGTCGGAGCTGTCCTACGACGGCGCAGCCGATGACCTGCTCAAGGTGTGGGTCGCGCTGCGGGCGAGCGTGCGCGGCGTCCTGGAGAGCGTGACGGTCGCCGATCTGGCGCGTGGCGCGCTTCCCGCGACGATCACCGACCTCATCTCGGACGAATCCGCCTGGGAGAACCCCTGATATAAACCTACTTTCTTGGTATGTATTGTTTCCTACTGGGGAAGTGGGTTAATGTGCTCCTGACGCGCTACTGAGCCGCATCCGCGGCCGGCGTCGGAAGGAGTTCCACATGCAGACGCTCGTCATGCTCGCTCTGGTCGGCTTCGGCGCCCAGCTCATCGACGGCAGCCTCGGCATGGGCTACGGCGTCACGTCGACCAGTCTCATGCTCGCGCTGGGTCTCAGCCCCGTCCTTGCCTCCGCGACCGTCCACATGGCTCAGGTGGGCACGACGCTCGCCTCCGGTGCGGCGCACGCGCGCTTCGGCAATGTCGACTGGCGCGTCGTGTGGCGCGTCGGCGTCCCCGGCGCGATCGGCGCCTTCGCGGGCGCGACGTTCCTGTCGAGACTGACGACCGAGGCCGCGGGTCCGCTCATGGCGCTGCTCCTGTTCTGCCTGGGAATCTACGTCCTCGCGCGATTCACGGGCCGCAAGGTGAAGGTCGACCGTGCCGCGCGCCCCCTGCGCTCGCGCTTCCTTGCGCCGCTCGGGCTGGTCGCGGGCTTCGTCGACGCGACGGGTGGCGGCGGCTGGGGTCCGATCGGCACCCCGACCCTTCTCGCCTCGGGGCGCATGGATCCGCGCAAGGTGGTCGGGTCGATCGACACGTCCGAGTTCCTCGTCGCCCTTTCCGCCTCGGCAGGCTTCCTCGTCGGGCTCGGCACGGCCGGCATCGACTTCGCGTGGGTGCTCGTGCTGCTCGCAGGCGGACTTGTCGCCGCTCCGATCGCTGCCTACCTCGTGCGCATCGTGCCACCGCGCATGCTGGGTGCCGCGGTCGGCGGGATGATCCTTCTCACCAATGCGCGCACGCTGCTGCACGCCGAGGCGCTCGAGGCGGTGCTGCCGTACGCCTGGGCCGTGTACGCGCTCATCGTGCTCGTCTGGATCGCCGCGCTCGCGTACGCCTTGCGTGGCCACCTCACGGACCGACGCGAGGCCGCGGAGGCGGCCCTGCGGGGCGCCGCCGAGGAGCGTGAGGGCGCCCACGAGGCCGGGCCCGTCGCTGAGCTCGTCGAGCGGCGCTGACCCGACCCCCGCAGACCCGCGAGGCCGGTCCCGCACGCGACAGCGCGGCGGGGCCGGCCATCGCTGTCTCCGGGGGCTGCGTGAGGCGGCATCCATCCCAGGGATGACGACCGCATCGTCCCTCGTCCGCCCGATCATCCCCGGGGCCGATGGAACGCCTCTGTCCCTCCTGCTAGCGTGCCGGAAGGAGGTGGAACATGGATTCCATGTGGTGGTTCATCGCGGCGCTTGTGCTGGGGATCGCGGAGCTCGCGACCCTCGACCTGACGCTGCTGATGTTCGCGGGCGGCGCGCTCGCGGGTGGCATCGCGACGCTGCTGGGTGCGCCGCTGTGGGTGAGCATCGTGGTCTTCGCCGTGGTGTCGAGCGTCCTGCTGTTCGCCGTGCGACCGTTCCTGCTGCGCTCCCTGCGCAAGAAGGGGCCGGTCGCCGAGACGAACGCGGCAGGGCTCATCGGCAAGGAGGCCTACACGCTCGACGAGATCACCGAGCGGACGGGCCGCGTCAAGCTGGCGGGGGAGGTGTGGTCGGCGCGCACGCGCGACGACGCGCCCGTGATCCCGGAGGGCACCGAGGTGTCGGTGCTCGAGATCAAGGGCGCGACGGCCATCGTCGCGCAGGGGGCGGCCGACGGCGTCGCTCAGAAGGAGGAATAGGGCTATGGACGACTTCAACATCGTCGGACTGATCGGCATCATCGCGCTGATCGTCTTCGCGATCTTCATCATCTCGACCATCGCGAAGGCGCTGCAGATCGTGCCGCAGGCGGAGACCCGCGTCGTCGAGCGGCTCGGGCGCTACAGCAGGACGCTCGAGGCGGGCATGCACCTGCTGGTGCCGTTCATCGACAAGGTGCGCCAGAAGGTCGACATGCGCGAGCAGGTCGTGTCCTTCCCCCCGCAGTCCGTGATCACGTCGGACAACCTGGTCGTGGAGATCGACACGGTCATCTACTTCCAGGTCAACGACTCCAAGTCGGCCGTGTACGAGATCGCCAACTACATCGTCGGTATGCAGCAGCTCACGGTCACCACGATCCGTAACGTCATCGGAACCATGGACCTCGAGCAGACGCTGACCAGCCGCGACCAGATCAACGGTCAGCTGCGCGGCGTGCTCGACGAGGCGACCGGCAAGTGGGGCATCCGCGTCAACCGCGTGGAGCTCAAGGCGATCGAGCCGCCGATGTCCGTGAAGGACTCGATGGAGAAGCAGATGCGCGCCGAGCGTGACCGTCGCGCCGCGATCCTCACGGCGGAGGGCGTGAAGCAGTCGCAGATCCTCACCGCCGAGGGTGAGAAGCAGTCGGCGATCCTGAAGGCCGAGGGTGAGGCGCAGTCCCGCATCCTCAAGGCCGAGGGTGAGGCGCGCGCGATCCTCCAGGTCTTCGACGCGATCCACGAGGGCGACGCCGACTCGAAGCTGCTGTCCTACCAGTACCTGCAGATGCTCCCCGAGATCGCGCAGGGCACCAACAACCAGATGTGGTTCGTGCCGACCGAGTTCACGGGCGCCCTCAAGGCGATCTCCGCGGGCTTCGGCGGCGTCGAGGAGCCCGAGCCGCTCGAGCGTGCCGAGCGTGCCGAGAGCCGCAAGTCGCGGATCACGTCGGCCCTCGCCGACCCGCGTGCCGCGCTCGAGGAGGCCCGCCGCCAGGCCGAGGGCGTGTCCGCCGAGGCGGACAAGGCCGGCTCCGAGTCGGGCCGTCCGTTCGACCCGGACGCCGAGAAGGGCCAGTAGGCACTCACGAACCGGGCCCCGGGAAGCCGCTGCTTCTCGGGGCCCGGTCGTGTGCGGGGCGGCCTGCTTCAGTCAGGCCGCGGCTCCCGCAGCATCCTGATCGCCACGAGGATCAGCGCGACGCCGGTGACGAGGACCGCGGACCAGGTGGCGACCGCATTGCCCACGAGGTGCTCCATGAGCTGCGGCACGAATACGAGCAGGCCGATGCCGCCCGGGATCATGAGGGTGAGCAGCTCGCGCCTCAGTACGGCGAGCACGAGCATGCCGACCGCGACCGTGACGCCGATGGTCAGCACGAGCCAGCGGAGGTCCTCGTCGAAGGCCACGGTGCTGATCCCGGAGACGGTCACGAGCCCGCCCGCGATGAGCGCCGGCATCGTGGGGGTCAGGACGCGCGCGATCGCGAGCGCGGTCCACGCGGCGCCCACCGAGCCGATCACGAGGCCGGGGGTGAGGCCCTCGGTCGCGTCGAGCACCTCGATCGTCGTGATCGACACCCCGAGGGCCGTGGCCAGCAGCGCGAGCTGTGCGAGTGCGCGGCGTCGCAGCACGTAGATCGCGGCCGCGACCACCGCCGCGACGACGAACGTCCATAGCGCCGCGTTCTCGTCTCTCAGCCCCGCGGCGTCCACGAGGACCCACGAGAGCCATCCCGCGCACGCCACGGTCGCGAGCAGCAGCGCCGATGCGAGCCGCTGCGCCGCGTCCTGCGGCGAGCGCGAGGCCATGAAGCCCGAGGTGGCGACGACCGCGGTGAGCACCGCGACCAGCGCGATGCGCCCCGCGGTCGGGATCGAGGACCACGTCTGGCCCACGAGGAAGCTGATCGCGGTGATCGCGAGCACCGCACCGAGATAGCCGAGGATCTCTCCGACGAGGGCGAGGGCGCGGCTGCGACCCTCCGGGGGTGCGGGGGCGTCGGGCGCGGATGGTGCGGGCGGGGTGGCGAGGGGCAGGGCCTCCGCGGCCAGCTCTGCGTGCCCATGATCGTTCTCGTAGCGCCTGAGCGCCTCCGCGGTGGTGGCCTCCAGCAGGCCCGCCTCCACCCACTCGTCGAACCTGTCCCGCTGCGCGATCATGACCGCGTCCTCTCAGCTCGGACCCTCGCGGATCCTCACCTCCAGATTACGCCCGTCGGCGCCTCGCACCCAGTGCTGACTGGGATGATGGACGCATGCCCGTCATCCCAGTCGACTCGGCCGCCGACGATCGGCTCGCCGACTATCGCGGCCTCACCGACGTCGCACTGCGCCGCAGCCTCGAGCCCGAGCGCGGCCTGTACATGGCCGAGGGCGCGAAGGTGATCTCGCGCGCGCTGGCCGCCGGCCACGAACCGCGATCCGTGCTCGTGAGCGAGCGATGGCTGGCCGGAGTGGACGAGGCTCTCGCCGCGGCGGAGACGGACGCGCCGGTATACGTCGCGCCGAGCGAGGTGCTCGAGTCGGTGACCGGCTTCCAGGTCCACCGCGGCGCCCTGGCTGCGATGCATCGTCCCGTGCTTCCGTCGGTGTCCGAGCTCGTCGCCGACGCGCGCCGCGTGGTGGTGCTCGAGGGGATCGTCGACCACACCAACGTCGGCGCGATCTTCCGCTCCGCGGCCGGCATCGGCGCGGATGCGATCGTCGTCGCGCCCACGTGCGCGGACCCGCTGTACCGCCGCTCGGTCAAGGTATCGATGGGCACCGTGTTCCAGGTGCCGTGGACGCGCGCGGAGGAGTGGCCGGGGGATCTCGAGCGGCTGCGCGAGGCGGGCTTCGTGGTCGCGGGGCTCGCGCTCGCGGACGATGCGGTGACCCTGGACGAGTTCTCGGCGCTCGGCCACGAGCGGGTCGCGATCATGATGGGCTCGGAGGGCGACGGGCTCTCCCGAGCAGCGCTGCGAAGCGTCGACGCGGTCGTCACGATCCCGATGGCCGGGGGAGTGGACTCGCTCAACGTCGCGGCCGCCTCGGCCGTCGCCATGTGGGAGCTGCGCGTCCGCTGACCGTCCTTCCGCGGGCCCGTGGCCGTCGTCCGGCGGCGCCTTCGCGGGTGCGTACATCTCTGCACGCACGTGTGACGGGTGCGGCTTCGGGGGCTGGTGGGGATCCTCCTGAGTCCCCGGTGTCACCTTCGTCCCAGGTGCGTGCAGGATTGCTCACTGCGCGCCCGTATCGCCTTCTCGGATGTCGGTCCGTCATGGCAGAATCGAACATATGTTCGAACAGGCTCGTGGGGATCGTCTTGCCGCAGCCCGCGCCGCCCTCAAGGAGGTCGAGGCGCGGGTCGGAGTCGCGCGCGACGACTCGGATCGTGCGTGGCCGGTGGATCAGGCCTGGTCCGCGCTGCTTCCCGACGGGCTTCCCCGCGGCAGGGTGGTGAGCGTCTGCGGCTCCACCTCGCTGCTTCTCGCGCTCGCGGGACAGGCCTCTCAGCGGGGCGCCTGGGCGGCTGCGGTCGGCATGCCTGCAGTGGGGGTCGTCGCGGCGCGCAGGCGCGGCATCGACCTGTCCAGGCTCGCGCTCGTGCCGGAGCCCGGCGTGCAGGCGGCCGCGGTCCTCGCGCTGTGCCTCGAGGGCGTCGACGTGGTGATGACGGGCGAGCGGCTCGCGCTGTCGGAGGCGGATCGTCGGCGGCTGGCCTCGCGTGCCCGCGAGCAGGGCGCTCTGCTGCTGTCGGCCGGCCCCTGGGCGGGGGCGGAGCTGTCTCTTGACGTCGAGAGAGTGCGGTGGTCGGGACTCGGCGCGGGTGACGGGCGGCTGCGAGGGCGCGAGGCGACCGTCGTCGTCACGGGACGGCGCGCGGGTGCGGCCAGGCGCGTGCGGATCGCACTGGATGTGGACCACGCGCTCGCGTCCTCGCGCGCCGCGGCCGCCGAGACCCGCGAGGAGGTCGCATGAGCACCGAGGCCAGGGCCGCCCGGGCGACGGGACCCGTGGAGACCGTGCGTCGCGCCGTCCTGTGGGTGCCCGACTGGCCCGTGGTCGCCGCCGTCGCCGAGGCGGGGCTCGGGCTCGAGGCGCCCGCGGCGGTGCTGCACGGCAGGGGGCTCGTGGCGGTCTCCGCCTCGGCGCGCGCCTCGGGGGTGCGGCGGGGCATGCGCAAGCGTGCGGCGCAGCGCGTGTGCCCCGAGCTCGTGATCCTCGGCTACGACGAGGGCAGGGACGCGCGCGAGTTCGAGTCCGTGGCGGCCGCGGCCGAGCAGGTCGTCGCGGGCGTCGAGATCTCCCGCCCCGGGCTGCTGATGATCCCCGCGGACGGCGCCGCGCGCTTCCACGGCTCCGAGGAGACGCTCGCGGAGGCCCTCGTGAGCGCCGTGGCCGAGTCGGGAGGCGAGGCTCAGGTGGGCGCCGCCGACGGCCTGCTCGCCGCGGTGATGGCCGCGAGGGTCTCCGCGCTCGTGCCGTCGGGGGAGTCCGCGGACTTCCTCGCCCCGCTGCCCGTGGACTCCCTGACGCACGCGGTGATGGAGAGGGAACGCAGAGCCGAGGCCGACACCCTCGTCGGCGTGCTGTCCAGGCTCGGGCTCCACACCCTGGGTCAGCTCGCGGCGCTTCCCGCAGGGGACGTGCTGGCGCGCTTCGGGCCGTTCGGCGCGTGGGCGCAGCGCATGGCGCTCGGCCAGGACATCGCTCCGCCGGTGCTCCGGAGGTCCGAGGAGGACATCGCGGTCGAGCAGGACTTCGAGGACCCCGCGGAGCGGGCCGAGCAGCTCGCCTGGGCGGCCAAGGACGCGGCGCAGCGCCTCGACGCGGCTCTCCTGGCCGCAGGGATGAGGTGCGGCAGGGTGCGCATCGCCGCCCGGACCGCCAAGGGTGACGTCCTCGAGCGCGTGTGGCGCACGGATGTCGCCACGCGCTCAGGCGCCTTCGCGGCCCACATGGCCGACCGGGTGCGCTGGCAGCTCGAGGGCTGGCTTTCCGGCACGGGTGACGGGCCCGAGCCTGCGCCGCTGGTCTCCCTGGCGCTCGTCGCGGAGGACGTGGTCGCGCTCGGCGACGAGCAGTCCTACCTGTGGGGAGGCTCCTCGGGCGGCGACGCGAAGGCCCTGCGCGCGCTCGAGCGGCTGCAGGGACTGCTCGGCATCGACGGCGTGCTCGCCGTGGCCGAGCAGGGAGGACGCTCGCCCAGGGACCGGGTCCACGCGCTCGCCTGGGGGCAGGAGGGCGAGCCTCCTCGCCGCATCGAGCACCCCTGGCCGGGGCGGATCCCCGACCCCGCGCCCGCGACGGTCCTGCCCGTCCCCGCGCCCGTCCAGGTGCTCGACGCCGGCGGCAGCCCCCTCGTGATCGACAGGAGGCTCGCCGTCTCGGCCCCGCCCACGTGGGTGCGGCTGACCGCCGATCCTCGCGACGCGCGCGCCAAGGCCCAGCATCGTCATCCCTCCTCGGGCCACGTCGGCGGCGACGAGGGCCCCGTGTGGGAGAAGGCGCGTCCCGTCGAGGCCTGGGCAGGGCCATGGCCCGTCGCGGAGCGCTGGTGGGCGCCGGACGCGGACCGCCGCGCGTACATGCAGCTCGCGCTGCGCACCCCCGACGGGGAGCCGGGCCTCGCGGTGCTCGTCGCCTTCGCGGGCGGGGCCTGGAGGCTCGAGGCGCTCTATGACTGAGAGGAACCGCGGCCGGGCACGGGGAGATCGGGCGGGACGGAGCCATGGCTGAGCCCGAGTACGCCGAACTGCACGCGCACTCGGCCTTCAGCTTCCTCGACGGCGCGAGCCAGCCCGAGGAGATGGCCGCCGAGGCGGGAAGGCTCGGGCTGTCCGCGATGGCGATCACCGACCACGACGGCCTGTACGGCGCCGTCCGCTTCGCGAACGCCGCGCGGGCGATCGGGCTGCCCGCGATCTTCGGATCGGAGCTGCACCTGTCGGTGCCCGAGGGGCCGGGGGGAGCACCGGTGCTGGACGCGCCCACCGATCGGCCGGACCCCCGCGGCTCCCACCTGCTCGTGCTCGCCCGCGGAGCGAGCGGCTACGCACGGCTCTCGCACGCGATCGGCATGGCGCATCTCGCCACGGGGGAGAAGGGCACGGCTCGCTACACGCTCGAGCAGCTCGCCTCGGACGGCGGCGGTGAGCTGCTCGTCCTCACCGGCTGCCGCAAGGGGACGGTGAGGCGCGCGCTCGCGGGCATCGGCGTCCCGGGGGTCGGCCTCGACGCCCAGGGGGTCGGCGTCACCCGCGAGGGCTTCGCCGCGGCGCGCGCGGAGCTGGACCGGCTCGCGGCGCTGTTCGGACGCGACAACGTGGCTGTCGAGATCACCGATACGGGCCAGCCGTACGACTCCGAGGTGAACGATGCGCTCGCCGACCTCGCCTTCGACTCGGGGCTGCCGCTCGTGGCGACCACGAACGCCCACTACGCGACGCCTCGGGACGCCGATCTGGCCTCGGCGCTCGCTGCGGTGCGCGCGCGGTCGGCGCTCGACGACATGGATGGCTGGCTGCCCGGCGGCGCGGGACTGCACCTGCGATCGCCCGGCGAGATGCTCCACCGTCACCGGCGGCACCCGCATGCCGTGGCGAACGCCGCACGGCTCGGTGCCGAGTGCGCGTTCGACCTCCAGCTCGTCGCGCCGAACCTCCCGCCCTACCCGGTCCCCGAGGGGCACACCGAGGCGTCGTGGCTGCGCGAGCTGACGTATCGCGGCGCGCGCGAGCGCTACGGCACTCCCGACTCCGAGCGGATCCCCGGCGCCTGGAAGCAGATCGAGCACGAGCTCGCGGTGATCGAGGCGCTCGACTTCCCCGGCTACTTCCTGATCGTCCACGACATCGTCAACTTCTGCCGCCGCGCGGACATCCTCTGCCAGGGGCGAGGCTCGGCGGCGAACTCTGCGGTCTGCTACGCGCTCGGCGTCACCGCGGTCGACGCCGTCACCCACGGGCTGCTGTTCGAGCGCTTCCTCGCGCCCGAGCGGGACGGGCCCCCCGACATCGACGTGGACATCGAGTCCGACAGGCGCGAGGAGGTCATCCAGTACGTCTTCCAGCGCTTCGGTCGCATCAACGCCGCGATGGTCGCCAACGTCATCCAGTACCGACCGCGCTCCGCGGTGAGGGACGCCGCCCGCGCGCTCGGCTACGACGCGGGCCAGCAGGACGCGTGGTCCACGTCGATCGACCGGTGGTCGACGCTGCGCTCCGACCGCAAGGCCGAGGAGGCCTGGGCCGCGCGACAGCGCGACGCGATGTGGCCCGAGCCGCCGCCCGCCCAGCCGCTCGACCACATCCCCGGACAGGTCGTCGACCTCGCGGAGCGCATGCTGCGCCTCCCTCGACACCTCGGCATCCATCCCGGGGGCATGGTGCTGTGCGACCGCCCCGTGATCGACGTGTGCCCCGTCGAATGGGCGCGCATGCCGGGGCGCACGGTGCTGCAGTGGGACAAGGACGACTGCGCCGACGCGGGGCTGGTCAAGTTCGACCTGCTCGGGCTCGGCATGCTCTCCGCGCTCAAGTACGCGTTCCGCTACGTCCAGGACGTCGAGCGCCAGGACCTGTCGCTGCACTCTCTTCCCCAGGAGGATCCCGCCGTCTACGACCTGCTGTGCGCCGCGGACACCGTGGGGGTGTTCCAGGTGGAGTCGCGCGCGCAGATGGCGACCCTGCCGCGGCTCAGGCCCCGCCGGTTCTACGACATCGTCATCGAGGTCGCGCTCATCCGTCCGGGTCCCATCCAGGGAGGGTCGGTCCACCCCTACATCAACCGCGCGCGAGGCAGGGAGGAGGTCACCTACCTGCACCCGCTGCTCGAGAAGTCCCTCGGCAAGACGCTCGGGGTGCCGTTGTTCCAGGAGCAGCTCATGCAGATGGCGATGGACTGCGCGGGCTTCGACGGGGCGCTGGCCGACCAGCTGCGCCGCGCGATGGGCTCCAAGCGCTCGCCCGAGCGGATGGAGGCGCTGAGGGCCAGGTTCATGGTCGGCGCCCACGAGCGGGGCATCACGGCCGACGTCGCGCAGCAGATCTTCGACAAGCTCAAGGCCTTCTCCGACTTCGGCTTCCCCGAGTCGCATTCGTACTCGTTCGCCTACCTCGTGTACGCGTCGAGCTGGCTCAAGGCGCACAAGCCTGCGGCGTTCTATGCGGGGCTCCTCGCCGCCCAGCCGATGGGCTTCTACTCGCCCCAGTCGCTCGCCGCCGACGCACGCCGCCACGGTCAGGTGGTGCTGCGCCCGTGCGTCGAGAGATCCCAGCCGCTCGCGACCGTCGAGAGGCTCGAGGCGTCGTTCACGCCGCCAGGGGAGACCCGCGAGGACATGGCGCGGCTCACCCGCGTGGATCGCACTCTCGCCGTGAGGATGGGGCTGCGCGCGATCCGCGGCCTGGGCGCGGAGGCGGCCGACGCGATCGTCGCCGCGCGAGAGGAGGCGCCCTTCTCCTCCCTCGGTGACATGGCGCGGCGGGTACGGGTGCGGCCCAGCGGTGTGTCCGGTCAGGTGGGCCTCGCGCCCGAGAAGGGGCTCACGACGGCCCAATGGGAGGCGCTCGCGACTGCCGGGGCCCTCGAGTCGCTCGGCGTGACCCGACGCGAGGGGCTCTGGGCGGCGGGCGTGCTCTCCAAGGAGGGGCCGGGCACCCTGCCCGACGTCGTCCCCGGCGTCGAGGCCCCTCAGCTGCCCGGCATGTCGGTGGTCGAGGAGGCGGTGGCCGACGTGTGGGCCTCGGGCGTCTCCGTCGACTCGTACCCGACCGTGTTCGTGCGCGAGGGACTCGACAGGCAGGGGATCCTGCGCGTGAGCGAGGTGCTCACACACGAGTCGGACCGACGCGTCGCGACCGCGGGCGTCGTCACCCACCGCCAGCGGCCAGGCACCGCGAAGGGGGTCACGTTCCTGTCGCTCGAGGACGAGACGGGATTCCTCAACGTCATCTGCTCCGCGGGTCTGTGGAGGCGCTTCCAGGCGGTCGCGCGCAGGTCCCCGGCCCTCGTGATCCGCGGGAGGATCGAGCGTGCGGACGGGGCGACGAACCTCGTCGCGGAGCATCTGTCCCCGCTGAGCCTCAAGGTGCCGACCACGAGCAGGGACTTCCGATGAGCGTCGACGCCGGCGCACGCACCCCCGCCGCCGCGTCTGCCGCCGAGGGACGCCCTCGCTGCAATGTCCGAAAACCGCCAGCAGCATCCCGCGAGATGAGTCATGCTCATGGACATGTGGGATGACGACACGCGCTACGCGGTGATCCGCGGGCGGGACGCGCGCTACGACGGTCAGTTCTTCACCGCCGTGCTGACGACGGGCATCTACTGCCGTCCGTCGTGCCCCGCGCGCACTCCCGCGAGGCAGAACGTGCGCTTCTACCGCACGTCGGCGGCCGCGCAATCCGCGGGCTTCCGCTCGTGCCGGCGCTGCCGCCCCGAGGCGGTGCCCGGCTCGCCCGACTGGGATGCGAGCGGAGACGTCGCGGCGCGCGCGATGCGGCTCATCGACGACGGCGTCGTCGATCGCGACGGCGTCGAAGGCCTCTCGGCCCGGCTCGGATACTCGAGCCGCCAGCTCCAGCGCATCCTCGTCGACGAGCTCGGCGCGCCGCCCCTCGCCCTCGCCACCGCGCATCGGCTCCACAGCGCGCGAGCCCTGCTCGAGCACACCGACCTCCCGGTCACCCAGGTCGCGCTCACCGCGGGCTTCGGTTCGGTGCGGCAGTTCAACGACGCCGCCCGCCGAGCGTGGGGCCTCTCTCCGAGCCAGGTCCGCGAGGGGCGCAGGAGCCGGCGAGGGGCCGTGGGGCCCCAGGACGATGCGGGCACGGTGACGGTAGACCTCCGGCTCGGTACGAGGGAGCCCTTCGACGGGGCCCGGGCGCTGGGTTTCCTGGCCGCGCGCGCGATCGAGGGCGTCGAGCGTGTCGAGCCCGGGACCGCGCATACGCGGACGATGCGGCTCCACCACGGTCCGGCACGCGCCCGCCTCGCACCGGACGCGACCGGTGTCCACGTGCGGCTCGAGCTCGCCGACCCGCGGGATCTCGGGTCCGCGGTGGCACGCTGTCGCGCGCTGCTCGACCTCGACGCCGATCCCGTGGCCGTCGCGGAGGCGCTCAGCCGCAGCGAGGCCCTCGCGCCGCACGTCGCGACGGCTCCCGGCCTGCGGGTGCCCGGCTCTGTCGACCGCTTCGAGGCGATGATGCGCGCGATCGTCGGGCAGCAGGTGTCGGTCGTGGGGGCCCGGCGCACGCTGTCCCTCCTCGCCGAGCGCTGGGGCGAGCGAGTCGCCCTTGAGGGCGAAGCCGACGGCGACGGAGCTGCGGGTGCTGGCGCTGCGGCCGCTCAAGGCGATGTCGCGCGGTCCGCTCCCGACGCCAGGCCCACGCTGCTGCTCCCGACGGCCGAGGCGCTGCTCGACGTCGATCCCGAGGGAGGGCTCATGCCGGCGTCCCGCTGGCGCGCGCTCCTCGGCGTCGCACGCGCTGTCGTCGACGGAGAGATCGATACGTCGCTGGGAGCCGACCGTGCCGAGGTGCGGAGCAGGCTTCTCGCGCTCCCTGGCATCGGGCCGTGGACCGTCGAGTACGTCATGCTGCGCGGCTACGGGGACCCGGACGCCTTCCCCGGCACCGACCTGGTGCTGAGGCGCGAGATCGGGGGCGAGGCGAAGGACGTGTCTCCCACGGCAGAGTCGTGGAGGCCGTGGAGGGCCTACGCGGCGCAGCACCTGTGGACGGCAAACGCGGAAGGGAGAAGGTCATGAGGCAGGACGAGAAGACGGCCATGAGACGGGGCGTCGAGCCGGGCCCGCCGCGAGGAGACGGCGGGAGCGCGGCGACCACTGTCGAGACCCCGCTCGGGCCGATGACCCTCGGGGCAACCGAGCGTGGACTCGCGATGGCGAGGTTCGAGGAGTGGTCGGAGGGCCCGGCGACGCGTCGGCCTGCCGGGACCCCCGCGATGTCCACCGACGCGGAGCGCGCCGCTCACGCGGTGCTCGCGAAGGCGGTGGCCGCGATCGAGACCTACTTCGCTGGGGACGGCGCGGTGGAGGACCTGCCCGACCTCGACCTGGTCGGGACCGACATGCAGGTCGAGGTATGGCGGGAGCTGCTCACGATCCCCGCGGGCGTGACGCGGACGTACAGGGAGATCGCGGAGGCGATCGGGAGGCCCACGGCAGTGCGTGCTATCGGCGCCGCGATCGGCGCGAATCCCGTCGGGGTCCTCGTGCCCTGCCACCGGGTGATCGGGGCTGACGGAAGCTTCACGGGCTACGCCGGAGGGCTCGAGCGCAAGCGCTGGCTGCTGGCCCACGAGGGGGCGGCGCTGGCCCTGTGACCAGATCTCTTTAACGCCTGTATGGAATAACTTCACCCCGGGTTGAGGTTGCACCCGGTGACCACGCAACATCGAGAAGGAATGAGGTACCAATCATGTGGGACGCCATCCTGTGGATCGCTGCAGTGATCATCGGCATCATCGGAGTCGTCAGGATCCTTCAGAAGGACATCCTGTGGGGCATCGTCCTCATCGTCGTCGCCCTGCTCATCGGGCCCGGCGGCGTGAGCCTCCTCACCTGACGCGCGCGAGCGCGAGACGAGCGAAGCCCGCACCCCTGGGGGTGCGGGCTTCGTCGTGTGCGGTGAGTCTGTGCGAGTGTGCTGAGGGAACGCGTCAGACCAGGTGCACCGCAACGGTCACGCCCGCGATGACGATGGACTCCATCGACATCAGCTTGACGAGGATGTTGAGGCCGGGACCGGAGGTGTCCTTGAAGGGGTCGCCGACCGTGTCGCCGATGACCGCGGCCTTGTGAGCCTCGGATCCCTTGCCTCCGTGGTTGCCCTGCTCGATGTACTTCTTCGCGTTGTCCCACGCGCCACCGGAGTTGGCCTGGAACATCGACAGCGAGAATCCGGCCACCATCGCACCGATGAGCAGGCCGAGCACGCCGGGGACGCCGAAGATGAGGCCGATGATCACGGGCGCGGCGAGCGCAAGGATCGCAGGCATCATCATCTCCCGCTGGGCCGCCTTGGTGGAGATCGAGACGCAGCGCGCGTAGTCGGGGTCGGTCTCGCCACTCATGATCCCGGGGATCTCCCGGAACTGGCGGCGCACCTCGTCGACCATCTGCCCGGCGGCGCGTCCGACGGCGTTCATCGTGATGCCGGAGAACGCGAACGCGAGCATCGCGCCCGTGAACATCGACACGATCACCTTGGGGTTGATGAGCACGACCTCGAAGTAGGTCATCATCTGCATGAGGTCGAGCGACTGGAGCTCGTCCACCGCACCCGCGGCGAGCGTCGTGCCGTCGGGGAAGATGAAGTCGCTGCCGCGCTCGAGGACGTGCGAGATGCCGATCTTCACCTCCTCGATGTATGAGGCCAGGAGCGCCATGCCTGTCAGAGCAGCGGACCCGATCGCGAAGCCCTTGCCTGTCGCGGCGGTGGTGTTGCCGAGCGAGTCGAGCGCGTCGGTGCGCTGACGGACCTCGGGCGGAAGCCCCGACATCTCGGCGTTGCCGCCCGCGTTGTCGGCGATCGGGCCGTACGCGTCCGTGGCCAGCGTGATGCCGAGCGTGGACAGCATGCCGACGGCGGCCATGCCGATGCCGTACAGGCCGAGGTTCATGGTCTCGGTCGAGTACTCGAAGCCGGAGCCGAAGTAGTACGCCAGGGTGGTGCCGAGCACGACCGCGATGACGGGCACCGCGACGGAGAGCATGCCGGAGCCGATTCCGGCGATGATGACGGTCGCCGGACCGGTCTTGCTCGCCGCGGCGATGGTCTTCGTCGGCTTGTAGCTCTCCGAGGTGAAGTACTCCGCGGCCTGGCCGATCGCGATGCCCGTGAGCAGGCCGATCATGAGCGCGAGCCACAGGCCCCACATGTTCGGCATGTCCATGAGCCACAGCACGCCGAGCGACAGCGCCGCGATCAGCACGGCGGCGCCGTTCACACCGCGGCCCAGCGAGCCCAGCAGGTCCTTCTGGGTCGCGCCCTCCTTGGTGCGGACGAAGAAGACGCCGACGATCGACAGCAGCGCGCCGATCGCGCCGATTACCATCGGTGCGATCACCGCGAGGATCTGCACGTCCGTGCCGGAGCTGTAGTACGCGGCGGCGCCCAGCGCTGCGGAGGCGAGGATCACACCCACATAGGACTCGTAGAGGTCGGCGCCCATGCCGGCCACGTCGCCGACGTTGTCGCCCACGTTGTCCGCGATCGTCGCGGGGTTGCGCGGATCGTCCTCGGGGATGCCCGCCTCGATCTTGCCCACGAGGTCGGCGCCGACGTCGGCGGCCTTGGTGAAGATGCCGCCGCCCACGCGAGCGAACAGCGACTGGACCGCGGCGCCCATGCCGAACGTCAGCATCGTCGTCGTGATGACCACGACGTGCTGGGACTCCTCGATGTCGTAGAACTGGGTGAGCACGAAGAACCAGATCGAGATGTCGAGCAGTCCCAGGCCGACCACGGTGAGCCCCATGACGGCGCCCGAGCGGAACGCGACGTTGAGGCCCTTGTTGAGCGAGTGGCGGGCGGCGTTCGCGGTGCGTGCCGAGGCATACGTTGCCGTCCGCATCCCGATGAAGCCCGCGAGGCCGGAGAACAGGCCACCCGTGAGGAACGCGAACGGCACCCAGGGGTTCTGCACGTGCAGCCCGTAGGCGAGGAAGCAGAACAGGATCGTCAGCGAGCCCAGGACGATGCCGACGACCTTGTACTGCTGCTTGAGGTACGCGAGGGCGCCGTTGCGCACATGAAGCGCGATGCGCTCCATCGTCTCCGTGCCCTCGGACTCTTTCATCATGACGGAGAAGAAGTAGTAGGCGGCGCCGAGCGCCATCACCGAGGCGATGGGCACCAGCCAGAACCAGACAGGCATGGGTTCCTCTCGAGGTTGGGGTCGGGGACGCTTACTGACCGAAGGTGGACTGGGCGGAGCGCCACCACGCGTAGTGCTCGCGTTCGAGCGCATCGAGGGTGGGAAGCGCGAAGGTCGTGATGCCCGTGCTGTCGCCGACGTAGAAGCCGCCGCTCACGGTGCGGAAGAGCACCTCCTGCGTCATCTGGCGCAGCACCGTCTTCGTGGGCTTGCCGCCGCCGTCGGCGAGCTCGATCAGGCAGTCGCGGAGGTGGCCGACGTTCGGGTACGGCAGGTCGTCGGCGGCGCCGGCTGCGGGATTCTGCGCGAGCGCGCCGAGCGTGAGCTCCGCGAACACGATGCGGGGCACGTGCACGGGCTGATCCTGGTCGGTGATGAAGTCCGTGAAGCCGGCGGGGTCGAGGGTCGACACCACGCGCGGGGAGACCGGGCAGAACTCCTGATAGAGGTGGGACCAGCCCGTCGCCCCGGGCTCGTACTCCGAGGGCTCGAGCGTGAGGACACGGCCGTCGTCCGTCGCGAGGTGCAGCGCCGTGATCGCCTCGCGCGGGATGCGCTCAAGCACGCGGTAGATCGCGATGTAGAGCGAGCGCTTCGGCGTTCCGTCCGGGTGCGGCACGCATCTCTCGGCGACGCCCGACAGGTCGAAGGCGTCGGCCGGGAGCCGCTCGGCATCGATCGAGAAGAAGACCGCCTGGCCGCGCGAGCGCTTCGCATTGCCGATCGCGTAGTAGAGACCGAACTCCTCCGGAGTGAGCATCGAGGCGATGAGCGCCTCGGGGATGAGCGAGAGATAGAAGTTCGTCGTCATCAGTGTTCCCGTCTTCGTTGACTGGAGTAATGCCTCGCCTTCGACGCTAGGGGCGCGACCGGTGGTGCTACCTGGGCCCTTGGTCCCGTCGAGGTGCGGAATCGGCGGAACGGAGGCCCCGTGAACGTCATTGCCAGCCTGCCACGGAGCGCTCGCATGTGCGCGTTCACACTGGTACGACCGTGAAGGGGCATCGGTGGGCCGGGTCCGGATCCCGGGTCGGCGGGTCTCGAGAGAGGCACGTGCGCGTGGACGATGCTCCGGCGGAGAGTTCCCGACATGCGGACGATGCGCGCGCGGGTTGGCAGGCGACACGCGGACGATGCGGCGGGGGAGCCTGGGGCGAGAAGCGTGTGTCGACCGTTCGGCGAGGGGTGGTGAGGGGTCGTGTCGACGAAGTGGCAATCGACCCCCCGAGATGCGTGCTATTCTTCTATCCGCGCTGAGGCGCCCGGAAGGGTCCTCGGTCCACCTCGTCCGGGTGGCGGAATTGGCAGACGCGCTAGCTTGAGGTGCTAGTGCCCGTTTAAGGGCGTGGGGGTTCAAGTCCCCCCTCGGACACCATCGGAAGGCCCCTCCTCGGAGGGGCCTTCGTCATTTCCTCCCGTCACAGGTCACTAGGCTGGCGAGCATGACCCAGGAGTCGCTCATCCAGCTCACGCAGGACCTCATCCGCATCGACACGTCGAACTACGGGGACGACCCCGGCCCGGGGGAGCGCGTCGCGACCGAGTACGTCGCGACGTTCCTGTCGAACCTGGGGCTCGAGCCCGTGATCCGCGAGGCCGCGCCTGGGCGCACGAGCGTCACCGCGCTGTGGGAGGGCGCCGACCGCACGCGCCCGCCGCTCGTGCTGCACGGCCACCTCGACGTCGTCCCTGCGTTCCCCGAGGAGTGGACCTACCCGCCGTTCGCCGCTGAGATCCACGACGAGATGATCTGGGGTCGCGGGGCCGTCGACATGAAGGGCATCGCCGCGATGTACCTCGAAGCGGTGAAGAGGATCATCGAGGCCGGTCGCAAGCCGGCCCGTGACATCGTGATCGCATTCTTCGCGGACGAGGAGCACGGCGGCCGGCGGGGCGCGCAGTGGATGGTGGAGAACCACCCCGACGACTTCCGCGGCGCGACCGAGGCCATCTCCGAGGTCGGCGGCTTCTCCGTCTCGGTCGGAGGCAAGCGGACCTACCTGATCCAGACCGCGGAGAAGGGGATCTCGTGGCTGCGCCTCGTCGGCACCGGTGTGCAGGGCCACGGCAGCCTGGTCCACCACGACAACGCGGTCGCGCACCTCTCGGGCGCGATGAGCCGCATCGGCGCCCACACCTGGCCCCTCGACATCACGCCCACGTCCGAGGCGCTGCTCCGTGGTGCGGCCGAGCTCCTCGGCCTCGAGTACGAGCCCACCGAGGAGCGGGTCGCCGAGATCGTCGCAGGCATGGGTCCGGTGAGCCGCATGATCGAGGCATCGCTGCGCAACACCTCCAACCCGACGATGCTCGACGCGGGCTACAAGTCCAACGTCATCCCGGACGTCGCGACCGGCTACATCGACGTGCGGTACCTGCCGGGCCAGCAGGAGTCCGTGCTGCGCGAGCTCGAGGAGCTCGCGGGCACCCACGTCAAGGTCGAGCAGTACATCGAGCAGCCCGCGGTCGAGGCGCCGTTCGACACACCCGTGGTCGACAAGATGATCGCCGCGCTGCGCACCGCCGACCCGGAGGCCATCGCGCTGCCGTACATGATGATGGGCGGCACCGACAACAAGCACCTCGCGCAGCTCGGGATCCACGGCTACGGCTTCGCGCCGCTCATGCTCCCCGACGGGCTCGACTTCTCGAGCCTGTTCCACGCGATCGACGAGCGCATCCCGATCCGCTCGCTCGAGGTCGGCGCCGACGTCGTCGAGCAGTTCCTCCTGGACTGCTGAGACGCCCGAGGCGGCTCAGGCCGCGTCGTAGCGGTCCACGCGCATCGTCCGTCGACGCAGCCACACGCGGCGCGCGCCGCCGATGAACCGCTGGGTGCGCGCGAGCTCCCACTTGCCGTACTCGGCCTGCTCCGTGAGCATCGCGCGCGCCTCGGAACGAGTGACGTCGCGAGGGATGTCGACGACGCGCCACTCGAGGTGGGACCGTGCGGACTCCCTGGGGCGCGCCGGCGAGACGACGTGGCCGTCGGTGCGTGTGGTCCTGCTGTTCTTCATGATCCCTCCCATTTCGGTGCAGTCGCGGGTACCGTCAGTTGCATGAACGAGTCGCGTGAGGCGCTGAGGCGCCTGGAGGCCGCCTTCGAGGAGCACCTGGCAGCAGTGGCTGGTCGCCGTGGCGACGATGACGTCGCCGTGGACGATGCGTACGACGCGCTGGCCGAGGCCTTCGAGGCGTACGAGTCGGCGCTGGACGATGAGTTCGGCGAGACACTGCCGGTGGTGCTCGACGACACGGACGAACTGGACTCCCACGCGGCCGAGGACGAGGACGAGATGGACGACGACATCGAGGAGTTCGAGCTCAGCTGAACGATCGAGTTCGTCATCGTACGCCCCCTACCTGCGCTCCGGGTAGCCCAGCTCGGGTGCGGTGACCTCGTCGAGCGCCTCGCGGATCGCGGGCGGAAGCTCGAGGTCGGCCGCCTCGAGCGACGTCTCGAGCTGACGCGCGGTGCGCGCTCCGACGATGGCGGACGAGATCCACTCGCGGGAGAGCACCCAGGCCAGGGCGACCTCCTGAGGGGTCAGGCCCAGCCCGTCGGAGGCCGTGGCGAGCGCGTCCACCACGACGTGCTCACGATCGCCGAGGTACGGCTCGACGAAGCCGGCCAGGTGCTCGGAGGCCGCTCGAGAGTCCGCGGGGACCGCGGCGCGGTACTTGCCGGTGAGGACGCCTCTGCCGAGCGGTGACCATGCCATGACCCCGAGGCCCAGGCTGCGCGCCGCGGGCACGACCTCCCGCTCGATCCCGCGCTGGAGCAGCGAGTACTCCATCTGCGTCGCCGTGATCGATGGCCTTCCCGTGGCCTGCGTCGCGATGCGCGCCGTGGCCCAGCCCGGGTAGTTCGAGACGCCCACGTATCGCGCGCGGCCTGAGCTCACCGCGATCTCGAGGGCGTGCAGCGTCTCATCCGACGGCGTGACCGCGTCGTAGGCGTGGACGAGCCACAGATCGACGTGATCGGTCCCGAGCCTGCTCAGCGAGGCGTCGAGCGTGTCGAGCATCGTGTCGCGCGAGGCGTCGATCATGCCGCCCGCGGGCGTGCGCTTGATGCCGGCCTTGGTGCAGATCTGGACCTCGCCGCGCGAGATGGTGCCGGAGAGCAGCGTGCCGATCAGGGACTCGGAGCCTCCGTCTGCGTACGTCGCGGCGGTGTCGAGCAGCGTGCCGCCCGCGTCGAGGAACATGTCGAGCTGGTCGCCCGCCTCCTCGGGGGAGGTGTCCCTGCTCCAGGTCATCGTGCCCAGGCCGAGGCGCGACACCTCGAGACCGCTCGAACCGACCTTCCTGCGCTGCATGCGGACGACGCTACCGGTCTCCACAGCGGTGCACGCGATGCGACGCGCGGGCGCTAGCCTTGCGTCCATGACGTGGTGGGAGTCTGTTCTTCTCGGCCTGATCCAGGGCCTGACCGAGTTCCTTCCGATCTCGTCGAGCGCGCACATCCGCGTGCTCGGTGAGCTCCTGCCCCATGGGTCGGACCCCGGCGCCGCCTTCACGGCGATCATCCAGATCGGCACCGAGGCCGCAGTGCTGGTGTACTTCCGCAAGGACATCGTGAACATCCTGCGCGCGTGGTTCGCCGCGCTGTTCGGGCACGATGGCAAGGACCGTGCGGCGAGATTCGGCGCGCACAGCCCTGAGGCGAGGCTCGGCTGGTGGGTCATCATCGGCTCCTTCCCGATCGTCATCCTGGGCGTGCTGTTCAAGGATTCGATCGAGACTCATCTGCGGAACCTGTGGATCACGGCGACCGTGCTCGCGGTATTCGCTCTCGTGCTCGCGTGGGCGGACCGCGTCGGCTCCAAGCACCGCGAGATCAAGGAGCTCACTGCGAAGGACGCGATCGCGCTCGGGTTCGCACAGGCCATGGCCCTCGTGCCGGGAGTGTCCCGCTCGGGCGGCACGATCTCGATCGGCCTGTTCCTGGGGCTCACGCGCGAGGCCGCGGCCCGCTACTCGTTCCTGCTCGCGATCCCCGCGGTGCTGGGCTCGGGTCTGTTCGAGCTCGCGACCGAGTACGAGGGGCTGACCGACCCGTCCGGCCCGGGCCTGGCGGCCACCGCGATCGCGACTCTCGTGGCGTTCGTGGTGGGCTACGCGGTCATCGTCTGGTTCCTGAGGCTCATCACGACGCACTCGTTCATGCCGTTCGTGATCTACCGGATCGCCTTCGCGCTCGTCATCGTCGGCCTGCTGGCCACAGGGGTCGTGACGGCGCTGTAGCCGCGGTCGCCGCGCCCGGACGATGCGGCGCGCGCCCAGTCGGCGGACGCACCGCGAGGTACGGCCGAGGGCGTGCCGCTCACGCCGCCGACGCTACTTGCCGGTGCCGCCGTCGCGGCGGCGCAGGAAGCGCTCGAACTCGGCGGCGATCGCGTCTCCCGAGGCCTCGGGGAGGCTCGCCTCGTCCATCATCGACTCGAGCCGGTCCACGTGCTGGGCGATCTCGTCGTCGTCCTCCATGAGCTCGTTGGCGCCGCGCGTCCACGCCTCGGCCTCGTACGGAAGGTCGCCGAGGTCGATCGAGACGCCGAGGAAGCGCTCAATCTGGCTCAGCAGCGCGACCGTGCCCTTGGGGCTCGGCGGATGCGCGACGTAGTGCGGCACGCCCACCCACATCGACAGCACCGTGATGCCGCGCAGCTCGGCCTCGTGGCCCAGCACGCCGAGGATCCCCGTGGGTCCCTCGTAGTCCGAACGCTCGAGGTCGAACAGCGCCCGCGCGGACGCGCTCTCGGAGCTCACGAAGGTGGGCAGGGGTCGGGTGTGCGGCACATCCACGAGCAGCGCGCCGCACGTGATGAGAGTCGTCACCTCGAGGTCCTCGGCATGGTCGAGCACCTCCTCGGCGAAGGAGCGCCAGCGCATCGACGGCTCGATGCCACGCACGAGGGCGATGTCCCGGCTGCCGCGCCACTCTCCCTGCGCGAGGGAGATCACCGAGCCCGGCCACGACAGCACCTTGTCTCCCGAGGCGAGGCGCGTGATCGACGGCCTGCTCACCTGGAAGTCGTGGTACTCCTCGGGATCCAGGATCGCGTGCTCGCGGGCCTCCCAGGACTCCGCGAGGTGATCGAGCGCGGCCGATGCGGCGGTGCCGGCATCGTTCCAGCCCTCGAACGCCGCGATCATCACGGACTCGTCCTCGGGGAGGTGCGGGGCGTCGGTCTCCTCGTTCATCCGGCCAGCCTAGACTGACGGCCGTGAATCCACACTCCTCCGACCCGGCCGCAGTCCTGTGGGACATGGACGGCACCCTGATCGACTCCGAGCCCTACTGGATCGCCGCCGAGAAGGCACTCGCGACGCGGTATGGGGTGGAGTGGACCGACGAGGACGGGCTCGAGCTCGTGGGGCAGGCGCTGCCGTACTCTGCGAGCGTGCTCGCCGCGCGGGGCGTGGACCTGCCCGAGGACGAGATCATCGACTTCCTCGTGTCCTCCGTCGCGGGGGACGTGACGGAGCGCGTCCCGTGGCAGGAGGACGCGCGATCGCTGCTCAACGAGGTCGTGTCGGCCGGCATCCCGTGCGCGCTCGTCACGATGTCCTATGCGCGGCTCGCGGCGGCCTTCCAGGCGCGTGCGCCAGAGGCGTTCCAGGTCGTGGTCTCCGGCGATGAGGTCGAGCGTGGGAAGCCGGATCCTGAGGCCTACCTCCTCGCCGCGAGCCGGCTCGGTGTGGACATCAAGCGCTGCGTCGCGATCGAGGACTCGCGCTCGGGCGTGCGCTCCGCGGCGGCATCCGGCGCCAAGACCCTCGCGGTGAGGCGGCTCACCCCGGTCGAGAGGATCGAGGGCGTGAGCCGGGTGCGGTCGTTCGACGGGGTCGGCCTCGGCACGATCCGGGAGATCGCGGCTGGACGAGTGATCGACGAGCTCGACGAGTAGCCGTTCTCGGCGGCCGCAGAGGTCGACACTCGTCGAGTAGTTGTTTTTGCCTCAAGGACTTTGGTCCCGGTCCGATGGGTGGGTCACCAACCATCCCGGAGGAGAGCCACATGTCCCGCACGCTCCGCTCGATGTCCATCAAGGGCAGGATCCTGACCATCGGCGCGCTCACTGCAGTGGGCATCGTCGCGCTCATCGTCGTGAGCTCCGTCACGCTCGAGAACCGCCTCATGGGCGAGCGTCAGGACGCGACCAGGCAGGTGGTCGAGGTGGCCGCAGACATCATCGAGGGCTTCGTGGCCCAGGAGCAGTCGGGCGCCCTCACGACCGAGGAGGCGCAGGCGGGCGCGATCGCCGCGATCGGCGCACTGCGGTACTCCGAGTCCGAGTACTTCTGGATCAACGATCAGTCGCCCACGATGATCGTCCACCCGATCAAGCCCGAGCTCGACGGCACGGACCTGAGCGGCATCACCGACTCGAACGGCACCGCGATCTTCGTGGAGTTCGTCGACGCGGTGCAGGCCGACGGCTCGGGCTTCGTCGACTACATGTGGCCCAAGCCCGACTCCGAGGTCGCGGCACCGAAGATCTCGTACGTCCAGGGGATCGACGAGTGGGGCTGGATCGTCGGCTCGGGCATCTACGTCGACGACGTTCGCGCCGCGGCGTGGGACGCGGCCGTCGGCATGGCCCTGTGGGGCCTGGGGATTCTCGTGGTGGTCGCCGGGGCCGCCTACGTCATCGGTCGTTCGATCATCCGCGCCGTGTCGTCCGCGACCGACGTCCTCGCCTCGGGCGATCTCGACACGAGGCTGCCGGAGGGTGGCGGGCGCACCGAGCTCGAGCGCCTCGCCGTCGCACTCAACGGGACGCTCGACCGCGCGGCCGCGGTGTCGCGCAACGTCAGCGCTGCGGTCGAGGAGCTCGACGGCGCGGCCACGTCGCTCGCGAGCAGTTCGCACGGCATGACCACCGACGTGGATGAGTCGAACGAGCGGACGTCCGCCGTGGTCGGCGCCGCCGCGGAGGTCAGCGTCGGCATCGACACGATCGCCTCCGCGACCACTCAGATGGGCGCATCGATCCGCGAGATCGCCGAGAACGCCCAGTCCGTCGCGCGAATGGCGGCCGAGGCGGTTGAGGCGTCCGAGGCGACGAGCCGCACCGTCGAGGAGCTCGGTTCGTCGAGCGAGGAGATCGGTGCGGTGGTGAACGTCATCACGGCGATCGCCGAGCAGACGAACCTGCTCGCCCTCAACGCGACGATCGAGGCGGCACGTGCAGGGGAGGCGGGTTCGGGCTTCGCCGTCGTCGCCGAGGAGGTCAAGGACCTCGCCCAGGAGACCGCCCGAGCGACGGGTGGCATCTCGGAGCGCGTCACCGGCATCCAGACGACCGTCGAGCGCGCTTCCGAGGAGATCACGCGCATCGGCGAGATCATCCGCAACATCTCGGACTTCCAGGCGACGATCGCGGGAGCGGTCGAGGAGCAGACGGCGACGACCTCGGAGATGGCCGACAGCACCGAGCGCATCGCCGACAGCAGCCGCATGATCGCGGGCTCGCTCGAGCAGATCGGCGCGGCGTCGGCCCGCACCTCTGAGGGCGTCCGTCAGGTCAGCGCCGCGGCATCGGCGCTCGCCGAGACCTCGAGCCGCCTCCGGGCGGCCGCGCTCGACAGCTAGGCGACGCCCAGCGCGGTCATCGCCTTGTCGGCGGTGAGCTCGGGAGGGGTACCGCCGAACTGCGGGCACAGCGCCTGGAAGCTGCACCAATCGCACAGCTTGCTCGGCCGGGCCCGGAACTCGGCGGTGCGGGCGCACGCGGCGATCTCCGCCCACAGGTCGCGGATCTCCGCCTCGACGTTCGCGATGTCCTCGGCGGTCGGGCGCAGCATGAGCGTGCCGCCGTCCTTGAGGAACAGCAGCTGCAGGAGGGCCGGGCGCGTTCCCTTCAGGCGCTCGACAAGCAGCGCGTAGAACTTCATCTGGAAGCGCTCCTTGGTCCCGTAACGCGGGTGGGGAGTCTTCCCGGTCTTGTAGTCGGACAGGCGGATCGACCCGTCGGGCGCGGTCTCGACCCGGTCGATGATGCCGCGCAGCAGCGGTCCGTTCGGGAGCTGCAGCTCGACGAACTCCTCGCGGCCCGTCGGTTCGAGCCGCGTGGGATTCTCGAGCGTGAAGTAGGTCCGCACCCGGGCACGACCGTCCTCGAGCCATGAGGCGAGGGCCGCATCGTCCTCGTGCAGGTCTGCGAGCTCCGGCTTCTTCGCGAGCATGCGCTCCCAGCCGGGCGCGACCGCGGCCGTGGCCGCCTCCTCGGTGCGTGCGTCGGCGGGCAGGTCGAACAGGTCCTCGAGCACCGAGTGGACGAGCGTGCCGAGCGTCGCGGCGGCCGACGGCGGTTCCGGGATCCGGTCGATCGTGCGCAGCCTGAACATGAGCGGGCACTGACGGAAGTCGCTCGCGCGCGAGGGGGAGAGTGCGGGTCGTCTGGCCATGCGGACACCCTACGCGCGGGCTCCGACAGAGCGACGGTCGCGAGGCCCGACGCCCAGTGGTCCCCCCCCGGGCCAGTGCGACGGTCGCGAGGCCTGACGCCGGGTCGTCGCCCCCGGGAAAGGCGCGAGCGGCACGGTGATCCCCAAGCACGCGGGGGAGAGGGGCCAGGGGCCGATGGCGCTTGACCCCGCTGGGACCGCCTACGGTGGTGGCATGCCCCCGCAGCCCCGCCCCACCAAGGGCTTCTCCCTCGGAACCCTCGTCGGCGCGAGAATCATCGTGCAGCCCTCGACGCTCGTGATGCTCGCGGTGCTCGCGTTCATCTTCGCGTCCGGCTCGGGCGAGGTCTCGAGCCGCACGTTCATCCTCGGCCTGTCGCTCGCGGTGATCCTGTTCGCCTCCGTGTTCCTGCACGAGGCGTCGCACGCGCTCGTCGTGCGCGCCTTCGGCCGTCGGGTCGACGAGATCGTGCTCACGCTGTGGGGAGGCCACACGTCGTTCGACGCGAGGAACCTCACCCCGGCGGTGGCGGGAGTCACGGCACTCGCGGGCCCCGCAGCGAACCTCGTGCTCGGGCTCGGCATCATGGGCGCGGCCGGGCTCGGCCTGCTCACGGGCCTGCCGGGCCAGATCCTCGCGTGGGCGGGGTACGCGAACCTGCTGCTCGCGGCCTTCAACGCGCTCCCCGGCATCCCCATGGACGGCGGCCGCGTCCTCGAGTCGCTCGTATGGGCGATGACCGGCAAGCGCCACACCGGCATGCTCGTGGCCGCGTGGGGCGGCCGTGTGGTGGCGATCGGGCTCGTGCTGTGGGCGGTCGGCACACCGCTGCTGCAGGGCCAGCAGCCCGATCTGTTCTCGCTCGTGTGGGCCGTGCTGCTGTTCTCGATCCTGTGGCCCGCCGCGTCGGCCGCGCTCAAGCACTCGCAGACCGTGGGCCGTCGCATCGGGGTCACCGCCGGGACCCTCATGTCGCCAGCGGCCCCGGTGCCGTACGACGTCACCGTCGCCGATGCGCTCGTGACCGCGGAGTCCTACGGCGCGACCGAGATCGTGGTGCTGTCCGCCGATGGAGCCCCCGCGGGCAGGTTCGACGTCGGGATCGCGCGCAGCGTCCCCGAGGAGCGACGTCCGGCTACGGGGCTCGACGCCGTCGCGATGCCGTTGCCGCGCGGGGCCTCCGTCGAGCTCGACGATGACGCGGAGAGGCTCGTCGAGCGCCTGCGCGAGTGGTGGGGCAAGACCGATGCGTGGGTGGTCCTGCGCGACGGGGAGCCGGTCGGCGTCCTCAGGCTCCTCGATGCCATGAACGCCCTGCGGTAGCGCCGCCTAGGATTGACGGCATGACCCCTGACACCTCCGAGCCCGTCGGCGCGCCCGAGCGGCGCGGCCCGCTGCGCGACGGCGACCGCGTCCAGCTCACCGACCCCAAGGGTCGGCACCACACCATCGTCCTGAGCGCGGGCAAGGTGTTCCACACTCACCGCGGACACTTCAAGCACGACGACCTCATCGGCCAGCCCGAGGGCACCGTCGTGAGCACGAGCGCGGGCACCGCGTATCTGGCCCTCCGGCCGCTGCTGAGCGACTTCGTGCTGTCGATGCCCCGTGGCGCCGCCGTGGTGTACCCCAAGGACGCCGGCCAGATCGTGCAGTACGCCGACATCTACCCGGGCGCGCGAGTCGTCGAGGCCGGCGTGGGCTCCGGAGCGCTCACGATGTCCCTGCTGCGCGCCGTGGGCGACGGGGGATCGCTGACGTCGATCGAGCGGCGCGAGGACTTCGCCGACATCGCGCGCGCGAACGTCGAGTCCTTCTTCGGGGGACCCCACCCGGCCTGGCGGCTCGAGATCGGCGACTTCGCCGACCGCATCGCTGAGGTCGCGGAGCCCGGCACCGTGGACCGCATCGTCCTCGACATGCTCGCGCCCTGGGAGAACATCGAGGCCGCCGCGCAGGCGCTCGCCCCCGGCGGCCTGCTCATCGCCTACGTCGCCACGACCACGCAGCTGTCCCGTCTGGCTGAGGACCTGCGCGAGCACGGCGGCTACACCGAGCCGCAGGCCTGGGAGACGATGGTCCGCACGTGGCACCTCGAGGGCCTGTCGGTGCGCCCCGACCACCGCATGATCGGCCACACCGGCTTCCTGCTGACCACGCGGCGTATGGCGCCTGGCGTCGATGCGCCGCTGCGCCACCGTCGTCCCGCGAAGGGCGCCTACCCCGTGGACGAGGAGTGGACGCCCGAGGACCTCGGCGAGCGCGCCGTCTCCGACAAGAAGGTCCGCAAGGTGCGCCGCGACGCGGTGAAGGCCGCGCCCGGGGGAGCGGAGGACGCCGCCTCCCCGGAAGGCGCCGCCGTCGACGGCGCACCGACCCCCATCGACAACGGCCCCACCGAGGAGGACTGATGGTGCTGGACGCCCAGGACCGCATGGCGGCGCTCGAGCGCCGCAACGCCGAGCTGCAGCGGCTGCTCGAGCTCGCGCGCGAGCAGCTCGGCGAGATGAAGGAGAAGCTCGCGGAGGCGTCGGCCCCGCCGCAGACCTTCGCGACCTTCGTCCAGTGGGTCGACGGCCACGCGGACATCGTGTCTCAGGGACGACGCATGCGCGTCGCGGTCCTGCCGAGCGCGGAGCTCAGCCTCGTCGCGGGCGACGAGGTGCTGCTCAACGGCATGAGCGTCGTGGTGGGCAAGGCCGAGCCCGAGCGCACAGGCCAGGCGGCGATCGTCCGCGAGGTCATCGACGACGAGCGCATCCTCGTGGTCTCCCGCGGTGAGGATGAGCGCGTCGCGGTGCTCATCGGCGCCGACGCCCGCGCCCGCGTGCACGAGGGCGACACTGTGATCATCGACCCGCGCACGGGCTTCGCGTCCGAGAGGGTCGAGCGCACCGGTGTCGAGGCCCTCCTGCTCGAGGAGGTGCCGGACGTCGACTACGCCGCGATCGGCGGTCTCACCGGCCAGATCGAGCGGATCCGGGACGCGATCGAGCTTCCGATCGTGCATCCCGAGCTCTACCGCGAGCACCACCTCCAGCCGCCGCGCGGCATGCTGCTGTACGGCCCTCCCGGCTGCGGCAAGACGCTCATCGCCAAGGCGGTCGCGCACTCGCTCGCCGACGCCGTGGGCGCGGACCGCAGCTACTTCCTTTCCGTCAAGGGGCCGGAGCTGCTCAACAAGTACGTGGGCGAGACCGAGCGCTACATCCGCACGATCTTCGAGCGCGCCCGTGCGAAGGCGCACTCGGGCGCCCCCGTGGTCGTGTTCTTCGACGAGATGGACGCGCTCTTCCGTACCCGTGGCTCGGGCGTGAGCTCCGACATGGAGACGACGATCGTGCCCCAGCTGCTCACCGAGCTCGACGGCGTCGAGTCACTCAGCAACGTCATCGTGATCGGCGCCTCGAACCGCGAGGACATGATCGACCCCGCGATCCTCCGCCCCGGACGTCTCGACGTGAAGATCTCTATCTCGCGGCCCGACGAGCGGTCGGCGGCCGACATCTTCTCGAAGTACCTCACCCCGGCGCTGCCGCTCGCGCCCGCCGAGGTCGAGGCCCACGGAGGGGACGTCCACGCGACGCTTCAGGACATGATCGCCGCGGCCGTCGCGAGGCTGTTCGGCCACGGAGACATCGACCAGCACGCGTCGGGCGCGATGGTGCGCAACATCGTGGACCGGGCCAAGACCGCCGCGATCAAGGCGGTGATCTCCGGGGGCGAGAAGGGGATCTCGACCGCGCACCTCGAGGCCGCCGCCGATCAGGAGATCGCGGAGGCGCGCGCGGTCGCGGCGCGGGAGCTCGGCTGACGTGCGCATCGTCGGACTGGAGACCGAGTACGGCATCACCGACCCCGACCGCCCGGGAGCGAACCCCATCCTGCTGGCCTCTCGGCTCGTGAGCGCGTGCCGCGAGGCGCTCGGCGGGCTCACCGCGCGCTGGGACTACGGAGGCGAGGACCCCCTTCAGGACCAGCGCGGCATGCGGCGCGAGCGCCGCTACGCGACCGCCGACCTGCTCACGGACGCGCCCGAGTACGACGAGGCCACGCGCGGCGTGACGCTCCGTCGGCGACGCGGCTCGTGGGAGGACCCCGCGCATCTCAACGCGGTGCTGCCCAACGGCGCGCGCTTCTACGTGGACCACGCGCACCCCGAGTACTCGGGACCCGAGGTCCGCACCGCGCGCGACGCGGTGCGGTGGGATGCCGCGGGAGACGCGATCGTGCTCGAGGCCGCCAAGCGCTACGAGGAGATCGAGGGCGAGCGGGTCGCGCTGTACAAGAACAACGTCGACGGCAAGGGCGCGAGCTACGGCACGCACGAGAACTACCTGATCCCTCGCGACGTGGACTTCGACGCCCTCGCGGTCGCGCTCACCCCTCACCTCGTGACGCGCCAGGTGTACACGGGCGCCGGCCGCGTGGGGCTCGGGATGTACGGGGACGATGCGGGATTCCAGATGTCGCAGCGCGCGGACTACATGGAGACCGAGGTCGCGCTCGAGACGACGCTCCGGCGCCCCATCGTGAACTCCCGCGACGAGCCCCACGCGACCCGCGGCCGATGGCGCCGACTGCACCTGATCATCGGCGACGCGAACTGCCTCGAGGTCCCCAACCTGCTCAAGCTGGGCACGACCTCGCTGGTCCTGTCCGCGATCGAGGCGGGCGACGAGCGGCTCGAGGAGCTCGAGCTCGCGACGCCCGTCGAGGACGTGCGCACCGTGTCGCGCGACCTGTCGCTCACCGCGCGGCTCACGCTCAAGTCCGGGGAGACCGCCACGGCGCTGGACCTTCAGCGCGCGCTGCTCGAGATCGCGCGCAGCTACGCGGACGATGCGGCGGACGCCGAGGTCATCGCGCGCTGGGAGGGCGTGCTTGATCGCCTCGGCCGCGATGTCATGGAGGCCGCGCGCGAGGTGGAGTGGGTCGCCAAGCTCCAGCTCATGGGCAGGCTGCGCGCCAAGCACGAGGCGGCGCACGGCACGCCGATGCTGTGGGACGACGCGCGCCTGGCCGCGATGGACCTCCAGTGGTCGAGGCTCGGCGACGGTCTCGCGTGGCGCCTCGCGCGGGCCGGCGCGGTCGAGCGGCTCACGACCGACGCCGAGGTCGCGGAGGCCGCTTCCCAGGCTCCGGTGGACACCCGAGCGCGCCTCCGCGGCGCGGCGGTGGTCGGGCTGCGCGACCTCGTCGACGCGGCCGGCTGGTCCACGGTGGTCATCGACCGCGACACCAGGCATGGGAACCTCGAGGTGGTCCACCTGGACGACCCGCATGAGGCCAGCAACGCACTGCTGGACTCCCTGCTCGCCGGATAGACTGACGGCATGCCTCAGGTCAACGCTTCCGGTCAGCCCTACGAGGACGACGCGCCCGAGCCCGCACCGGCTCCCGCGGCGCAGGCGTCCACCGACGCGCTCGACGACCTGCTCGACGAGATCGACGGCTCGCTTCAGACGAATGCGGAGCAGTTCGTGCGCTCGTTCGTGCAGAAGGGCGGCGAGTAGCCCGGCCCGCGGCCGGCCCGCTCGCCCGCTCACGATGCAGATCGCCGAGGTCCCCCCGCCGCTCGAGGTCGAGGACTCCCGTCGGATCTTCGGGCTCGAGACCGAGTTCGGGCTCCACGTCGTCGCGCCTGGCTCTCGCCCCGTGACGCCCGAGGAGGTGGCGGGCCACCTGTTCCACTCGGTCGTGCAGTGGGGCCGCTCGTCCAACGTCTTCCTCACCAACGGCTCGCGTCTGTACATCGACGTAGGCGCGCACCCCGAGTACGCGACCGCCGAGTGCGACACGATCGAGGACCTCATCGCGCTCGACAAGGCGGGGGAGCGCATCGTCCAGGACCTGGTCGCCGAGGGCGAGCAGCGGCTCCGCGAGGCGGGCGTCGACGGCGAGATCCACCTGTACAAGAACAACACCGACTCGGCGGGCAACAGCTACGGCTGCCACGAGAACTACCTGCTGCGTCGGCGCGCTGACTTCGCAGGCTTCGCACGAGGCCTGTTGCCGTTCCTCGTGACGCGCCAGATCGTCACCGGTGCCGGATGCATCACGCGCACTCCCGAGGGCGCGCACTTCAGCTTCTCTCCGCGCGCCGACCACATGTGGGAGGGCATGAGCTCGGCGACGACCCGCTCGCGCCCCATGATCAACACGCGCGACGAGCCGCACGCCAACGCTGAGCTCTACCGGCGGATGCACGTGATCGTCGGAGACTCGACCATGGCGCAGCCCACGACGCTGCTCAAGATCGGCTCGACCGACCTGGTGCTGAGGCTGCTCGAGGCACGCGTCCCGATGCCCGACCTGGCGCTCGCGAAGGAGATGCAGGCGATCAGGGACGTCGCCCACGATCTCACGGGCACCGCGACCGTCGAGCTCGCGGACGGCCGTCGCCTCACCGCGGTCGAGATCCAGCAGTCGTTCCTCGACATGGTCGTCTCCCACCTCGGTGGGCTGATCGAGCGCACCGAGGAGGTCGACCGGATCCTCGACCTGTGGCAGCGCGGCATCGACGCGGTGCGCACGCAGGACCTGTCGGGCATCGACACCGAGCTCGACTGGGCGATCAAGCTCAAGCTCGTGCAGCGCTACCGGGACAAGCTGCAGTGCGAGCTTGACGACCCGCGTCTCGCGAGGCTCGAGCTCGCATTCCACGATGTGTCGCCCACCCGCGGACTCGCGAACCGCATGGAGCGTGAGGGCCTGATCCGCACGGTCGTGTCGGACGAGGCGATCGAGCGCGCGAAGACGGTCGCGCCCGCGACGACGAGGGCCCACCTGAGGGGCCGCTTCGTGCGGGAGGCGCTCGCCTCTGGCCGCGACTTCACGGTGGACTGGGTGCACCTCAAGTTCACGGGCCAGGAGAGCAGGACGGTCCTTCTCAAGGACCCGTTCCGGCATGAGGATGAGCGCGTGGACATGCTGCTCGAGACGGTCACGGGCTGAGCCTCGGCCCGTACACTTGTCTGGCCGACCAACCCCTCAGGAGTGAATTGATGCGTCGCATCGCTGCCCTTGCGCTGGCAGGGTCGCTCGCGCTGACCGGCTGTGTCAGCGGACCGCCCGACAGCTCCGCGTCCGCGTCTCCGAGCGGCTCCGTCGATGCCCTCACCGTCGGCATCGACGAGGACATGTCGCCGACGATCGACTTCCAGCAGGGCCTCGCGTGGGAGGACGCCGAGACGACGGTCGTGTGGGACGGCGACGGCGATCACCTCGAGGCCGGTCAGCCCCTCCTGCTCGACATGTACGGCGTGTCCCTCGAGGACGGTACCGAGGTCATCGACACGTACGACGGCTTCGCGCAGTCCTACGTGCTCGCGCCTGAGCTGCTCGGCGAGGATCTCTACAACGCGCTCCTCGGCGTCCGCGTCGGTGCGCGCATCCTGCACGTGTCGCCTGCCCCCGAGGACAACCCCGACGGTGAGCCGCCGATTGCGATCGTCGTGGACGTGCTCCCCACGCGCGCGGTGGGAAACGAGGTCGAGATCAGCGCGGATCTCCCGAGGATCCGGCTCGCCGAGGACGGCACTCCCACCGTGACGATTCCGGACGGCCTCGAGAAGCCCGCTGATCTGCAGGTCGTCACGACCATCCAGGGCACAGGAACGCAGGTGCGCGACGGCGACTTCGTCAAGGTCAACTTCACCATGGTGAACTGGAAGGGCAAGGAGCTCGACTCCTCGTGGCCCGAGGAGATCGCCCCGCTCGAGGTCGAGGTCGGCTCGGGCGACAGCATCACCGCGATCGAGGAGGGCCTGCTCGACCAGACGGTGGGCTCCCAGGTGATGATCCTGTCGCCAGCGACGCTCGCCTATCCCGACAAGGGTCCCGTCGTCATCGTCGTCGACATCCTTGATGCCTTCACCCCGCAGGAGTCCGAATGACCGTGTCAGTGCGCGTGATCCCTTGCCTCGACGTCGACGCGGGACGCGTCGTCAAGGGCGTGAACTTCGAGAATCTGCGGGACGCCGGCGACCCCGTCGAGCTCGCGCGCGTGTACGGGGACTCCGGCGCCGACGAGCTCACGTTCCTGGACGTCACCGCGTCGTCAGGCAACCGTGAGACCACGTACGACGTGGTCCGCCGCACGGCCGAGCAGGTCTTCATCCCGCTCACGGTGGGTGGCGGCGTGCGCGCGCCCGAGGATGTGGACCGCCTCCTTCGCGCGGGCGCGGACAAGGTCGGCGTGAACACCGCCGCGATCGCGCGCCCCGAGCTCATCACTGAGATCGCGCGGCGCTTCGGCAATCAGGTGCTCGTGCTGTCCGCGGACGCCCGCCGGTGCCGCGACGGCGCGGAGACCCCGTCGGGCTTCGAGGTGACTACCCACGGGGGTCGTCGAGGCACGGGAATCGACGCGCTCGAGTGGATCAGGCGGGCCGAGGAGCTCGGCGCGGGCGAGATCTTGCTGAACTCGATGGACGCGGACGGCACGAATGATGGATTCGATCTTGAGATGATCCGCGAAGCGCGTAATGTGGTCTCGGTGCCGCTCATCGCCTCGGGTGGCGCGGGCACCGCGGAGCACTTCGTGGAGGCCGCCAACGCCGGCGCCGACGCGGTGCTCGCCGCGAGCGTGTTCCACTTCGGCGCGCTCACGCTCAGTGACGTCAAGGAGCACATGCGTGCCGCAGGGATCGAGGTCAGATAGGTGAACGGCCCAGCAAGGCCGGGGGAGTACACGCTCGACGGGTCGTTCATCCGCCAGTCTCGGCAGCTCCTCTGGCATGGTGTTCGTCAGGGTCCCTGGTACTTCGGCGGCTCGATCGTCGCCGCTTCGGTCTTCTCGATCATGACCATCCTCTTCGGCACGCTCCTGGGAGACATCACGGACGATGTCGTGGTCCCCGGGGTCGCGGGCGACCCGCTCGGCGGTCGCTGGGGTGAGATGACCGACGACCCGATGACCGCGATCCTGTACGCGGGAGGGGCCTTCGCCGCGATCGGCATCGTGATCGCGCTCGCGCAGGCGGCTCGCCAGGCGCTCACCCGCGCGGGCGTCGCGCGCATGAGCGGTCGTCACCGGCATGTCCTGTCCGACTCCCTCGCGAGGCTCCCGATGGGGTGGCACCGCACGCAGTCGTCGGGCAGGATCCTGTCGGCCATGTCGTCAGACGCGGACCTGACCACCGGTCCGTTGCACCCGCTCGCCTTCACCGTCGGCTCCGTCGTCATGATGGTGGCCGCCGCCGTGCAGATGTGGCGCGCCGATCCGTGGCTCGCGGTGACGGGCATGGCCGTCATCCCGGCGATCCTCGCGGTCAACTACTTCTTCCAGCGGATCATCACGCCGCTGTGGAGGAGAGGCCAGAGGCTCCGCGCGGGCGTGTCCACGATCGCGCACGAGAGCTTCGACGGCGGCACCGTGGTCAAGGCGCTCGGCGTGGAGGAGCGCGAAGGGCGTCGCTTCGCGCAGGCGGCGCGAGACCTCGCTGAGGCCGACGTCCGGGTGGGCAGGGTCCGCGCGTGGTTCGAGCCGCTCATGGACCTCATGGCACCGCTGGGCGCCGTCGCGCTCATGGCAGTCGGATCGTGGCGCGCCTCGACCGGGTACGTCTCGGTGGGCGACGTGATCTCCGCGATGTACTTCGTGACCCTTCTCGCGGTGCCGATCCGCGGCATCGGCTGGATCCTGGGCCAGATGCCGCAGGCGCTCGTGTGCTTCCGCCGCGTCGGTGAGATCGTCGAGGCCGCGCGCGAGATCGACGAGCCGGGCCACATCGAGATCGAGGGCTGTGGTGCGGGCACCGTGAGCTTCGTGGGCGCGTCCATCGGCGCGGACGACGGGCATGACGAGCTGACCGTGCTCGTGGAGGGTGCCTCGATCGAGCTCCACGCGGGCACCGTGACCGCGCTCGTCGGCCCGACGGGCTCGGGCAAGTCGACGATCGCCCTCGCCGCCTCGCGGCTCACGCTGCCGGCCTCGGGCCAGGTGCTCCTTGACGGAGTGCCGCTGTCCGACGTGAAGAACCTTGAGAGCCACGTCGCGCTCGTGCCGCAGACGGCGTTCGTGTTCGCCGGCACGGTGAGGGAGAACGTCACCCTGGGCGACGACTACGACGACAACGCGGTGTGGGACGCGCTCGAGCGCGCCTCGATCCATCGCGTGGTCCGCAACCTCGTGGAGCCAGGAGCCGATCCGCTGTCCGCAGTGCTCGACGAGCGCGGCTCCAACCTGTCCGGCGGCCAGCGGCAGCGTCTCGCGCTCGCCCGTGCGCTCGTGCGCCGACCCCGCGTGCTGATCCTGGACGATGCGACCTCCGCGGTCGACCCCGTGGTCGAGCGCGAGATCCTCACGGGCCTGTCGGCGTCGGACGACGCGCCGACGGTTCTGCTGGTGGCCTACCGCCTCGCCTCCATCATGATGGCCGACAGCGTCGTGCACATGGACTCCGGTCGTGTGGTCGACGCGGGCTCGCACGACGAGCTGTTCTCCCGTGACGAGGGCTACCGCGACATCGTGCTCGCCTACAAGCGTGACGCCGAACGCGCAGCGAACGAGATCGGGGGAGCGAAGTGAGCGAGCCGACCACCATCAGGCAGACCTTCGTGCGCGGCTTCGCCGTCAGCCCTGAGCTCCGCGACGGCCTGGGCGTCACGCTGTCGCTCGCGATGGTCGCGGCGGCGGGCATGATGGCCGTGCCGTTCGTGACTCAGCAGGTGACCGACAAGGGCCTGCTCGCCGAGGGCGGCGTCGACCTTCAGGTCGCGTTCACCTACTCGGGCATCGGCGCGGTGATGCTGATCATCTCGACGTTCATCAACCGCACCGTCCGGATCCGGATGGTCACTCAGGCAGAGCGCGGCATGGCGACCCTGCGCATCAAGGGCTTCGACACCGTTCACGACCTGTCAGTGCTGACGCAGAACGCGGACACCCGCGGGGGCTACGTGTCGCGCGTCACCGGTGACGTCGACACCGTGCGCAACCTCATGCAGTGGACCGGTGCCGCGATGATCACCGCGGCATTCCAGTCGTTCATCATGCTCATCGTCATGGCGGTCTACTCGTGGCAGCTCGCACTCGTGGTGGTGGCCTGCTACATCCCGACGGTCATCATCGTGAAGTACATGCAGCCGTCGATCATCCGCGCGTTCGCGCGGGTGAGGGCGGGCGTCGCGGAGATGCTAGGGATCACCGGCGAGCAGCTCGTCGGCATCTCGACCATCCGGGCCTACGGCGTCCAGGGGCACATGCGGGACGACCTCCGCGCCCCCAACAAGCAGATCATCGACGACGACACGCGCGCGGGCTGGCTCGCCTCGGGCCTGTTCTCCGCGAACGCCGCCGCCCAGTCGATCGCGACGGGGCTCGCGCTCATCGTCGGCATGAGGCTCGCGCTCGACGGGAACCTGAGCGTCGGCACGGTCGTCGCCTTCGCCTTCCTCGTGTACCAGTTCGCGGGCCCGATCGGCTGGATCATCGAGATGCTCGCCGAGATGCAGCGCGCCCTCGTCGGCTGGAGGCGCGTGATCGGGCTCGTCGACACGCCCGTGACCGTCGCCGACCCCGGCGCGGCGGGCACCCCGGTGCCGCGAGGCCAGGGCGGCGTCTCGATCTCCGGCGTGCGTCTGACCTACCCGAGCGGACCCGAGGTGCTCAAGGGCATCGACCTCGAGGTGCCCGCGGGTCGGCGGGTCGCGCTCGTGGGCGAGACCGGCTCGGGAAAGACCTCGCTCGTGCGACTGCTCGCACGCTTCATCGACCCCACGCAGGGCACGATCGAGGTGGGCGGCGTGGACCTCAGGGACGTGCCGATGCACGACCTGCGACGTACGGTCGCGATCGTGCCGCAGGAGGGCTTTCTGTTCGACGGCACGATCCGCAGCAACCTCGCCTACGCGCTCCCCGAGGACACCTCGGCGGAGGAGATCGAGCGTCAGTCGCTCGCTGTGTTCGAGTCCCTCGGCCTTGACGGCTGGCTCGTGGCGCAGCCCCACGGCCTCGACACGCACGTGGGCCCGCGCGGTGAGCTGCTGAGCACGGGGGAGAGGCAGCTTGTCGCGATCGCGCGCGCCTACCTGCGCGATCCCGATGTGCTGATCCTCGACGAGGCGACGTCCGCGGTCGACCCCGCGACCGAGGTGCGCATCTCGCGCGCGCTCGAGTCGCTCATGCGGGGCCGCACGTCCGTGGTCATCGCGCACCGGCTGTCGACGTCGGAGCGCGCGGACGCAGTCGCGGTGATGGATGCGGGCGAGATCGTGGAGTTCGGCTCGCATGCCGACCTGGTCGCACAGGGCGGGGTCTACGCGCGCATGCATGAGGCGTGGGTGGCGCAGACGCGCTGACACCGTGTCCCGTCGTGGAAGGATGGGCGCATGCCTCTGGATCCCTCGATCGCCGACCGACTCAAGCGCAACGACGACGGCCTGGTCTGTGCCGTCGTGCAGCAGCACGACACGCGTGAGGTCCTCATGGTCGCCTGGATGAACGACGACGCTCTCCACGAGACCCTCACGTCCGGCCGCGCCGTGTACTGGAGCCGCTCGCGGCAGGAGCTGTGGCGCAAGGGTGACACCTCGGGCCACGCGCAGCGCGTCGTCCGCGCCTCGCTCGACTGCGACGGAGACGCGATCCTGCTCGAGGTCGACCAGGTGGGCGCGGCCTGCCACACGGGCGAGCGCACGTGCTTCCTCACCGGCGGCGACCTCGGCGCCGTGAACGGTCTGGAGGGCAGCGATGACTGACGCGCCCGTGGCCGTCGGTTGGGGCGAGACCTGGCCCGCGCTCGACCGCTTCAAGGAGCTCGGAGCCAGCCACCGCGTCGTCCCGGTGGTGCGACGCGTGCTCGCCGACTCGACCACGCCGGTGTCGGTCTACCGCGCGCTCGCGCAGTCGCGGCCGAACACGTTCATCCTCGAGTCGGCCGAGCCCGACGGGACCCTGGGCCGCTTCTCCTTCATCGGCGTGCGGTCGCGCGCGGCGCTCACGATCGACGGGGACGAGGCACGCTGGACCGGCGATGTGCCCGTCGGACTGCAGGGCGGCGCGCCGCTCACCGCGATCCGACAGGTGCTGTCCGAGCTCGCGTCCGAGGCGATCCCCGGCCTGCCGCCGCTCACAGGCGGCATGGTGGGCGTGCTCGGCTGGGACATCATCCGCCAGTGGGAGCCGACCCTGCCCAAGAAGGCTCCCGCCGAGATCGACGTGCCCGACGTGCTGCTCCTGCTCGCGACGGACATCGCCGTGGTCGACCACCTCGACGGCTCGGTGTGGCTCATCGCGAACGCCGTGAACGCCGACGCGCAGGCCTCGGGCATCGAGGCCGCCTACGCCGACGCGGTCGCCAGGGTCGACGCGATGGAGAAGGCGCTCGCCGAGGCACCGAGCGGCGAGGTGTCCGGCCTCGGCGAGACTGCCGAGCCCGAGATCCGCCAGCGGTCGGCGATGGGCGAGTACGAGCACACCGTCGAGTTCGCCAAGGAGGCGATCCGCGACGGCGAGGTCTTCCAGGTGGTGCCGTCGCAGCGTTTCGACGTGCCGTGCGAGGCAACCCCGATCGACGTCTACCGGGTGCTCAGGACCGTGAACCCGAGCCCGTACATGTACTGCTTCCAGCTCGAGGACGCCGACGGGCGCTCCTTCGCGGTCGTGGGGTCGAGCCCCGAGTCGCTCGTGCGCGTCGAGCGCGGCGCGGTGTCGACCTTCCCGATCGCCGGCTCGCGTCCGCGCGGCGCGACCCCTGACGAGGACAAGCGTCTCGAGGAGGAGCTGCGCGCCGATCCCAAGGAGATCGCGGAGCACGTGATGCTCGTGGACCTCGCCCGCAACGACCTCGTCAAGGTGTGCGAGCCCACGTCGGTCGAGGTCGCGGACTTCATGTCGCTCAACCGCTACAGCCACATCATGCACCTGTGCTCGACGGTGATCGGCACGCTCGAGGACGGGCACACCGCGTTCGACGCGTTCACCGCGACGTTCCCCGCCGGGACGCTCTCTGGCGCGCCGAAGCCCCGCGCGATCGCGCTCATCGATGAGGTCGAGCCGGCCAGGCGCGCGCTCTACGGCGGTGCGGTCGGCTACTTCGATTTCGCGGGCAACACCGACACCGCGATCGCGATCCGCACCGCGCTCATCAAGGACGGCATCGCGTACATCCAGGCCGGCGCGGGCATCGTCGCGGACTCGGTTCCCGAGACCGAGGCGGCCGAGACCAGGAGCAAGGCGGCGGCGATGATCCGCGCCGTGTCGCTCGCCTCCCGCCTCTCGCCGCGGGGTCGTGGCTAGACTGTCGCCATCCCCGGATCCTCACGAAGGAGCATGAAGTGTCGAGCAGCGTGAAGCTCAACCCCCAGGACCTCCCCGAGGCGGCCCCGCACAACCACGGCCGCACCCTCGCGGCATGGGTCACGAACGTGGGCCTGGTCGTGGCAGCGGTCATCGCCGCGCTGGGCATCGGGATCCCTCAGATGACCCTGGTGTGGGTCGGAACAGCCGTCGCCGTCGTGTCGCTTGCGGCCGGCGGGGCGCTCAAGGCTCTCGGCCACGGCCAGACCTCGAGCTGATCTCGGCGCTGGCAGGCGCCGTGCCGTCGCAGGAACAAAGGAGAAGATCGCATGACTGACATCCCGCCGCCCCCGATGCCGCCCCAGCCGCCGATGCCGGGCCAGCCCGCTTACGGCGCAGGCCCGTCGGACGCGAAGAACAGCCTCGGCACCTGGGCGCTCGTGCTCGGCATCCTCAGCATCGTCTGCTGCGGACTCTTCGCCGGCATCCCGGCCATCATCGTCGGCCAGAAGTCGAAGGAGGCCGCGGCCCAGGGCCTCGCCACCAACGGCAACCTCGGCCAGGTCGGCTTCATCCTCGGCATCATCGGCTCTGCGCTGTCGGTGCTCGGTGGTGTCTTCTACGGCATCGCCGCCGCGACCGGCTCGTACTCGTACTGACCAGGCTGTGACCACAGACGCCGCCGTCGCGCGCTCGACCCCGCATCGTCTTGCGGGTCCTGCCGTCGCGACGGCGGCGCTGCTGTGCGGGACCGCCTACACGGGTCTTCAGGACCCGACCGGCTCGGGGGTCTTCCCCTCCTGCATCTTCTACGCCGCCACCGGGCACTGGTGCCCGGGATGCGGCGGCCTGCGGGCGGTCCACTCGCTCCTCCAGGGCGACCTGGCGCTCGCGCTGCAGTACAACATCGTCGTGGTGCTGCTCATCCTCCCGCTCGGCATCGCGGCCGTCGGCCTGTGGTGGTGGCGCACGTGGTCTCGCCAGGGCACGGTGAGGATCCCGATGTGGTTCGCGATCGGCATGCCCGCGTTCCTCGGTCTGTTCTGGATCGTGCGGAACCTCCCACCGTTCGCGCCCTACCTCACCGTGCAGTGAGCCTCCCGTTGACGGTGCGCTGACCGGTCGGTGCCGCATCTGGCGGTCATTCGACCCTTTCGTCCGGCGCTACCATTGACGGCAGGGAGGTGGACCGACCATGAGCGTCCTGCAGAGCATCGTGGCCGGAGTCCGGGAGGACCTGGCAGTACGCGAGGAAGCGACATCGATGGCCGCGCTCAAGGAGCGCGCCGCGAGGCTGCCGGGGGCGATCGACGCCTACCAGAAGCTCGCATCCGACGAGATCTCGGTGATCGCCGAGGTCAAGCGGTCGAGCCCCTCCAAGGGCGATCTGGCCGACATCACCGACCCCGCCTCGCTCGCGACCGAGTACGCCGCCGGGGGAGCGACGGTCATCTCGGTCCTCACCGAGCAGCGCCGTTTCGGCGGCTCACTCGCCGACCTGGATGCGGTGCGCGCCAAGGTCGACACCCCGATCCTCCGCAAGGACTTCATCGTCACGCCGTACCAGGTGTGGGAGGCCCGCGCCCATGGAGCCGACATGGTGCTCCTCATCGTGGCGGCACTCGAGCAGAACGCGCTCGAGGGCCTGATCGAGCGCGTCCACTCGCTCGGCATGACCGCGCTCGTCGAGGTGCACGACGCGGAGGAGGTGACCCGCGCCGTCGACGCGGGGGCTCGCGTGGTCGGCGTCAACGCGCGCAACCTCAAGACCCTCGAGGTCGACCGCCACACGTTCGCGCGAGTCGCGCCGACCATCCCCTCGGGGATCCTGCGCGTCGCCGAGTCCGGCATCCGCGACAGCCACGACGTGGTCGAGTACGCCCGCCTCGGTGCGGACGCGGTGCTCGTCGGCGAGGCGCTCGTGAAGGATCGCGACCCGCGCACCGCCGTCGCCGAGATGGTGGCCGCCGGCGCGCACCCCGCCCTGCGGTCGGTGCGTCCGTGACCGAATCGCTGCAGGCCGCGCCCGGGCCGTTCTTCGGAGAGTTCGGCGGACGCTTCCTTCCCGAGGCGCTCATGGCCGCCCTCGACGAGCTCACCGACGCGTACGACAAGGCACGCGTGGACCCGTCCTTCACCGCGGAGCTCGACCGCCTCGCCCGTGACTACACAGGGCGTCCCTCGATCGTCACCGAGATCCCGCGCTTCGCGGAGCACGCCGGCGGAGCGCGCATCCTTCTCAAGCGCGAGGACCTCAACCACACGGGCTCGCACAAGATCAACAACGTCCTCGGCCAGGCTCTCCTCACCAAGCGGCTCGGCAAGACGCGCGTGATCGCGGAGACGGGCGCGGGCCAGCACGGAGTCGCGACCGCGACCGCCGCGGCGCTCATGGACCTCGACTGCGTGATCTACATGGGCGAGGAGGACACCGAGCGGCAGGCCCTCAACGTCGCACGCATGCGTCTGCTCGGCGCCGAGGTCGTGCCGGTCACGACCGGATCGCGCACGCTCCGCGACGCGATCAACGAGACGTTCCGCGACTGGGTCGCGAACGTCGAGAGCACCAACTACATCTTCGGCACCGCCGCGGGACCCCACCCGTTCCCCGCGATGGTGCGCGACTTCCAGCGCGTGATCGGCGTTGAGGCGCGCGAGCAGATGCTCGCGCTCGGCGGTCTCCCGGACGCGGTCCTTGCGTGCGTGGGCGGCGGCTCGAACGCGATCGGCTCCTTCGACGCCTTCCTTGACGACGCGGACGTCCGCCTCATCGGCTGCGAGGCCGCCGGCGACGGGGTCGAGACCGGACGTCACGCCTCGACCATCACCGGTGGTCGCCCCGGAGTGCTCCACGGCTCGCGCTCGTACATTCTCCAGGACGAGGACGGGCAGACGCTGCCCTCGCACTCGATCTCCGCGGGTCTCGACTACCCGGGCGTCGGCCCTCAGCACTCGTGGCTCGCGGACATGGGCCGCGCCGAGTACTGGCCCATCACGGACGCCGAGGCCATGGACGCCTTCCGGCTGCTGTGCCGCACCGAGGGCATCATGCCGGCCATCGAGTCGTCGCATGCGCTCGCCGGTGCGATCAAGCTCGGCAAGGAGCTCGGTCCCGACGCGACCCTGCTGGTCACCCTCTCGGGACGCGGTGACAAGGACGTGGAGCAGGCGGCCCAGTGGTTCGCGATGATGCCGGGGGAGGACGCGTGACCGCTCTGGGAGACCGCCTCGATCAGATCAAGGCGGAGGGGCGTTCCGCGCTCATCGGCTACCTTCCCGTCGGGTTCCCCTCGGTCGAGGGCTCTGCTCGCGCGATGCGCGAGATGGTCGAGGCCGGAGTCGACATCGTCGAGGTCGGCCTGCCGTACTCGGACCCCGTCATGGACGGCGAGACCATCCAGCTCGCGGCTGAGGCCGCTCTCGCGCGCGGTACCCGCGTCGGCGACGTCTTCGAGGGCGTCCGCGCGGTCGTCGAGGCCGGTGCGGTGGCCGTCGTGATGAGCTACTGGAACCCGATCCTGCAGTATGGGCCCGCGCGATTCGCCGATGATCTTCTCGCTGCGGGCGGCTCTGGCGTCATCCTCCCCGACATCACGCCCGACGCGGGCTCCGGCTGGGCCGAGGTCGCCGCGTCGAGGGATCTCGACACGATCCACCTCGTCGCGCTCACGACCACGACCGAGCGCATGCACCTCACGTGCCAGGCATCGTCGGGCTTCGTCTACGCCGCGGCGCTCATGGGCGTCACCGGTGAGCGCTCGTCGATCGGTGGCGGCGTCGAGGAGCTCGTGGGCCGCGCACGCGACGCCGGCGCTCCCCGCGTGTGCGTCGGACTCGGCGTGAAGACGGGCGAGCACGCGGCGCAGGTCGCGAGCTACGCGGACGGTGTCATCGTCGGCTCGGCGCTCGTGCGCTGCCTCGCCGACCACCCGGACGACCTCGACGCCGGCATCGCGGCGCTCCGGGCCAAGACCGAAGAGCTTGCTGCCGGTGTGAGAGGACACGCGTGAGGGCTTCGATCCCCAGCCCACCACTCGAATGGTCGAGCTTCTCGATCGGCCCGCTGACCATCCACGCCTACGCGCTGTGGATCCTGCTCGGCATCTTCATCGCGCTGTGGCTCACGCGCAAGCGCTGGATCGCACGCGGCGGGGACCCCGAGGTCGTCGAGACGATCGCCTTCTGGGCGATCCCCTTCGGCATCATCGGCGGCCGCATCTATCACGTCATCTCGAGTCCCGCCGCGTACTTCGGCGAGGACGGCAACCCGATCGACGCCCTGAAGATCTGGGAGGGTGGGCTCGGCATCTGGGGCGCGGTCGCGCTGGGCGCGCTCGGCGCCTGGATCGGTGCGCGGCGCGCGGGCGTGTCGTTCACCGCCTTCGCCGACGCCGTCGCTCCCGGCGTGCTGCTTGCCCAGGCGATCGGTCGCATGGGCAACTACTTCAACCAGGAGCTGTTCGGCGGTCCGACGGACCTTCCCTGGGCCCTGCAGATCGACGAGGCCTTCCGCCCCGCCGGCTACGAGTCGTTCGCGACCTTCCACCCGACCTTCCTGTACGAGATGGTGTGGAACCTGGCCGGCGTCGCGGTGCTGCTGTGGGCGGACCGGCGCTTCAAGCTGTGGGGCGGGCGCGTCTTCTGGCTCTACGTCGCCGTGTACACCTCGGGCCGACTCTGGATCGAGATGGTGCGGATCGACACCGCCGTCCACATCCTCGGCGTCCGTGTGAACACGTGGGTGTCGGCCCTCGTCCTGCTGACGGCGATCCTCGCCTTCGTGTGGCTGGGTGTCAGGCAGCGACGCCTCGCCGAGGTGCCGGCGCGCGACACGCTCGCCGCGAGACCGGTGGCCGCCGCGGCAGTCGTTGAGGACGGCGAAGCCGACGACTCGGACGCCGCCGCCGATGCGGACACGGACGATGCTTCGGTCGCGGGCGACGAGGACGCCACGGACGATGCTTCGTCCTCAGGTTCGAGTGCCGACGTCGACGCTGCCGAGGGCGACGAGGCGGACGCCCCGGGCGCCGACGCGCCCGACTCCGACGGCGAGGGGACGGATCCCGAGGCCGAGCGAACGCGGGAGACCGCGGAAGGTGCCGGTACGCTGGGCGATGCGGACAGTGCCGGAGACCCTGGCGAGACGCCCCGCGCGCAGTAAAGAGTTCCAAAAGGGCTTGTCCTGCGCGGTACGCTGGACACCCATGCTCCCCTAGGGTCGACGGCGCCCATCAACCATGAGGACCCGCCACGTGCGAGGTCCTGCGAAGGACGGTTCAATGGCCTCGCTTCTCAGCGCACCTCAGCCCGCCGGAGGGCTGTACAACCCGGCATACGAGCACGATGCCTGTGGCGTCGCGTTCGTCGCGACGCTTCGCGGCACCGCCGGCCGCGACATCGTCGATGCGGGGCTGACGGCGCTGAAGAACCTCGAGCACCGAGGCGCCGTCGGCGCCGAGACCGAGACCGGCGACGGCGCGGGCATCCTCACCCAGGTCCCGGACGCCTTCCTGCGCGAGGTCGTGGACTTCGAGCTGCCCGCAGCGGGGGAGTACGGCGTCGGGATCGCCTTCCTCACGCCCGGCTCGGAGGACATCGAGGTGTCGATCGTCGAGGACGCCGCCGCCGTCGAGGGCGTGACCGTGCTCGGCTGGCGCGACGTCCCCGCGGACCTGTCGACGCTCGGGCCGTCCGCGCGCGCCGCGGCGCCGGTGTTCCGTCAGATCTTCCTCGCGTGCGACGGGCTGTCCGGCATCGAGCTCGACCGCCGCCTGTACCGCACGCGGCGCCGCTTCGAGCAGGGCGGCGGGCCCTTCTTCGCCTCCCTGTCCTCGCGCACGCTGACCTACAAGGGCATGCTGACCACGTATCAGCTCGAGCAGGTCTTCCCCGACCTGCTGCACCCGTCGTTCGCCTCCGAGCTCGCGCTGGTCCACTCGCGCTTCTCCACCAACACGTTCCCGTCGTGGCCGCTCGCGCAGCCGCTGCGCCTGATCGCGCACAACGGCGAGATCAACACCGTGCAGGGGAACCGCAACTGGATGGCGGCCAAGGAGGGGATGCTGCAGTCGGACCTCCTCGGCGATCTCTCCGAGCTCGGCACCACGTGCACCAACGGCGCCTCCGACACCGCGTCCTTCGACGAGGTGCTCGAGCTGCTCCACCTCGGCGGACGCTCGCTGCCGCACGCCGTGCTGATGATGATCCCCGAGGCGTGGCAGAACAACCCGCACATGGACCCGGCCCGCCGCGCGTTCTACGAGTACCACTCGACGCTCATGGAGCCCTGGGACGGCCCGGCCGCGCTCCACTTCACCGATGGCACGCTCATCGGCGCCACGCTCGACCGCAACGGCCTGCGCCCCGGTCGCTTCTGGCTGACGGAGGACGGCCTGGTCGTGTGCGGCTCCGAGGCGGGCCTGCTCGACATCGACCCCGCCAAGGTTGTGCGCAAGGGCCGCCTGCAGCCCGGCCGCATGCTGCTCGTCGACACGGCCAAGGGCCGCATCGTCGAGGACGAGGAGATCAAGGCGCAGCTCGCCGCTGAGCACCCGTACGGGGAGTGGATCGAGAAGCACGCCATCCACCTCTCCGAGGTGCCGGACCGCGAGCACATCTCTCACTCGACGCGCTCCGTGCAGCGTCGTCAGCGCGCCTTCGGCTACACCGAGGAGGAGCTCAAGATCCTCCTCGCGCCGATGGCGATGAACGCGATCGAGCCGATCGGCGCCATGGGTTCCGACACCCCGATCGCCGTGCTGTCGAAGCGCCCGCGCCTGCTGTTCGACTACTTCGTGCAGATGTTCGCGCAGGTGACCAACCCGCCGCTCGACTCGATCCGCGAGGAGATCGTCACCTCGATCGGCGGCGCGGTCGGGCCCGAGCCGAACCTGCTCGCGGCCCTGCCCGAGCACGCGCGCAAGATCATGCTCGACTTCCCGGTCATCGACAACGACGAGCTCGCCAAGATCGCGCACATCGACGCTGACCCGCGCCTCAAGGGTGTGTTCTCTGCCCGCAAGATCCGGGGCCTGTACCGGGTGGCAGACGGCGCCGAGGGGCTCGAGTCGCGCCTCAAGGAGATCTTCGACGAGTGCGACCAGGCGCTCGCCGACGGCGTCTCGTTCCTGATCCTGTCCGACCGCGACGCGAACAAGGACCTCGCGCCGATCCCCTCGCTGCTGCTCAGCTCCGCGGTCCACCACCACATGGTGCGTCACCACACCCGCACGCAGATCACGATCATCGTCGAGGCCGGCGATGTGCGCGAGGTGCATCACGTCGCGCTGCTGATCGGCTACGGCGCAGGCGCGGTCAACCCGTACCTCGCCATGGAGACGGTCGAGGACCTCGCGAAGCGGGGCTACCTCGGTGACGTCGACGGCGAGAAGGCCGTCAAGAACCTCATCAAGGCGCTCGGCAAGGGCGTGCTCAAGATCATGTCGAAGATGGGCATCTCGACCATCGCCTCCTACCGCGGGGCGCAGGTGTTCGAGGCCGTCGGGCTGTCGCGCGAGCTCGTGGACCGTCACTTCGTCGGCACGCCGAGCCAGATCGACGGCGTCGCGCTCGACGTCATCGCGCAGGAGGTCGCCCAGCGGCATGCCGACGCCTACCCGGCCTCGGGCGAGCTGCCGGCCCACCAGCGCCTGAACACCGGTGGCGAGTACCAGTGGCGCCGCGACGGCGAGGAGCACCTCTTCGACCCGGAGACGGTGTTCAAGCTTCAGCACTCGACGCGCACGCGCCGCTATGACCTCTTCCGGGAGTACACGGACCGCGTCGACGACCAGTCCAAGCGCGCGATGACACTGCGCGGGCTGCTCGACTTCGCGAGCGACCGTCCTGCGGTGCCGATCGACGAGGTCGAGTCGGTCGCGGACATCGTCAAGCGCTTCAGCACGGGCGCCATGTCGTACGGCTCCATCTCTCAGGAGGCGCATGAGACGCTTGCGATCGCCATGAACCGGCTCGGCGCCAAGTCCAACACGGGCGAGGGCGGCGAGGCGCCGGAGCGCCTCATGGACCCCGAGCGTCGCTCGGCGATCAAGCAGGTGGCCTCGGGCCGCTTCGGCGTGACGAGCGAGTACCTCGTGAACGCGGACGACATCCAGATCAAGCTCGCGCAGGGCGCCAAGCCCGGCGAGGGTGGTCAGCTCCCGGGCACGAAGGTGTACCCGTGGGTCGCAGAGACTCGTCACTCGACGCCCGGCGTCGGCCTCATCTCGCCGCCGCCGCACCACGACATCTACTCGATCGAGGACCTCAAGCAGCTCATCCACGATCTGAAGAACGCGAACCCCGTCGCACGCATCCACACCAAGCTGGTGTCGGAGGTCGGCGTCGGCACGATCGCGGCGGGTGTGGCCAAGTGCAAGTCCGACGTCGTCCTGATCTCGGGGCACGACGGCGGTACCGGCGCGAGCCCGCTGAACTCGCTCAAGCACGCGGGCGCGCCGTGGGAGATCGGCCTGGCCGACACCCAGCAGACGCTCGTGCTCAACGACCTGCGCGACCGCATCGTCGTGCAGGTGGACGGCCAGCTGAAGACCGGCCGCGACGTGGTCGTGGCAGCGCTGCTCGGCGCCGAGGAGTTCGGCTTCGCGACCGCGCCGCTCGTCGTGTCCGGCTGCGTCATGATGCGCGTGTGCCACATGGACACGTGCCCCGTGGGCGTCGCGACACAGAACCCCGAGCTGCGCGAGCGCTTCACAGGCAAGCCGGAGTTCGTGGAGACCTTCTTCGAGTTCATCGCCGAGCAGGTGCGCGAGCACCTGGCGGCACTGGGCTTCCGCTCGATCGCCGAGGCGGTCGGCCACGTCGAGGCGCTCGAGACCCGCGCGGCCATCACGCACTGGAAGGCGAAGGGCCTCGACCTCTCGCCGGTGCTCGCGCGCCCGACCGACGGCGCGGCGCTGATCAACGCGACGACGCAGGACCACGGCCTGGCTGAGGCGCTCGACCAGCAGCTGATCGCACAGGCGCAGCCCGCGCTCGACCACGGCGAGAAGGTCGCGATCGAGCTGCCCATCCGCAACGTCCACCGCACGGTCGGGACGATGCTGGGCTACGAGCTCACCCGCAGCCACGGGGGAGCGGGCCTGCCCGACGACACGATCGACGTGACCTTCACCGGGTCCGCGGGCCAGTCGTTCGGCGCGTTCGTGCCCAAGGGCATCACGCTGCGCCTCGAGGGCGACGCCAACGACTACGTCGGCAAGGGCCTGTCCGGAGGACGCATCGTGGTCCGCCCTCCGCGTGAGGCCATGCTCGACGATTCCAAGGACGTCATCGCTGGCAACGTCATCGGCTATGGCGGCACCTCGGGGGAGATCCTGCTCCGCGGCGTCGTCGGCGAGCGCTTCCTGGTCCGCAACTCGGGCCTCACCGCGGTCGTCGAGGGAGTGGGCGACCACGCGCTCGAGTACATGACGGGTGGCACCGCGCTGATCCTCGGCCGCATCGGTCGCAACCTCGGCGCCGGCATGTCGGGGGGCACGGCATATGTGCTCGACCTGCGCACCGAGCGTGTCAACCGCGAGGCGCTCGCCTCGGGCGAGCTCACGCTGTCTCCGCTCGATGCCGAGGACGAGACCATCGTCCGTGGCCTGATCGAGAGGCACGTCGAGCAGACCTCCTCGCCGTTCGGCAAGGAGCTGCTGTCCAGCTGGGACGAGTCGGTGACGAGGTTCACCCGCGTGCTCCCGGCGCAGTACGCGCGAGTGCGGGACGCGCTCGCCGAGATCGAGGCGCAGGGCGGGGACCTCACCGCGCCCGGCGCATGGGCCGACTTCCTGGAGGTGACCGGTGGCTGATCCGCGCGGATTCCTGAAGGTGCGGGAGCGCGAGCTCCCCGCGAACCGACCCGTCCCGGTGCGCCTGCGCGACTGGAGCGAGGTCAAGGACGAGCTGTCCAAGGACTCGGCTCAGCTCGAGCGCCAGGCGGGCCGCTGCATGGACTGCGGCATCCCGTTCTGCCATCAGGGCTGCCCGCTGGGCAACCTGATCCCCGAGTGGAACGACCTCGTGTGGCGCGGCCAGTGGGAGGACGCGATCGAGCGTCTCCACGCGACCAACAACTTCCCCGAGTTCACCGGACGCATCTGCCCGGCGCCGTGCGAGACCTCGTGCGTGCTCGGCATCAACCAGCCCGCCGTGACCATCAAGAACGTCGAGGTGTCGATCATCGACGAGGCGTTCAAGCGCGGGCTGGTGCGGCCTCACGTCGCCCAGCGCCACACGGGACGCACCGTCGCGGTGGTCGGTTCGGGCCCCGCGGGTCTCGCGGCGGCGCAGCAGCTCACGCGCGTCGGCCACACGGTCGCGGTGTTCGAGAAGGACGACCGCATCGGCGGCCTGCTTCGGTACGGCGTCCCGGACTTCAAGCTCGAGAAGCGCCACATCGATCTGCGCGTCTCGCAGATGGAGGCCGAGGGCACCCGCTTCCGCACGGGCGTCGAGATCGGCAAGGACATGACGTGGGCGGAGCTGCGCGCCCGCTACGACGCGGTCCTCATCGCCTCGGGCGCCCCTGTGCCGCGTGACCTGCCGCTTCCCGGTCGTGACCTCGACGGCATCCACTTCGCGATGCCCTACCTTCACCAGGGCAACCAGGCCGCCGCCGGCGACGAGGTCGCTGAGCAGATCACGGCCGAGGGCAAGCACGTCATCGTCATCGGTGGCGGCGACACCGGCTCGGACTGCATCGGCACCGCGCTGCGCCAGGGCGCGGCCTCCGTGACGACCCTCGCGATCGGCAAGAAGCCGCCGCTCGGACGCACCGAGTCGATGCCGTGGCCCACCGACCCCCGCGTGTTCGAGGTCTCGACCAGCCACGCCGAGGGCGGCACGCGCGAGTACCTCGCCTCGACCGTCGAGTTCGTCTCCGATGACGCAGGGCACGTGAAGGCGCTGCGCGTCGCCGAGACCCAGAACAACGCCGATGGCTCGCGCACCCCGACACCGGGCACCGAGCGCGATGTGCCCGCGGACCTGGTATTGATTGCTATGGGGTTCACTGGGCCTGAGGTCACGTTGCTGCAGGACCAGTCCCGAGTAGCGTTGACGTCGCGTGGTCAGATCGACCGCGCCGAGAACTTCTCGACGTCCGCCGACGGCGTCTACGTCGCCGGCGACGCGGGTCGAGGCGCCTCGCTCGTGGTCTGGGCGATCGCCGAGGGCCGCGCTGCCGCGGCGGCCATCGATGAATACTTGACCGGGAGCACAGAGCTCCCGGCGCCAGTGACGGCGCGCACCACAGCGCTCCGTGCATAACGCAAGGTTGGAGAACATGCGAAACGCGAAGATTGTCTGCACGATCGGCCCGGCCACCGCGCCGCTCGACCGGATGCGAGAGCTCGTCAACGCCGGAATGGACGTGGCCCGCATCAACCGCAGCCACGGCAGCGCCGAGGAGCACGAGCAGGTCTACCGCAACGTCCGTCAGGCCGCGGCCGAGTCGGGACGCAACGTCGCCGTCCTCGTCGACCTTCAGGGCCCCAAGATCCGCCTCGAGAAGTTCGCGAACGGACCCCACGAGCTCGCCGTCGGCGACGTCTTCACGATCACCACGCGCGACGTCGAGGGCACCAAGGACATCTGCGGCACGACCTTCAAGGGCCTGCCTGGTGACTGCAACCCCGGCGACACGCTGCTCATCGACGACGGCAAGGTCCGTCTTGAGGTGACCGACGTGACCGAGACCGACGTCGTGACCAAGTGCGTCGTCCCCGGTCCCGTGTCCAACAACAAGGGCATCAACCTCCCGGGCGTCGCGGTCTCCGTGCCGGCGCTGTCCGAGAAGGACGAGGACGACCTGCGCTGGGGTCTGAAGCTCGGCGCGGACTTCATCGCGCTGTCGTTCGTGCGCTCCGCGCAGGACTACGAGGACGTCGCCCGCATCATGGCCGAGGAGGGCCGCACGGTCCCCGTCGTCGCCAAGGTCGAGAAGCCGCAGGCGGTCGACAACCTCGAGGAGATCGTCGACGCGTTCGACGGCGTCATGGTCGCCCGCGGTGACCTCGGCGTCGAGCTCCCGCTCGAGGAGGTGCCGCTCGTCCAGAAGCGCGCCATCGAGCTGTGCCGCGCGAAGGCCAAGCCGGTCATCGTCGCGACCCAGGTGCTCGAGTCCATGACCCACGCGCCCGTCCCGACGCGCGCCGAGACCTCCGACTGCGCCAACGCCATCCTCGATGGCACCGACGCCGTCATGCTCTCCGGCGAGACCTCCGTCGGCGACTTCCCGATCATCACGGTCCAGACCATGGCTCGCATCGTCGAGAACACCGAGCGCAAGGGCCACAGCCGCATCGCCGCGTTCCCGTCGGTCCCCAAGACCCGTGGTGGCGCGATCACCCTCGCCGCGGCCGAGGTCGCCGAGAAGCTCGACGTGAAGTACATCTGCACCTTCACGCAGTCCGGTGACTCGGCGCGTCGCATGTCGCGTCTGCGTCCGGAGACCCCGATGCTCGCCTTCACTCCCGACGCCGGCACGCAGCGCAAGCTCGCGCTCTCGTGGGGCATCACGACCGAGCTCGTCGACCACGTGAGCTCGACCGACGAGATGGTCAAGGTCGTCGACTCCTACCTCAAGGACAAGGGTCTCGCCTCGGACGGCGAGTATGTGATCGTCGTGTCGGGTGCCCCGGTCGGCATCCCCGGCACCACGAACTCGATCCTGGTGCACAAGGTCGGTCAGCTGCCCGCGACCGTCGCCTGATAGCTGCCTGAACGAAGGGCCCCGGCCGCATCGGCTGGGGCCCTTCGTCATGCACGGCGCGAATCGTCGGCGAGCCAGGGATCGATGGTCCTGGCGATTCCGCGACCGCGCATTCCGGTGTCGCCACCGCCCGCCGATCCTGCGCCCGCGCCGCTGCGTTGAGGGATCGTGGGAAGGCTCACACAAGGGTTCAATGCGCGACGGATCCTCTCTATGCTCCCGGGCATGGCCTCCTCGACGCGCACCCTCCTTGCCAAGGCGACCAGCACGGCGCTTGCCGCCGTCGCCCTGCTCGGGATCGGGGCAGTGCCCGCGACCGCGACGGAGGAGGGGTTCACGATCGGGTCGACCTCGCTGGCCACACCGGCGTCCGGGGGGCGGTACATCTACGTCTCCACCTCAGGCAGCGACACCGTCGACGCGCCGAACAAGACATTCTCGAACGGCGATCCTTACCCCGACATCAAGCGCCTGAACTGCCTGACCAAGGACCTCTACCCGGGCTGGGTGGAGAAGGAGGGGTGGTCTGACGAGAAGGCGTGCCCCGAGCCGACGGCGGCCAACCCGCTCGCCACGATCAAGATCGCGATGCAGGTCGCCGAGGCGGGCGACGTGATCGTCGTCCGCGGCGGTACGTACTACGAGCGCCTCGGCTACGGCATCGCGCGCGGCACGGAGGCTCGCCCCATCGTGCTTCAGAACAAGCCCGGTGAGCGCGTCGTGGTGAAGGGCCGGATGGTTCTCAAGGGCGCGGACTACTGGACGATCGACGGCCTGCGCTGGCGATGGGACAAGGACGCGACCGGCTCGGCCATGGCGCTGGTGCGCTTCTTCGGCGGTACGGGCTGGACGTTCACGCACAACGACATCCGGTACACGCGCGGCGCGAACCTCTTCGTGTCAGCGAAGCGCGGCGCGGATACCGAGGCGGAGCGGATCGCCTACGCCCCGCACGACTACACGATCTCCAGCAACTTCATCGGATACAACCTCGGAACGCGGGCGCACAGGGACCACAACATCTATCTGATGGCAAGCATCTGGTCCTCGGGCGGCCTCATCACGCACAACCTGCTCGTGAGCGCCCCGAACGGTTCCAACATCAAGGTCGCTGGTTCCCATCAGGCGAACGAGTCGCCAGTCGACGTGAAGATCACGTACAACACGATGCTCGGCGGCCAGACCGGTGTGGTGATCGGGCTCAAGGCACGGAAGATCGTCCTCGCCCACAACGTCATCGGGCTCCAGGTCGATCCCGATCGGGCCAGCGGTGCGGTGAAGACCTACCGTCTGCGCTATCCGAAGAGCATCACTGTCCGGGACAACGTGATCAGCGGATACAACTACAAGGTCCGCGAGGTAGGCAACGTGGCGGACGACATGCATATCTCCGTGGAAGATACCCGGCACTGGGCGGTCAAGTACACCGGCAAGCTCAAGGGAGCGAGCATCCACTTCACGTGGGGAGTGGTCGAACGCAACTACGGGCACAACGCCGGCTGGTGACTCGGCGGCCGAACGGCCATCCGCGCTCGAACCGTCGTTGGCTCTCTCTGCCGAGCACGAGCGCTCCGCGGCTCAGCCCTGGTCGTCGGCCTTCGGACGCAGGTCCTCCCAGTTGCGCGGCCCCAGGTCGGGGATGGCGCGGTCGTACTCCGATTCGAACAGCTCCGAGGAGATGATGAAGTCGGCGGTCGCGACGTTCGAGGCCATGGGGATGTTCCACAGCGCGCCGAGGCGGAGAAGGGCCTTCACGTCGGGGTCGTGCGGCTGGGGCTCGAGCGGGTCCCAGAAGAAGATCAGCATGTCGATCGCGCCCTCGGCGATCCGTCCGCCGATCTGCTGGTCGCCGCCGACAGGGCCCGAGAGGAAGCGGTGGACGGGAAGACCGAGCTCGTGCTCGAGCATCGTCCCCGTAGTGCCCGTCGCGAACAGGTGATGGGGAGCGAGCCGCACCTTGTTGAAGCTGGCCCACTCGAGCAGCTCGACCTTCTTGTTGTCGTGCGCGACCAGGGCGATGTGACGCTTGACTCGGGGCACCGAGGACCTCCGTGCTGCTTGGGCCGCGGTAGGCGGCGATCATGTCGAGGGACCTGATCCAGCATGCCATGGACTGCGGTGGTGGCAGCACGCCGGAACGGGGCTGCGGGGCCGCACGTGTGCGTGTCGGTGTCGGTGTCGGCGTCGGGGGAGAGCCAGTGTGCGGCGGCGTCCCTCGGGGCGAGCGCCTATCGGGCGCTCCGCCAGGCAAGCGCCTTGAGGCGACGCACCAGCGGCGATCCGCGCCTCTCTGTCCGGGGCTGAGTGCCCCGAGTGGGATTCGAACCCACACTTGTGCGGGTTTGAGCCGCATGCCTCTGCCAGTTGGGCTATCGGGGCCCGACGACTAGGCTAGCGGCTGTGACAGCTGACAACGACACGACGCAGGCGAGCGGAGCCGCGTCCCCGAAGTCTCGTCGGGCCCTTGTGGTCGAGGACGAGGCACTCATCCGCATGGACATCGTCGAGACCCTCACCGAGGGCGGCTACGACGTCGTCGGCGAGGCCGGTGACGGCGAGGAGGCGATCGCCAAGGCCAAGGAGCTCAAGCCCGACATCGTCGTGATGGACGTCAAGATGCCGGTGATGGACGGCATCACCGCCGCCGAGCACATCGCGAAGGACAGGGTCGCGCCGGTCGTGCTGCTGACCGCGTTCTCGCAGAAGGAGCTCGTCGAGCGCGCGCGCGATGCGGGCGCGATGGCGTACGTCGTCAAGCCCTTCACCCCGGGCGACCTGCTGCCCGCCGTCGAGATCGCCGCTTCGCGCTATCAGGAGATCCGCGCGCTCGAGTCGGAGATCGCCGACATCAACGAGCGCATGGAGACGCGCAAGAAGGTGGAGCGCGCCAAGGGCCTTCTCATGGAGAAGATGAAGCTCAACGAGCCCGAGTCGTTCCGTTGGATCCAGAAGACCTCGATGGACCGCCGTCTGACGATGCGCGAGGTCGCCGAGGCCGTCATCGACCAGATGGGCGGCGGCAAGTAGCAGCCCGGCCATCACCACGTTCCGAGAGGCGCGGCACCCGTGTGGGGCCGCGTCTCTCGTCTGCCTGGGACTTTGGTCACCCAATGACGAAAAACGCGGTGAATTGTGTGTGACGTGCGTGTTTCCTCTCGTGATTCCTGGCGCAGGTCACGAAATCGTGATGATCGTGACCCATGAGAGAAACAAACGGTCGCTAGTTTGGCGGCATCGAGTAGGGACCGTCCCTACACCGATGCGCTGACGGTGGCTCCCGTCAGTTTGGAGGAAAAAACATGGCACGATGGAACACCATCGCGCGTGGCGCGGCCGTGGCGGCCGTCGCAACGCTGGCCCTTGCGGCCTGCTCGGTTGAGGGTGACGCGGACTCGAGCAGCTCGGCGGAGGGCAGCGACAGCGCTGCCTCGGGCGACGCTCTGAAGATCGGCACGCTGCTTCCGATCACCGGCTCGCTGGCCTTCCTGGGCCCGCCCGAGATCGCCGGTGTCGACCTCGCGATCCAGGAGATCAACGAGGCCGGCGGCGTCAACGGTCAGGACGTCGAGGTCATCCACGCTGACTCGTCCGACACCGCCAACCCGCAGATCGCCTCGCAGTCGGTCTCGGACCTCATCGCTGAGAACGTCGGAGGCATCATCGGTGCCGCGTCGTCCTCCGTGTCGCTGAACGTCGTCGACGACATCGCCGCGGCTTCCGTGGTCCAGATCTCGCCCGCGAACACCTCGACCGCGCTGTCGGGCTACTCGGACTTCTACTTCCGCGTGGCGCCGCCGGACACCGTCCAGGGCAACGCGCTCGCCAACGTCATCATGGACGACGGCATCGAGAGCCTCGGCATCCTGGTGTTCGAGGACGACTACGGCACGTCGCTGCGCGACGTCGTGGTCGACACCCTCGGTGACACCGTCGACGTGACCTACGGCGAGACCGAGACGTTCGACCCGACCGCGACGAACTTCTCCGCTGAGGCGCAGGCCGTCATGGCGACCGACCCCGAGGCGATCCTGATCATCGCCTTCGAGCAGACCGTCCAGGTCATCAAGGCGCTGCAGACCGCCGGCTGGGACGACTTCTCGATGACGTACTACACGGACGGAAACACCGCCGACTACTCGGAGGACCTCGACGCGGGTCTGCTCGAGGGCGCGAAGGGCACCATCCCCGGTGCGAACCCGACCGAGGAGTTCCAGGCGCTGCTGAACAGCGTTGCGGACGAGGAGCTCGACTCCTTCGCCTACGGCGCTGAGTCCTACGACTCGGCCATGCTGCTCGCGCTCGCCGCGGTCGCCGGTGGCGGCGTCGACGGTGCGACGATCCAGGCCAACATGGCTGCGGTCTCCGGTTCCACCGGTGGCACGGAGTGCTCCGGCTTCGCCGAGTGCGCCGAGCTGCTCGAGGCCGGCGAGTCGATCGCCTACACCGCGGTCTCCGGTTCGGGTGCGTTCAACGACGCCAACGACCCCTCGTCCGCCTACATCGGCGTGTACGAGTTCGATGGCTCGAACGTCCCGGTGTGGACCGAGGCCGTCTACGGTGAGGTTCCCGCCGCGTAATTCCCGCACTGCGGTGATTGCGTAGCAACACACGCGAAGGGCCCCTGGCTTCGGCCAGGGGCCCTTTCGCATGCCCTGGAGGGGTCGGCCTGGCGTGCCAGGCACGCCGCCGGGCCCACCTCACCCACCCGCGCGCCCTCGTCGTCCCCACCCCGCATCCGCATCGTCCACACCACGGATCCGCACCCAGCCGCCCCAGCATCGTTCCCGCCCAGACCCACCAGCAGCGTCCACAACGTCGCCCCCTCCGGCACCCACCCGCATCGTCCACACCACGACCCACCAGCAGCGTCCACAACGTCGCCCCCTCCGGCACCCACCCGCGCGCCGGTGGACACTCATTGTCGGTTTCCGCCGTCGCGGGCGTCCTAGTGGACGGATTCCTACCGGTCTCCTATGAGGGTCGCGACGCGAGGGGCGGCTACCAGACGCCGAACGGCGAAGGCGCGAGGCCGGATGGCCCGGCGCCGCATCTTCCCGGTACCGCATCGCCTGGGAACCGCTGGCAGCCCTGAGCGGTACAGGAATGTCCACCAGGGCACAGACGACGTCCAGAAACGACCTTGAGCGTCCACTAGGGCGCAGACCGCGACTCGCGACCCCGCAGGCGTCCTCTCTGGAGCAGGACCGAGTACGGCGCCGGAGCGACGCCGGCCGGCCCTGGGCCGAGGAGGCGCACCGGAGGTGCACCCGGGGCAGCGGGGGCGTTCCACACCGCCATGGGCCGAGGGAGCGGCCTGGCGGGGACGCAGAAGCGCCCCGCCACCTTGAGGGTGACGGGGCGCTTCTCGCGGGCTGGAGGCCTAGGCTCCCAGCGTGCCCAGGTACAGCTCGATGACCTTGGGGTCCTTGAGCAGCTCCTGGCCGGTCGCGGTGTAGGCGGACGTGCCCTGATCGAGCACGTAGCCGCGGTCCGCGATCTGCAGGCAGCGACGAGCGTTCTGCTCGACCATGATGACCGTGACGCCGGTGCGGTTGATCTCTCGCGTGCGGACGAAGGTCTCGTCCTGACGCGCGGGGGACAGGCCAGCAGACGGCTCATCGAGGAGCAGCACGTGCGGGTCCATCATGAGCGCGCGGGCCATGGCGACCATCTGACGCTCACCACCGGACAGCGAGCCCGCGCGCTGGGTGCGGCGCTCACCGAGCACGGGGAACAGGTCGACGATCTTGTCGAACTGCTCCTTGAACTTCTTCGGCGCCTGGTACGAGCCCATCTCGAGGTTCTCCTCGATGCTGAGCGAGGGGAACACGTTGTTCGTCTGGGGGACGAATCCGATGCCTCGCTTGACCAGCTCGTCAGCGCGCTTGTTGGTGATGTCCTGGCCGGCGAGGCTCACGGAGCCCGAGCGGATCGGCACGAGGCCGAACAGCGCCTTGAGGAACGTGGACTTGCCGGCGCCGTTGGGGCCGATGATGCCGATGAGCTCGCCCTCGCGGACCTCCATGGTGCATCCGTTGAGGATGTCGATCCCAGGGAGGTATCCGGCGATGATGTCATCGGCGTGGAGGATGACAGGTGCGTCGTTCACTTAGCGCTCCTCGGACAGGTCGGTGTCGTGGTGCGCGCCCAGGTAGGCATCCTGCACCGCCTTGTTGGCCATGACGGTCCCGGGAGGGCCCTCGGCGATGATCTTGCCCTCGGCCATCACCACGACCCAGTCGGAGATGCGGCGGACCATGTGCATGTCGTGCTCGACGAACAGGACGGTGACGCCCTGGTTCTTGAGCTCGATGATGTGGTCCAGGAGCGACTCCGTGAGCGCCGGGTTCACGCCGGCCATGGGCTCGTCGAGCATGACGATCTCGGGGTCGGACATGAGGGCACGGGCCATCTCGAGCAGCTTGCGCTGACCGCCGGAGAGCTCTCCGGCGTAGTCGTCACGCTTCTTGTCGAGCTTGAAGCGGACGAGCAGCTCCTCCGCCTTGGCGGTGATCTCCTCCTCCTGCTTCTTCCAGAGCCCGGGGAACATCGCCCGCATGAGGCTCTCGCCGACCTGCTCCGACGCACCGAGACGCATGTTCTCGATCACCGTCATGCGCGAGAGCGCCTTGGTGAGCTGGAACGTGCGCACCATGCCCGACCGCGCGACTGCGGCAGGGGACTTGGAGTGCAGGGAGAACCCGTTGAACGACCACTCGCCCGTCTGAGGCTTGTCGAAGCCGGTCAGCAGGTTGAAGAAGGTCGACTTGCCGGCACCGTTCGGTCCAATCAGCGCGGTGATCGCGTTGCGCTGGACCTCGAAGTGCTCGACGTCGACCGCGGTCAGACCACCGAAGTGACGGTGGATGTGGTCCGCGACGATGATCTTGTCCATCTTCGGCGCGCCGGGCTCGTGGGGCACCAGGGCGAACGGATCCGCCGAGGTGGGCGTGGGCTTCTCGTCAGCCATTGATCGCCAGCTCCCTTCTGTTTCCAAGGATGCCCTGTGGTCTGAAGATGACCAGCAGCATCAGCGTGACACCGACCAGGATCAGCGCGAAGGGCTCGCGGGCGGTCGTCGACATGATGGCCTCGGGGATCAGCGCAGCGGAGAGCTGCTTGACCAGCACGATCGCGGCCCAGAAGATCACCGAGCCGAGGATCGGGCCGAACACGGTGGCGGCACCACCGAGGAGCAGCAGCGTCCAGATCCAGAACGTGGTGGGGCGACCCATGGAGTCGGGGGACACCGCGTTTCCGAACGACCAGAAGATGCCGCCGAGCGCGCCGAGCACGCCACCGATGACGAGCGCCTGCATCTTGTACGCATAGACGTTCTTGCCGAGCGAGCGGACAGCGTCCTCGTCCTCGCGGATGCCCTTGAGCACACGGCCCCAGGGCGACTTCGCGAGCATCCAGAAGACCCACGCGAAGAGTGCGACCGAAGACCATGAGACGACCACGAGCCACCACGAGGTCGAGGCGGAGCCGTGGAGCTGCCACGGGCCGATCGTGATGAGAGCGTCGGGGAACGGCGAGAGCGACTCGAACGGCTCCTTGTAGTCCGTGCCGCGGATTCCGGTCGAACCACCCGTGATGTTCTTCATCACCGAGGATCTGCCGAGGAACCTGACGAACTCCGCCGCAGCGATCGTCACGATCGCCAGATAGTCGCCGCGCAGCTTGAGCGTGGGCCAGCCGAGCAGGAGGCCGAAGGCGACCGCGAGCAGGATGGCGACCGCGAAGCCGAGCAGCATGCCGCCGCCCTCGCGCACCGTGATGGCGTAGCCGTACATGCCCAGCAGCATGAAGCCGGCGTGGCCCATGTTGAGCAGGCCGGTGAGGCCGAAGTGGAAGTTGAGGCCGATCGCCGCGAGCGCGAACGCCGCAGTGGTCGGCGCGAACATCTCGCGGGTGACCGCGATGAGGATATCCATGGCTTAGCCCACCCTTTCCGCACGGCCGAGGATTCCCTGGGGCCTCACGAGGAGCACCAGGATGAGGACGATCAGCGCGACGGCGATCTTGAGGTCGGCGGGAAGCACGAGCGTCGACATCTCGACGACGACTCCGATGACGAGCGAGCCGACAAGGGCGCCGAAGGCCTGTCCGAGACCGCCGAGCGTGACAGCCGCGAACATCAGCATCAGCAGACGCGCGCCAGCGTCGAAGGCGGTGCCGCCCTCGTACAGGGCGAGCAGCACACCGCCGAGGCCGGCGAGGCCCGCCGAGAGCACCCACACGAGGCGGATGATCTGCGAGACCTGGATGCCGGACGCCGAGGCGAGAGCCGGGTTGTCGGACACCGCACGGGTCGCACGGCCGAGTCGGGTCTTGAGCAGGAACCACGAGACGCCGCCGAGGCAGATCAGCGCGATCGCGACGGAGATGATGGTCGTGTCGGTGATGGTCACCGGGCCCAGGTCGATCGCGTTGCCAGCAGACGTGGTCAGGCCGATGCGCCCACCGCCGATCCACCACTGGATGAAGTTCAGCAGCGCGAGCGACAGACCGATCGAGACGATCATCTGCTGCACGGTGCCGACGCCCTTGCGGCGCAGCGGCGACCACAGGAACTTGTCCTGCAGCCAACCGGTGCCGGCCGACACGGCGATGCCGATCGCGGCACCGACGAGCAGCGGCAGCCCTATGTTGAACGACACCGGGATGAGCGGGATGGACACGTCCTGCGGGGTCACCAGGAAGTAGGTGAGCACGGCACCGAACGAGACCTGCTCGCCGTGTGCGAAGTTGCTCAGCCCCGTGGTGCCGTAGATGAGGGAGAGGCCCACGGACGCAAGTGCCAGAAGCGTTCCGAAGGCGAGTCCGTTGACAAGCGACTGCAGCCACAGGATGTTGTCTGCAGTCGAGCTGGTTGCGGTCGTGGTGGCATCGTCGCTCGACGTATCGGCGGCGACCGCATGGGTCGCCACGTCTGTCGCCTGCGCGCTATCGGACATCAGCATCACTGAGACAAGGGTGATGGCTGTGGCCGCGAGCAGGAAAACGACGATCGCACGCACGATGACGCGGCGATCGATGGTCGTCGTCACTGTTTCCTCCTGTTAGGGATGTCACTCAAACTAGCGGAGGGATGTTTCGTTTGTGTAGCGCGACGATAACGTGGCGGCCTCGGCAGGAATCCTGCGCGAACCGCTAAGAATCCTGCGAATGGGCGATCAACATGCAGGTAAGCCGCGCAGAAGCGACCTTTCGGTCCTTGTCGTCGACGACATCGATGCTGTAAGAGCAGACCCGTCCGCCGAGGTGCAGGGCGGTCGCTGTGGCGGTCACGAGACCCTCGCGCACGGCGCGGTGATGGGTGATCGACAGGTCGACGCCGACCGCGGTGCGTTCCGGTCCGGCGTGCACGTAGGCGGCGTAGGAGCCGAGCGTCTCGGCGAGCGCCGCGGTGGCGCCGCCGTGGAGCAGCCGCAGCGGCTGCGTGTTGCCGTGCACGGGCATCGTCCCCACGGCACGCTCGGCGGACACCTCCAGGATCGAGATGCCGAGTCGCTCCATGAGCGAGCCCGGCACCACGGCGGTGAGATCGTCATCGATGTCAGTCATGGCGATAGGTTGTCATGTGTGAGCACCACTCCCCAAGGAACTCTTCTGCTCGTGGACGGACTGTCGATGGCATTCCGGGCGTTCTTCGGCCTTCCGGTCGAGAACTTCGCCACGTCGACGGGCACCCCGACCAACGCCGTGTACGGCTTCACGACGATGCTGGCGTCGCTGATGAAGGACCGCGAGCCGACTCACGTGGCCGTCGCCTTCGATCTCCCGGGCGGCACGTTCCGCACCGAGCGCCTGCCCTCCTACAAGGGCACCCGCGACGCGACGCCGCCCGAGTTCGAGCCTCAGGTCCCGCTCATCCGCGAGATGCTCGCGGCGCTCGGCGTGGCCGCGGTCGACAAGGAGCGCTACGAGGCCGACGATCTCCTCGCGACGTATGCGAGGCTCGGACGAGAGGCCGGCATGCGCGTCCTCGTCGTCTCGGGTGACCGCGACACCATCCAGCTCGTCAACGAGGACGTGACGCTGCTGTATCCGCGCAAGGGCGTCTCCGACCTCGTCGAGTTCACGCCGGACGCGGTGCGTGAGAAGTACGGCGTCGACCCTGGCCAGTATCCAGACCTGGCCGCGCTCGTCGGCGAGACCTCGGACAACCTCCCCGGTGTGCCCGGCGTCGGACCCAAGACCGCCGCCAAGTGGATCGGGACGTACGGGGGGCTCGAGGAGATCCTCACGCAGGCCGACGACGTCCCCGGCAAGGCGGGACAGAGCCTGCGGGACCACCTCGACCAGGTGCGCCTCAACCGCGAGCTCAACCACCTGCTCACCGACCTCGAGGTGCCTTTCGCGGTCACCGACCTCGAGTACGAGGGCGCCGATGCGCAGGGCATCCACGAGATGTGCGATGCGCTCCAGTTCCGGACGCTGCGCGATCGCCTCATGCCGTTCGTCTCGGGCGACGCCGCGCAGGACGCGGAGCCCGAGCCGGAGCTCGAGGTCGTCGTCGAGGGCGCGGTCGATGCCGTGGTCGCCCTCGCCGGCGAGGTCGCGGTCCACGTGGATGGCAGGGGAGGCGCCGATGCGGACGCGTGGGCTGTGGGCGTTGCGCAGGGAGGCAACGCCTGGGGCATCGATCTGGCGGAGCTGTCTGCCGCCGACGAGAAGCGCCTCGCCGCGTGGCTAAGCGATCCTGGCGTCCCCAAGGTGCTCCACGGGGCGAAGGACGCGTGGCACTCGCTCGCCTCTCGCGGAATGAGCTTGGAAGGACTCGTGGGCGACACCCAGATCGCGGCGTTCCTCGTGAACCCCGACCAGCGGGGCTTCGATCTCGACTCGGTGCTGCAGCGCTACCTGGGCGTGTCGTCCGCCACGTCGGCGGGAGGAGATGAGCTCGACCTCGGGCTCGGTGCGTCGGTCGGGATCGCGGCGGGGGAGCGCGCGGCGCGAGTCGCAGCGCTGGCGGACGTGCTCGCCCCTGAGCTGGCCGACCGCGGGATGACCGACCTGTACCGCGACCTCGAGATCCCGCTGATCGCGGTGCTGGCGCGCATGGAGGACGCGGGTGTCGCGGTCGACTCCGCTCATCTCGGTGGCCTGTCGGACGAGGCCCTCGGCCGCGCCGCGCTCGCCGCGCAGGACGCGTACGACGCGATCGGCGGAGACCAGGTGAACCTGGGCAGCCCCAAGCAGCTCCAGGAAGTGCTCTTCGAACGGCTCGGCATGCCCAAGACCCGCAAGATCAAGACCGGGTACTCGACCGATGCAGGCTCCCTTCAGGAGCTCTACACGAAGCGGCCCCACCCGTTCCTCGAGGCGCTGCTCGCGCACCGGGATGCCACCAAGCTCGCGCAGATCATCAAGGGGCTCGCGACGGAGGTGCGCGCCGATGGGCGCATCCACACGACGTTCTCGCAGACCGTGGCAGCGACGGGACGCCTGAGCTCGCGCGACCCGAACCTGCAGAACATCCCGATCCGGACGGATGAGGGACATCGGATCCGCGAGGCCTTCGTCGTCGGAGACGCCTTCGACACTCTCGTGACGGCGGACTACAGCCAGATCGAGATGCGGATCATGGCGCACCTGTCGGGCGACGAGGAGCTCATCTCGGCCTTCCGTGCGGGGGAGGACCTGCACCGTTTCGTCGGCTCGCGAGTGTTCGGCGTCGAGCCGGAGGACGTCACGGCGCAGATGCGCTCGCAGGTCAAGGCGATGTCCTACGGGCTCGCCTATGGGCTGTCGAGCTTCGGGCTGTCGAAGCAGCTCGGCCTCGAGGTGGGCCAGGCGCAGGCGCTCATGGACGACTACTTCGCGCGGTTCGGCGCGGTGAGGGAGTACCTCCACGGCGTCGTCGTGCAGGCCCGCACGGACGGATACACGGAGACGATCTTCGGCCGCCGGCGGTACATCCCGGACCTGAACTCGTCCAACCGGCAGAGGCGGGACATCGCGGAGCGGGCGGCGCTCAACGCACCGATCCAGGGCTCCGCGGCCGATCTCATCAAACGTGCCATGCTTGGGGTGGATCGTCGGCTGCAGGACGAACGTCTGTCATCCAGGCAGGTACTTCAAGTGCATGATGAACTCGTGGTCGAGACGGCCCCCGGAGAGCGGGATGCGGTCGAGTCGATCCTTCGGGAGGAGATGGGTGGCGCGGCTGACCTCGCCGTGCCGCTCGACGTGAACGTCGGAGCGGGCGCCAGCTGGCGCGCCGCAGGACACTAGGGATGGTGGCATGCGCATCGGAATCCTCACGGGCGGCGGAGACTGCCCGGGGCTCAACGCAGCGATCAGGGCGGTGGTGAAGCGCGGCACCGCGCAGCACGGCTGCTCGATCGTCGGCTTCATGAACGGCTGGCAGGGCGTGATCGACGGGGACGCGAAGCCGCTCACCCGCGACGACGTGTCCGGGAAGCTCGTGGAGGGCGGCACGATGCTCGGCACGGCCCGCTGCCACCCTCACAAGGTGAAGGGCGGCATGGAGGCCGTCAAGGACACGGTCCAGAATGAGAAGCTCGACGGCCTCATCTGCATCGGCGGCGACGGCACGCTCAAGGCTGCCGGCAAGGTGTCGGACGCGATCGGCATCCCGGTGATCGGGATCCCGAAGACGATCGACAACGACGTCGTCGGCACCGACGCGGCGATCGGATTCGACACGGCCGTCACCGTCGCCACCGAGGCGATCGACCGTCTGCACTCCACGGCGGAGTCGCACAACCGCGTCATGGTCGTCGAGCTGATGGGCCGCCACAGCGGCTGGATCGCCGTCACCGCTGGTATCGCCGGCGGTGCTGACATCATCCTCGCCCCTGAGGAGCCGTTCGACATCGACAAGATCGCGAAGCGGATCAAGCACCGTCACCGCTACAAGAACTTCTCGATCGTCGCGGTCGCCGAGGGCGCCATCCCTGCCGAGGAGAGCTCGTGGGACGGCAAGCCGACCATCGATGCGAAGGGCAACCCGATCGCCGGCTCGATCGGGCACGAGGTCACGAAGGCGATCGAGGCGCGCACCGGGTTCCCGACGCGCCTCACCGTCCTGGGCTACGTCCAGCGCGGAGGAATCCCGACGGCGGCCGACCGACTTCTCGGCACCCGCTTCGGCGTCGCCGCGATCGACGGGATCGTCGCCGGCGAGAGCCACAAGTTCACCGCGATCCAGGGCGAGCACGTCGTGCTTGAGGACTTCGCGGTGATGTCCGGCAAGACCAAGTGGGTTCCCGAGAACCTCCTGCAGGCGGCACGCGAGCTCTGAGCCGCGCGACAGTGGGGTCACCGTCCGGACATCGTGACCGGACGGTGACCCTTGCTGCTTTGTGCAAGGCGCTCGCAAGGGAGTAGCATGGTCAGCGGCCTTCTGTGCGCGTTCGCGCGCGCAAACGAGGACCTGTCCATATTCATACGAATTCCCTGTCCACCGGAGCTACTCCTTAATGTCCGTTTCCTCCCCCGAGTCCACCCCGATCGCCGTCAACGACATCGGCACCGCTGAGGATTTCCTCGCTGCCATCGACGCGACCATCAAGAACTTCGACGACGGCGACCTCGTCGAGGGCACCATCGTCAAGGTCGACCGTGACGAGGTCCTCCTCGACATCGGTTACAAGACCGAAGGCGTCATCCCCGCCCGCGAGCTCTCCATCCGTCACGACGCCGACCCCGACGATGTCGTCAACGTCGGCGACACGATCGAGGCCCTCGTTCTCACCAAGGAGGACAAGGAAGGCCGTCTGATCCTGTCCAAGAAGCGTGCGCAGTACGAGCGCGCCTGGGGCTCGATCGAGAAGGTCAAGGAGGAGGACGGCGTCGTCACCGGTACCGTCATCGAGGTCGTCAAGGGCGGCCTGATCGTGGACATCGGTCTGCGCGGCTTCCTGCCCGCCTCGCTCGTCGAGATGCGTCGCGTCCGCGACCTGGGCCCCTACATCGGTCAGCAGATCGAGGCGAAGATCATCGAGCTCGACAAGAACCGCAACAACGTGGTCCTGTCGCGCCGTGCCTTCCTCGAGCAGACGCAGTCCGAGGTGCGCTCGTCGTTCCTCACCGCGCTCAAGCCGGGCCAGGTCCGCAAGGGTGTCGTCTCGTCGATCGTCAACTTCGGTGCGTTCGTCGACCTCGGCGGCGTGGACGGCCTCGTGCACGTCTCCGAGCTGTCGTGGAAGCACATCGACCACCCGAACGAGGTCGTCTCGGTCGGCCAGGAGGTCGAGGTCGAGGTTCTCGACATCGACATGGACCGCGAGCGCGTCTCGCTGTCGCTCAAGGCGACCCAGGAGGACCCGTGGGCGGTCTACGCCCGCACCCACGCGATCGGCCAGATCGTCCCGGGCAAGGTCACGAAGCTCGTCCCGTTCGGCGCGTTCGTCCGCGTCTTCGAGGGCATCGAGGGCCTGGTGCACATCTCGGAGCTCGCCGTCCGCCACGTCGAGCTGCCCGAGCAGGTCGTCCAGGCCGACGAGGAGGTCTTCGTCAAGATCATCGACATCGACCTCGAGCGTCGCCGCATCTCGCTGTCCATCAAGCAGGCGAACGAGGGCGTCGACCCCGCGGGCGAGGACTTCGACCCCGCGCTCTACGGCATGACGGCCGAGTACGACGAGCAGGGCAACTACAAGTACCCCGAGGGCTTCGACCCGGAGACCCAGGAGTGGCGCGAGGGCTACGAGGAGCAGCGCGAGGCGTGGGAGGCGGAGTACGCCGAGGCCCACGAGCGCTGGGAGGCCCACAAGTCGTTCGTCGCCAAGCAGGACGAGCAGGCTGCCGTCGCCGAGGCGGAGGCCCCGGCTGCCGCGCCGCGCAAGCGCGCGGGCGCCAAGGGTGGCCCGACCTCGTACAGCTCGCAGGACGAGGACTCCGCCGACGCCGGCACGCTGGCCTCGGACGAGCGTCTCGCCGCTCTGCGTGAGAAGCTGACGGGCAACTAAGCATCACCCGTCGAAGGGCCGCGATCCGCAAGGGTCGCGGCCCTTCGTGCTTCCCGCCGACATGCAGTGTGGCGCGCGTCTCTTCCTGTTGCGGAGGCATGCCTCCCGGTGGTTGACTCCCGGGATGCTGCGAATTGGCCTGACCGGCGGCATCGGTGCCGGGAAGTCGACTGCCGCCGCGCGCTTCGAGGAGCTCGGCGCGCGGCTCGTGGATCATGACGAGCTCGCCCGGCGCGCCGTCGAGCCCGGCTCGGCCGCGCTCGTCGACATCGTGCGGGAGTTCGGCGACCGCGTCCTGCGCGATGGCCAGCTCGACCGCAAGGCGCTGGCCGGCATCGTCTTCAACGACCCGGCGGCGCTCGCGCGGCTCAACGGCATCGTCCACCCGACAGTGTTCGCCATGAGCCAGGCGGAGGACCGCAAGGCGCGCAACGACGGCGTGCCCGTCGTCGTGCACGACATCCCGCTCCTGTTCGAGACCGGCTACGGCGACGGGTTCGACATGGTGATCGCGATCCAGGCCGACCACGCGGTGAGGGTCAAGCGACTCATCGACGGCCGGGGGATGCCGCACGCCGAGGCCGTGGCGCGGATGGCCTCACAGGCCACCGATGCGCAACGCGCCACGATCGCCGATGTCGTCCTGGACGGGAACGGCTCTCCCGAGCATCTGCGGGCGCAGGTCGACGAGCTGTGGGGCCGTGTGGTGCCGGGGGCCTCCCGCTAGCCACGCCCCCTTGCGCTCCCTGGGCTGACGCGTGCTCGTGCCAGGTCTCCACGCCCTCGAATGCCTCGTGCAGACGTGCGGATCGGGGCCTGGGGGAGCGGGACGGCGATGTCAGAGCCTCGGCGTACCGTAGTGCCATGACCCCGGACCTGCGCAGAGCCGACCACCCCTTCCAGGTGGTCTCCGAGTACAAGCCGTCGGGCGACCAGCCCAAGGCGATCGACGATCTCGCCCGCCGGATCGATGCGGGCGAGCGGGACGTCGTGCTGCTCGGTGCGACCGGAACGGGAAAGTCCGCGACCACCGCTTGGCTCGTCGAGAGGCTGCAGCGGCCGACGCTTGTGATGGCGCACAACAAGACGCTCGCGGCGCAGCTCGCGAACGAGTTCCGCGAGCTCCTCCCGCACAACGCCGTCGAGTACTTCGTGAGCTACTACGACTACTACCAGCCCGAGGCCTATGTCCCGCAGACGGACACCTTCATCGAGAAGGACTCGTCGATCAACGAGGAGGTCGAGCGGCTGCGCTACTCCGCGACCAACTCACTGCTGACGCGACGCGACGTCGTCGTCGTCTCGTCGGTGTCGTGCATCTACGGTCTCGGCACTCCCGAGGAGTACATCCAGGGCATGGTGACGCTCGCGGTGGGCGATGTCGTGGATCGTGACTCGCTACTGCGGGAGTTCGTGCAGATGCAGTACGCGCGCAACGACCTCGCGTTCACCCGCGGCACGTTCCGCGTGCGTGGCGACACCGTGGAGATCATCCCGGTGTACGAGGAGCTCGCGATCCGCATCGAGATGTTCGGCGACGAGGTCGAGGCGCTCTACACGCTGCATCCGCTCACGGGCGACGTGGTCGAGAAGCGCGAGCAGGTGCACCTGTTCCCGGCCTCGCACTATGTCGCGAGCGAGGAGCGCATGAACGCGGCGATCCGGACCATCGAGCTCGAGCTCGAGGAGCGGCTTCAGGAGCTCGAGCGGCAGAACAAGCTGCTCGAGGCGCAGCGGCTCAAGATGCGCACGACGTTCGACCTCGAGATGATGCGGTCGGTCGGCACCTGCTCGGGCATCGAGAACTACTCGAGGCACATCGAGCAGCGCGAGCAGGGGACGCCCCCTCACACGCTCCTCGACTACTTCCCGGACGACTTCCTGCTCGTGATCGACGAGTCGCACGTGACGGTGCCGCAGATCGGCGCGATGTACGAGGGCGACGCGTCGCGCAAGCGCACCCTGGTCGACCACGGCTTCAGGCTCCCGTCCGCGCTCGACAACCGGCCGCTGAAGTTCCCCGAGTTCCAGGAGCGGATCGGCCAGACCGTGTACCTCTCGGCGACCCCAGGGCAGTACGAGCTCGAGCGCTCCGACGGAGTGGTCGAGCAGATCATCCGCCCGACGGGCCTCGTCGACCCCAAGATCGTCGTCAAGCCGACCGAGGGGCAGATCGACGACCTCCTCGAGGAGATCCGGCTGCGCGTCGAGCGCGACGAGCGCGTGCTCGTGACGACCCTGACCAAGAAGATGGCGGAGGATCTCACCGAGTACCTGTCCGATCGAGAGGTCCGCGTCGAGTACCTCCACTCGGACGTGGACACGCTGCGCCGGGTGGAGCTGCTCCGCGAGCTGCGGCGGGGACGCTTCGACGTGCTCGTGGGCATCAACCTGCTGCGCGAGGGCCTCGACCTTCCGGAGGTCTCTCTCGTGTCGATCCTCGACGCGGACAAGGAGGGGTTCCTCCGCTCGGGGACCTCGCTGATCCAGACGATCGGCCGCGCGGCGCGCAACGTCTCCGGTGAGGTCCACATGTATGCGGACACGATCACGGACTCCATGGCATCCGCGATCGACGAGACCAATCGCCGTCGCGAGATCCAGGTCGCGTACAACACCGAGCACGGCATCGACCCCACGCCGCTGCGCAAGCGCATCGGCGACATCACCGAGATGCTCGCGCGCGAGGAGGCCGACACCGCACAGACCCTCGAGGAGGCGCGCGCGAAGGCCCCGACGCCGAGCACGGTCGACCCGCAGCAGCGCGAGCGGCCCGCCGAGGAGCTCTCCGACCTGATCGAGGAGCTGTCCGCGCAGATGCGCGAGGCCGCCTCCGAGCTGCAGTTCGAGCTCGCGGCGCGGCTGCGCGATGAGATCGGCGAGCTCAAGAAGGAGCTCAGGGGCATGCTCGCCGCGGGCTGACCCCTCGTGCCGCCTCTAGGATGATCGGGTGGAATCACCCCTCGTCTGGACGATCACGCTCGCGGTCATCGTCGGCATGTTCGCCTTCGACTTCTTCGTGGTCGTGGGCCGCCCGCACGTGCCCTCCTTCAAGGAGTCGATGTGGTGGTCCGTGTTCTACATCGGCATCTCGCTCCTGTTCGGAGCGAGCTTCTGGTGGTGGTCCACGCCGGACAAGGGCGCGGAGTTCCTCGCCGGATACGTGACGGAGAAGTCGCTGTCGGTCGACAACCTGTTCGTGTTCCTCGTGATCCTCACGCGCTTCGCGGTGCCGCCCAAGCTGAGGGAGCGGGTGCTTCTCATCGGAATCGCCCTCGCGCTCGTGTTCCGAGGCTTCTTCATCGCCGCCGGCGCCGCGGCGCTCAACGCCTTCCACTGGGTGTTCTTCCTGTTCGGGCTCTTCCTCATCTACACCGCGATCATGGTCGGTCGGGAGGGCGGCGCCGAGGAGGGGGAGACCGAGTACAAGGAGAACGCCTTCATCCGCGCGGTGCGTCGAGCCATGCCGGTGACGGACGGCTACCGCGGCACCCACATGCTCGTCCACGAGCACGGCAAGCGCATGGTGACGCCGCTGCTGCTCGTGGTCGTCGCGCTGGGATCGACCGACGTGATGTTCGCGCTCGACTCGATCCCGGCCATCTTCGGGCTCACGCAGGATCCGTACATCGTCTTCACCGCGAACGCCCTCGCCCTGCTGGGGCTGCGCCAGCTCTTCTTCGTGGTCGATGGCCTGCTCAGCCGCCTCATCTACCTGTCCTACGGCCTTGCAGTCGTGCTCGGGTTCATCGGCGTCAAGATGATCCTCGAGGCCCTGCACGGCAACACGCTGCCGTTCCTCAACGACGGTCAGCCCTTCGAGAGCGTGCCCGTCCCGTCCACGTGGGTGTCGCTCGGGGTGATCGTCGGCGTGCTCGGCACGGCAGCGATCGCCTCGCTGATCGTCTCGCGGCGCACGGGGGAGCATCTGCACGACCCGCGCGAGGATGTCGAACCCGAGCCTCGCACCGACGAGAACGAGCAGGTCTAGCGAGGCCGGCTACCGGCCGTTCGGGCTCAGGCGGGGAAGTCGCGCCCGGGCCACGCGCCGAATGCGGGCCACTCGCGGATGACCCGCTCGGGAACGAGGCCCGCGAGCACGTAGGGATCGTTCGCCACGATGGTCTCCGCCTCGTCGAGCGAGTCGACGTCGAGCACGATGAGCGCACCGGGCTCGAGCTCGTCGCCGTAGCGGCCGATGACGGGCACCTTCCCCTCCGCGGCGAGCGCGCGGAAGTGGCCAAGGTGCTCAGGGCGCCTGGCTGCGCGCTCCTCGGCGCGCTCGTCGTACGTGTAGTGCACTGCGTAGAGGCTCATGGACCCATCCTGTACCACCGGGCGTGCTCCGCGCCCGTGGCGCTCCGCGGCCGCGGCACGCCAGATCCTCTCGGGTGGCACCGGGACGCGACACGCGAACGGCATCGAACAGGTGTTCGAAGCGGGAGCGCGTAGCATTGCCGTGTGAACGACCGGATCCTGGTGCGCGGAGCGCGCGAGCACAACCTCAAGGGCGTCGATCTGGACCTTCCCCGGGACTCTCTCATCGTGTTCTCGGGGCTGTCCGGATCCGGCAAGTCCTCCCTGGCCTTCGACACGATCTTCGCGGAGGGGCAGCGCCGCTACGTCGAGTCGCTGAGCGCGTACGCGCGCCAGTTCCTCGGGCAGATGGACAAGCCCGACGTCGACTTCATCGAGGGCCTGTCGCCGGCGGTGTCCATCGATCAGAAGTCGACGAACCGCAACCCGCGCTCGACCGTGGGCACGATCACCGAGGTCTACGACTACCTGCGCCTGCTCTACGCGCGCGTCGGCACGCCGCATTGCCCCGTGTGCGGCGAGGAGATCCGCTCGCAGACTCCGCAGCAGATCGTCGACTCGGTGCTCGCGCTTCCCGAGGGCACGCGCTACCAGGTGCTCGCGCCGGTGGTGCGCGGCCGCAAGGGCGAGTACCAGGACCTCTTCGAGGAGCTCCAGCAGCAGGGCTTCGCCCGCGCCCGCGTCGACGGCGAGACGGTGCAGCTCACCGAGCCTCCGCAGCTCGAGAAGAAGCTCAAGCACGACATCGAGGTCGTCGTCGATCGCCTCGTCGCCCGCGACGGCGTCCGGCAGCGCCTTGCCGACTCGGTCGAGACCGCGTTGCGGATCGCGGACGGCCTCGTCGTGATCGACCCCGTCGACGGCGAGCTCCCGCAGCGCCGCTACAGCGAGAAGCGCGCGTGCCCCAACGATCACGTGCTGACGCTCGAGGAGATGGAGCCTCGCACGTTCTCGTTCAACGCCCCGTACGGCGCCTGCCCCGAGTGCACGGGCATCGGCGTGCGCCTCGAGGTCGACCCCGAGCTCGTCATCCCGGACCCGCAGAGGACGCTCAACGAGGGCGCGGTCGCGCCGTGGGCCCAGACGTCCTCGGAGTACTTCGGGCGCACGGTCGCGGCGCTGGCCGACGAGCTCGACTTCTCGCTCGACGAGCCGTGGGAGAACCTGCCGAAGGCCGCGAGGAACGCGATCCTCAACGGCAAGGACTACAAGGTCCACGTGCGCTTCAAGAACCGCTTCGGCCGTGAGCGCCAGTACACGACGGGCTTCGAGGGCGTCGTGACGTGGCTCGAGCGCCTCCACGAGCAGACGGAGTCGGACTTCTCGCGAGAGAAGTACGAGGCCTACATGCGCGAGGTCGACTGCCCCGTGTGCAAGGGTTCGCGCCTCAAGCCCGAGGTGCTCGCGGTGACGATCGGCGGCCGGTCGATCGCGGAGGTCTGCGATCTGTCGATCGCCGACGCTCGGGACTTCCTCGCGACCGCCGAGCTCGACGAGCGCGGCCGCTCGATCGCTGTCCAGGTGCTCAAGGAGATCGACGCGCGGCTGGGCTTCCTGCTCGACGTCGGCCTCGACTACCTCACGATGTCGCGCGCGGCCGGCACCCTCTCGGGCGGCGAGGCGCAGCGCATCCGGCTCGCGACCCAGATCGGCTCCGGCCTGGTCGGCGTGCTCTACGTGCTCGACGAGCCGAGCATCGGCCTGCATCAGCGCGACAACCGGCGCCTGATCGACACGCTCACGAGGCTTCGCGACCTGGGCAACACGCTCATCGTCGTCGAGCACGACGAGGACACGATCCGCACCGCCGACTGGGTCGTCGACGTGGGCCCCGGCGCGGGGGAGCACGGCGGCGAGGTCGTCCACTCGGGATCGTACGAGGACCTGCTCGCCAACGAGCGGTCGGTCACGGGCGCCTACGTGTCGGGACGCCGGTCCATCGAGGCGCCCGCCGAGAGGCGCGAGCTGACCAAGGGACGCGAGCTCGTCGTGGTCGGTGCCCGCGAGAACAACCTGCGGAACATCGACGTGACGTTCCCGCTCGGCGTCCTCACCGCGGTCACGGGAGTCTCGGGCTCCGGCAAGTCGACCCTCGTGAACTCGATCCTCTACACGAGCCTCGCGAACACGCTCAACCACGCGCGTCAGGTCGCGGGTCGGCACACGCGCATCACCGGCACCGACCACCTGGACAAGATCGTCCACGTGGATCAGGGGCCGATCGGCCGCACTCCGCGCTCCAACCCGGCGACGTACACGGGCGTGTGGGACAAGGTCCGCAAGCTCTTCGCCGACACCACCGAGGCGAAGGTGCGCGGCTACGGCCCCGGACGATTCTCCTTCAACGTCAAGGGCGGACGATGCGAGTCTTGCTCGGGTGACGGCACGCTCAAGATCGAGATGAACTTCCTTCCCGACGTCTACGTGCCGTGCGAGGTGTGCAAGGGCGCGCGGTACAACCGGGAGACGCTCGAGGTGCACTTCAAGGGCAAGACCGTCGCCGACGTGCTCGACATGCCGATCGAGGAGGCCGCGGAGTTCTTCGAGGCGATTCCCTCGATCTCAAGACATCTGCGCACGCTCGTCGACGTCGGTCTCGGCTACGTGCGCCTGGGGCAGCCGGCGCCGACCCTGTCCGGCGGCGAGGCGCAGCGCGTGAAGCTCGCGGCCGAGCTCCAGCGCCGCTCGACGGGCCGGACGGTCTACGTCCTCGACGAGCCGACCACCGGACTGCACTTCGAGGACGTCCGCAAGCTGCTGCTTGTGCTCCAGGGCCTCGTCGAGAAGGGCAACACGGTCATCGTGATCGAGCACAACCTCGACGTCATCAAGTCCGCCGACTGGGTCATCGACATGGGGCCCGAGGGCGGTTCCGGCGGCGGCATCGTCGTCGCGGAGGGCACGCCCGAGGAGGTCGCGGACGTCGAGGCGAGCCACACGGGTCGGTTCCTCGCGGAGATCCTCGGCGTCGGTGCCCCCGCGTAGGCTGGCGCGGTGACGAACCCCGCCGACTACAGGCCCGCGACCGGGACGATCCCGGCGCGCCCGGGCGTCTACCGCTTCAGGGACCCCCACGGCCGCGTCGTGTACGTGGGGAAGGCCAAGAGCCTGCGCGCGCGCCTGCAGAACTACTTCCAGCCGCTCGAGCGACTGCACCCGCGCACCCGCGCGATGGTGACGACCGCATCGTCCGTGGAATGGACCGTGGTCCGCAACGAGGTCGAGGCCCTGATCCTCGAGCACACGTGGATCAAGGAGTACGACCCGCGGTTCAACGTGGTCTTCCGCGACGACAAGTCGTACCCGTTCCTCGCCGTCACCATGAACGAGCAGTTCCCCCGCATGCAGGTCATGCGCGGTGACCGCCGCAAGGGCGTGCGGTACTTCGGTCCGTACGCGAAGGCGTGGGCCATCCGGGAGACCGTCGACACGCTGCTCACGGTGCTGCCGATGCGCACGTGCGCCGCCGCGGTCTTCCGCAAGGCCGAGCGCCAGGGCCGTCCCTGCCTGCTCGGCTACATCGACAAGTGCGCGGCGCCGTGCGTGGGCAAGATCTCGCCCGAGGACCACCGTGACCTCGCCGACCGGGTCTGCCAGGTCCTCGGCGGCGACGCGAAGCCGCTGATCCGCGACCTTGCGAGGCAGATGGAGGACGCGGCGGCGCGTGAGGAGTTCGAGGTGGCGGCGCGCGCACGCGACAGGCTCGAGGCGCTGCGCAGCGTGCTCGAGCGCAACGCGATCGTGCTGTCGCAGGGCACCGACGTGGACGTGTTCAGCCTGATCGACGAGGACCTCGAGGCGTCGGCACACGTGTTCCGCGTGCGCGACGGCCGCATCGCGGGGGAGCGCGGCTGGGTCGTCGACAAGCCCGAGCCGCTGAACTCGGCGCAGATGATCACCCAGCTGGTCCAGGAGGCGTACGCGTCGGTCGAGTCGGGGGACATCCCGCCCGAGGTGCTCGTGCCGGTGCTTCCGGACGATGCGGCGCCGCTCGCCGACTGGCTCGCCGGGGTGCGCGGTGCGAAGGTCTCGCTCCGCACCCCCGAGCGAGGCAAGAAAGCCGAGCTCGCGGCCACGGGACGACAGAATGCGCAGCAGGTGCTCGACCAGCATCGCCTCAAGCGCGCCTCCGATCTCACGAGCAGGTCCCAGGCGCTCCAGGAGCTCCAGGAGGCGCTCGGCATGTCCGAGGCGCCGCTGCGGATCGAGTGCTACGACATCTCCCACACCCAGGGCACGAACATGGTGGGCTCGATGGTCGTCTTCGAGGACGCGCTTCCGCGCAAGGCCGAGTATCGGCAGTTCACCGTGCGGGACGCGGCCGACGACACCGCCGCGATGGACGAGGTGCTCACGCGGCGCTTCCAGCGCCTGCTCGCCGATCGGGAGCTGCCTCCCGAGGAGCGCGAGTCGTCGCGCTTCGCGTATCCGCCACAGCTCGTGGTGGTCGACGGAGGGCTGCCTCAGGTCGAGGCCGCACGGCGCGTCCTTGAGCGGCTGGGCATCGACGACGTCGCGCTGGTCGGTCTCGCGAAGCGCCTCGAGGAGGTGTGGGTGCCGGGGGAGGAGTTCCCCGTGATCCTGCCGCGCGGCTCCGAGCCTCTGTACCTCCTCCAGCGCGTGCGCGACGAGGCCCACCGCTTCGCGATCACCGCGCACCGCAGGAAGCGGGGCAAGGCGATGAAGGCCTCCGCGCTCGACGAGATCCCCGGGGTCGGGCCGGCGCGGGCCAAGTCGCTCGTGACGCACTTCGGCTCCGTGGCGCGCCTGAAGGAGGCGAGCATCGACCAGATCGCGATGGTGCCAGGCGTCGGCCAGCAGCTCGCCGCGGCGATTCACGCCGCTCTGCACGGCACGGGTGGCATGCTGGAGGCATGACGGACGACCCGGCGCCCGAGACCTATCCGTCGGGCCTGCCCCGCCCCGACCTCACAGGGATGCACCCGGACTCCCAGGTGCTCATCGTCACCGGCATGTCCGGCGCGGGGCGCACCCGCGCCGCGGCGGTGCTGAGCGATCTGGGCTGGTACGTCGTGGACAACCTGCCGCCGCAGATGCTCGGCTCTCTCGTCGCCATGGTGGCGACGGATCCCGAGCGCAGGCTCGCGACCGTCGTGGATGTCCGAGGCGGCGGCTACTTCGCGGATCTCGAGTCCGTGGTCGACGACCTCGAGCATCGTGGCGTCGACGTGCGGGTGCTGTTCCTCGACGCGTCCGACGAGACGCTCGTGCGGCGCTTCGAGGAGGCGCGTCGGCCGCATCCCCTGCAGGGTGACGCCACGATCCACGAGGGCATCGTGCGTGAGCGACAGGCCGTCGCCGCGGTACGGGCGCGCGCGGACCTCGTGATCGACACGTCCTCGCTCAACGTCCATCAGCTGCGCGACGCGATCACCGAGGAGTTCTCGGATGAGGTCCCGACGCTGCACGTGAACGTGATGTCCTTCGGGTTCAAGAACGGCGCCCCGGTGGACGCGGACTACGTCGCCGACGTGCGCTTCCTGCCCAACCCCCACTGGGTTCCCGAGCTGCGGCCCCTCACGGGGATCGATCCCGCCGTGCGCGATCACGTGATGAGCTCCGAGGACGCCCAGGCGTTCCTCGCGGGATACGTGGACGTGCTCGAGATCGCGCTGTCGGGGTACCGCGCCCACGACAAGCACTCGGTCACGATCGCCGTGGGCTGCACCGGTGGCAAGCACCGGTCCGTGGCGATGGCGGAGGAGCTGTCCGCGCGCCTGAGGGAGCGCGGTCACGAGGTGAGGACGACGCATCGTGACAAGGACCGATGAGTCGACCGGCCCCCACGTCGTCGCTCTGGGCGGGGGCCATGGGCTCTACACGTCCCTCACCGCGCTGAGAAGGTTCGCCCAGAGCATCACGGCCGTGGTGACGGTGGGGGACGACGGAGGATCGTCGGGTCGCCTGCGCGCCGAGATGGACGTCGTGCCCCCTGGCGACCTGCGCATGGCGCTCAGCGCGCTGTGCGAGGACACTCCCTGGGGGCTCACGTGGCGTGACGTGCTCCAGACTCGCTTCGACACCTCCGGCCCGCTCCACGGTCACGCGGTGGGCAACCTCCTCATCGCCGGGCTGTGGCAGCACACCGGCGACATCGTCGAGGGGCTCGACTGGGTCGCGCGGCTGCTGAGGGCCGAGGGCAGGGTGCTTCCCGTGGCGCTCGACCCCCTCGAGATCGTCGCGCAGGTCGAGCGGGACGGCGAGGTGCGCGAGGTGCGCGGCCAGGTGGCCGTCGCGACGGCCGAGGGCCGGGTCGTGGACCTCAGGAACGAGCCCCGTCAGCCCCGGGTGCCCGCGGCGACCCTCGAGGCCGTCGCGGGCGCAGACACGGTGGTCCTCGGCCCGGGCAGCTGGTACACCTCGGTGATCCCGCACTTCCTGGTCGGGCCCGTGTCCGAGGCGCTGCACGCCGCCGCGAGCCGCACCGTGCTGACGCTGAACATCGGCTACGAGGATGTCGAGACGGTCGGCATGGGTCGCGCGGACGACGTCCGTGCCCTGCGTCGCGTCGCGCCCGGCTTCGTGCCGCGTGCGGTGGTCGTCGACCAGGATCACGCGGCGGAGCCCGAGCTGCGCGAGGAGCTCGAGGACTGGGGCGTGCGCGTGGTCGCGCGTCCCCTGCGGCTCGAGGGGAGCATCGACCGCCACGATCCCGCGCGTCTCGCGGAGGCGCTGCGGTTCGCGGTCCAGATCACGGCCCCGGGGTCGCACCGGGTCCCGTGAGGCATGGCACGATTGTCCCCATGGCTCTGACGGCGAAGGTGAAGGACGAACTTGCACGCGTGCAGGTCGACAAGGTCTCGGCTCGCAAGGCGGAGGTGGCGACGATGCTGCGCTTCGCCGGGGGGCTCCACATCGTCTCCGGGCGGATCGTGATCGAGGCCGAGCTCGACACCGCGATCGGGGCCCGTCGCCTCAGGGCGTTCATCCAGGAGGTCCACAACCTCGCCTCGGAGATCATCGTCGTGTCGGGCGGTGCGCTGCGCAAGGGCAACCGCTACGTCGTGCGCGTCGTCAAGGACGGCGAGTCGCTCGCCCGCCAGACCGGGCTGCTCGACCACCGTGGCCGCCCGGTGCGAGGACTCCCGCCGCACGTGGTCGGCGGCTCGATCGAGGACACCGTCGCCGCCTGGCGAGGCGCGTTCATCGCGCACGGCTCGCTCACCGAGCCCGGACGGTCGGCGGCCCTCGAGGTCACCGCACCCGGGCCCGAGGCAGCCCTCGCGCTCGTGGGCGCCGCGCGACGCCTCGGCGTCACGGCGAAGTCGCGTGAGGTGCGCGGCGTGGACCGCGTGGTCATCCGCGACGGCGAGGCGATCGCACAGATGCTCGCGCGCCTCGGCGCGCACGACGCGATGCTCGAGTGGGAGGAGAAGCGGACCCGGCGCGAGGTGCGCGGCACCGCGAACCGGCTCGCGAACTTCGACGACGCGAACCTCCGACGCTCGGCGCAGGCCGCGGTCGCCGCCTCGGCCCGCGTCGCCCGGGCCTTCGAGATCCTCGCCGACGACGTGCCCGAGCACCTGCGAGAGGCGGGCGAGCTGAGGCTCGCGCACCGAGACGCGTCGCTCGAGGAGCTGGGACGGCTCGCCGACCCGCAGCTCACGAAGGACGCCGTCGCGGGGCGCATCCGCCGCCTGCTCGCGACCGCCGACAAGCGGGCCGAGGAGCTGGGCATCCCCGACACCGAGGCGGGCATCGGACCCGACCTCATCGAGGTTGACTGATCCGTCAACTTCCCTGCATTGCGTCGGGACCTTCGTCGCGCGGACGGCTTCCCCGAATGGTTGTAGGGTGGCATCAGTGACCCGCCCATGCGCGGTGTCATCTCGCACTATGTGGTGCGGCCCATCTGCTACCTAACGCGCCGAGCGACTCGGCGCGAGCCGAGGAGAGAAACTGTGACCATCAAGGTCGGTATCAACGGCTTCGGCCGTATCGGACGCAACTTCTTCCGGGCCGCTCTGGCCCAGGGCGCCGATATCGAGATCGTCGGGGTCAACGACCTCACGGACAACAAGACCCTCGCGCACCTGCTCAAGTACGACACCGTGCTGGGCAAGTTCCCGAAGGAGGTCACCTTCGACGACGACGCGATCTACGTCGACGGCGTCGCCATCAAGGCCCTCGCGGAGCGCGACCCCGCCAACCTTCCCTGGGCCGAGCTCGGCGCCGACATCGTCATCGAGTCGACCGGCTTCTTCACGGACGCCGAGAAGGCCAAGGCGCACATCACCGCCGGTGCCAAGAAGGTCATCATCTCCGCGCCCGCGAAGAACGAGGACGCGACCTTCGTCGTGAACGTGAACCACACGGACTACGACCCGGCCGCGCACCACGTCATCTCGAACGCGTCCTGCACCACCAACTGCCTCGCGCCCGTCGCGAAGGCCCTCAACGACGCTATCGGCATCGAGAAGGGCCTCATGACCACGGTTCACGCCTACACCGGCGACCAGAACCTCCAGGACGGTCCCCACAAGGACCTGCGTCGTGCCCGCGCGGCCGCGCAGAACATCGTCCCCACCTCGACCGGTGCGGCCAAGGCCGTCGCCCTCGTGCTCCCCGAGCTCAAGGGCAAGCTGGACGGCTTCGCGATGCGCGTGCCGACCATCACCGGCTCCGCGACCGACCTCACCTTCGAGGCCGGCAAGGAGACCTCGATCGAGGAGGTCAACGCCGCGGTCAAGGCTGTCGCCGAGGGCGCCATGGCGGGCACGCTGTCCTACGTCGAGGACGACATCGTCTCCTCGGACATCGTGGGCGACCCGCACCAGTCGATCTTCGACGCCAAGCTCACCAAGGTGAACGGCAACATGGTCAAGATCGTCTCGTGGTACGACAACGAGTGGGGCTACTCGACCTCGCTCGTCAAGCTGACCGAGTACGTCGGCGAGCGCCTCTAACGGCATTCGCCTGAAGTGACTCACGGCGACGCCCGCGCACGCTCCGGCGTTCGCGGGCGTCGTCATGTCACGGCCACCACCCACACTCGAACCTCCAAGGACTGAGATGAAGACCATCGACACCCTCGGCGACCTCAGCGGCAAGAAGGTGCTGCTGCGCGCCGACCTCAACGTTCCGCTTGACGGCACCACCATCACCGACGACGGCCGCGTGCGCGCGTCCGTCCCCACCATCGAGAAGCTGCTCGGCGCGGGCGCCTCGGTCATCGTGATGGCCCACCTCGGACGCCCCAAGGGCACCCCGGACCCCGCCTTCTCGCTCGCCCCCGCCGCCGCGCGCCTGTCCGAGCTGCTCGGCAAGCCCGTGACGCTCGCCGCCGACCTGGTCGGCGACGACGCCAAGGCCAAGGCCGCCGCGCTCGAGGCAGGCCAGGTCCTGATGCTCGAGAACGTCCGCTTCGACGCGCGCGAGACCTCGAAGGTCGACGAGGAGCGCCAGGCGCTCGCCGCCGAGCTCGCCGAGCTCGCCGACGTCTTCGTGTCCGACGGCTTCGGCGTCGTGCACCGCAAGCAGGCGTCGGTCTACGACGTCGCGAAGCTCCTGCCGGCCGCCGGCGGTCTCCTCGTCCAGAAGGAGGTCGAGTCGCTCGGCAAGGCCGTCACCGACCCCGCGCGTCCCTACGCCGTCGTGCTCGGTGGCTCCAAGGTCTCCGACAAGCTCGGCGTCATCGCGAACCTGCTCACCAAGGCCGACCGCCTCCTCATCGGTGGCGGCATGGTCTTCACCTTCCTCGCCGCGAAGGGCTACGGCGTTGGCAAGTCGCTCCTCGAGGAGGACCAGCTCGACACCGTCAAGGGCTACCTCGCCACCGCCGAGGAGAACGGCGTGGAGATCGTCCTCCCGACCGACATCGTCGCCGCCGAGGCCTTCGCCGCCGACGCCGCGTTCGAGGTCGTCGCGGCCGACGCGATCCCGGCCGAGAGCATGGGCCTCGACATCGGCCCGGAGTCGAGCAAGCTCTTCGCAGCGAAGCTCGCCGACGCCAAGACCATCGTCTGGAACGGCCCCATGGGCGTGTTCGAGTTCGAGAACTTCGCCGGCGGCACCAAGGCCGTCGCGCAGGCCATGATCGACGCCGACGGCTTCTCTGTCGTCGGTGGTGGCGACTCCGCCGCCGCGGTCCGCCGCCTCGGCTTCGACGAGGCCGGCTTCGGCCACATCTCGACGGGTGGCGGCGCCTCCCTCGAGCTGCTCGAGGGCAAGGTGCTCCCGGGCCTTGACGTCCTGGAGGGCTGAGACATGGCACGTACCCCGCTGATCGCCGGCAACTGGAAGCTCAACCTCGACCACCTCGAGGGCACGCACACCGTGCAGAAGCTCGCCTGGCTGCTCCGCGACGCCAAGCACGACTACTCGTCCGTCGAGGTCGCCGTGCTCCCGTCGTTCACGTCGCTGCGCTCCGTGCAGACGCTCGTGGACGCCGACCAGCTCGAGATCAAGTACGGCGCGCAGGACATCTCGCAGCACGAGTCCGGCGCGTACACCGGTGAGGTCTCCGGCGTGCAGCTCGCGAAGCTCGGCGTGAGCTTCGTGGCCGTCGGCCACTCGGAGCGTCGCCAGTACCACGGCGAGACCGACGAGATCGTCGCGGCGAAGACCAAGGCGGCGTTCGCCCACGGCATCGTCCCGATCGTGTGCGTCGGCGAGGGCCTCGACATCCGCAAGGAGGGCCGCCAGGTCGAGTACACGCTCGCCCAGGTCGACGGCGCCCTCAAGGACCTCCCGGCCGAGCAGGCCAAGGACGTCGTCATCGCCTACGAGCCCGTCTGGGCCATCGGCACCGGCGAGGTCGCGACCCCTGCCGACGCGCAGGAGGTCTGCGGAGCGATCCGTGCGCGCCTCGCGGAGCTGTACGACGCGGAGCTCGCCGATGGCGTGCGCGTGCTCTACGGCGGCTCGGTGAAGTCCTCGTCCATCGCTCAGCTCATGGCTGAGGAGGACGTCGACGGCGGTCTGGTCGGCGGCGCGAGCCTCGACCCCGAGGAGTTCTCTAAGATCGCTCGCTTCAAGGAGCACCAGGTCGGCTGACCCCCTGTTGACGACGGCGCGGCCCGGGTTGTTCCGGGTCGCGCCGTCGTCGCGTAAACTTGACCCGACAAACGACGTCCTGGGAGTACCGTGGCAATTCTGGAAAACATCCTCTGGGTGTTGCTCGTCCTGCTGAGCATCGCGATCATCGGCCTGGTGCTCATGCACCGCGGACGCGGCGGCGGCATCACCGACATGTTCGGCGGCGGCATCGCCTCCGGCATCCAGTCCTCCTCGGTGGGCGAGCGCAACCTGTCCCGACTCACGTGGGGAGCCGCCATCACCTGGTTCCTCGTGATCGTGCTTCTTGGCCTCATCCAGCGCTTCGCGCTGTGACCTACCGATCCTGAGGGGGAGAACAACTCGATGGCTGGTGGAAACGCTATCCGCGGCTCGCGCGTCGGCGCGGGCCCCATGGGCGAGAACGAGCGCGGCGAGTCCGCGCCGCGCAAGACGGTCAGCTACTACTGCGCGAAGGGCCACGTCACGTCGCCCTCCTTCGCGCTGAGCGAGGAGCTCGAGGACCCGGAGATCCCGCTTGAGTGGGACTGCCCCCGCTGCGGTCTTCCCGGAGGCCTCGACCCGGACAACCCCCCGGAGCCGATGCGCAACGAGCCGTACAAGACGCACCTCGCCTACGTGAAGGAGCGCCGCTCGGACGAGGAGGGCGAGGCCCTGCTCAACGAGGCGCTCGCCGGCCTGCGCGAGCGTCGCGGCGACGTCGAGGTCGCGGTCGCTGACTGATGCAGATCACGATCGAGTACTGCGTCCCGTGCGGCTACCTGCCGCGCGCCACCGAGGCGCAGACGCGCCTGCTCGACGAGTTCGGCAACGCGCTCGAGGGCGTGACCCTGAAGACCGGCCGCAAGGGCGTCTTCACGTTCACGGCCGACGGCGAGGAGATCTACTCCAAGCCCGCGGAGTTCGACATCGATGCGATCGTCGCGACGGTGCGTGAGAAGCTCGGCCCGGCCGAGGGCGTGCAGCCCGAGGGCCGCGACCTGCTGATGGGCAAGAAGCACTGACCGCTGCGCCGACCACGCTGTCCCGCTGATGTGAGAAGCGCCCCCGCCGCGAGGTGGGGGCGCTTCTGCGTGTCCGGGCGCTTGCCGGCCGCGGGCCGGGCCATACGTAGGGGCGCCGGTGCCCCAGTGGACACTCACTGTCGTTTCACGCCGCTGATTGTGCCCCAGTGGGCATTTTTGTACTGCGCGGGGCGCATGGGCGATGTGCGGGGTGGTGTGCGGGCCACGCCGCGGTGGATGGCGACGGGAGGAGCCTTCTCAGTCGGGACGGTACAGAATCGTCGACTGGCGTACGACGAGCGCCCACAAACGACCATGAGCGTCCACTGGCGCGCAGTGCGGGGTCAGAACCCACAATGAGCGCCCACTGGCGCGCGAGCGGGACGATGCGGGTGCCGGGACGATGCTGGGGCCGGGCGCGGACGATGCTTGGGTCCGGGACGATGCGGTGGGCCGGGACCGGGACGATGCGGGTGCCGGGACGATGCCGGACCCGGACCGGGCCTGGACCGGGCAGTGGCGCAGACGAGAAGGGCCCCGCCGTCCGGCGGGGCCCTTCTGAGCGCATCAGCGAAAGCGTCGCGTCAGATGCCCGTCGCCGCCGCGGCGTCGATCATCCACAGCGTCTCGTCGGTGCCCTTGGCGGTCGCGCCGGGCAGCGACTCGTCGCCGTGCACGCATGCGGCGACCTTCTCCGCCTTCTCCGCACCGGCGGCGACGACCCACACGCGCCTGGCGCGCTGGATCGTCTCGCGCGACAGCGTCACGCGCGTGGGCGGGGGCTTGGGGGAGTCGTGCACCGCATACGCGGAGGGACCGCCCTCGGTGAAGCTCGCGTGACCAGGGAACAGCGATGCGACGTGTCCGTCGGGCCCGAGGCCGAGCATGAGGACGTCCCACGCGGGATCGCCGGCGGCTGACATCTCGGCGCGGTACGCCTCCGCGGCGTCCTCGGCGGACGCGAAGTCGCTGCTGGATCCCATGCGGTGGATGTTGTCCTCGGGGAGCGGGAGCGCGCCGAGCATGGCCTCCTGCGCCTGACCCTCGTTGCGGTCGCCGTCACCGGTCGCGACGAAGCGCTCGTCGCCCCACCACACGTGCACCGACGTCCAGTCGACGTCTCCGGCCAGAGGGGACCGTGCGACCTCGGCGAGGGTGCCGATGCCGACGGTCCCGCCGGTCACCACGAGGTGGGCGACAGGCTGCGCGGCGAGCGTGTCCTGGATCGCGACGAGCAGTCGCGAGGCAGCGGTGCGCGCGACGGCGTCCCTGTCGGGCATCACGAGGATGCGGCGGTTCATGACAGACCTCCAAAGGTGGCGAGCGTCTCGCCGTAGACGGCGTCATCGTCGAGCCTGCGCAGCTCCTCCGCGAGGCACTCGTCGAGGGTGCGGGCGGGCAGCGCGATGACATGGTCGGGCTGCCCCGGCTGGGACAGCGTCGCGTGGTGTCCGTCGGGGCGGCTGATGCCGATCTCGCCGGACGGCGTCTCGAGGACGATGTGCTGCAGGGCGGAGACCGAGGCGTCGTACGTGGCCTCGATCTCGCAGCCGAGCACGTTCTTGAGCCATGCGCCGAGCAGCAGGATCGACGGGCTGTTCATGTCGCCGTGGATGCGCGCGCGGGTCACGACGGGATCGGGCACCTGCTCGAGGGCCGAGGCGAGCAGCGCACGCCAGCGGGTGAGGCGGGTCCACGCGAGGTCCGTGTCGCCCTTGCGGTGATCATGTGCGAGGCAGCGCAGCACGAAGGCGGGGTCCGCGCTGCCCTTCGCGTCGGTGATGCGGCGCTGGGCCATCTTGCCCAGCCCGGTGACCGAGCACTCCTGCGGCACATCGGCGGGCCACCATGCGACGATCGGCGCATCGGGCAGCAGCAGGGGGGTGATGAGCGTGTCGTCGTGGCCCACCTGGGCGCCGGACGGCCGCAGCACGACCACCTCGGACGCACCGGCGTCTCCGCCCACGCGGATCTCGGCGTCGAGCCGGGCCTCGGGACCGTCCTGCGGAGCGATGACGATGATGCGGCACGGGTGCTCGCGCGAGGCCACGTTGGCGGTCTCGATCGCGGCATCGGCGTCCGCGCCCTTCGCGTCGATGACGAGCGTCATGACGCGCGCCAGTGTGATCACGCCGCCGTCGCGCTGCGACTCGACGAGCCGCTTCGCGATCGCGGACGTGGTGGTGTTCGGGAGCTCGATGATCACGGGCGCCTCCAGACTCTTCCGTCGCGGGCCATCATCTCGTCAGCGCTCGCGGGGCCCCACGTGCCGGAGCGGTACTGCTCGGGCTGCCCCTGCGAGGTCCAGTAGGTGGTGATGGGGTCGAGGATCTGCCACGACAGCGCCACCTCCTCCTGCCTCGGGAACAGCGGCGGATCGCCGAGCAGGACGTCGAGGATCAGACGCTCGTAGGCCTCGGGCGAGGACTCGGTGAACGCGTTGCCGTACGCGAAGTCCATCGTGACGTCGCGCACCTCCATGGTCGACCCGGGCACCTTGGAGCCGAACCTGAGGGTCACTCCCTCGTCGGGCTGCACGCGGATCACGAGCGCGTTGGTGCCGACGTCGGTGCCCTGGATGTGCTGGAAGTACGGCGACGGCGCCTTCTTGAACACGAGCGCGATCTCGGTGACGCGCCGGCCGAGCCGCTTGCCCGCACGCAGGTAGAACGGGGTGCCGTTCCAGCGCCTGTTGGGCAGGTCGAGCCGGATCGCCGCGTACGTCTCGGTGGTCGAGTCGGGGGAGATGCCGTCCTCGTCGAGGAATCCACCCACCTGCTCGCCGCCGCGCCAGCCTGCCGCGTACTGGCCTCGCGCGGTGCCGAGGCCGAGGTCCTCGGGAAGCTGTGCGGAGCGCAGCACCTTCTCCTTCTCGGTGCGCAGGTCTGCGGCCTCGAAGCTCGCGGGCTCCTCCATCGCGGTGAGCGCGAAGAGCTGGAGGAGGTGGTTCTGGATCACGTCGCGGGCCGTGCCGATGCCGTCGAAGTAGCCGGCGCGGGAGCCGATGCCGATGTCCTCGGCCATCGTGATCTGGACGTGGTCGATGTACTGGGAGTTCCAGATCGGCTCGAAGAGCTGGTTCGCGAAGCGGATCGCGAGCAGGTTCTGGACCGTCTCCTTGCCGAGGTAGTGATCGATGCGGAACACGGAGTCCGGCGGGAAGACCTCGGAGACGACCTCGTCGAGCTTCTCCGCCGACTCGAGGTCGTGTCCGAAGGGCTTCTCGATGACGACGCGCCGCCACGTCCCCTCGCGCGGGTCGGATAGGCCCGAGTCGCGCAGCTGGGTCACGACCTGCGGGAAGGCCGAGGGCGGGATCGACAGGTAGAACGCGTGGTTGCCGCCCGTGCCGCGCCGCTCGTCGAGGTCCTCGACCGTGCGCCGGAGCTCGGCGAACGCCTCGGGGTCGTCGAAGGTGCCCTGGACGAAGCGGATGCCCTCGGACAGCTGGCGCCACGTCTCGTCGCTCCAGGGCGTGCGCGCGTGCTGGCGCACGGAGTCGTACACGACCTCGGCGAAGTCCTCGCGGCCCCATTCACGCCGCGCGAAGCCGGTGAGGGCGAAGGCGGGCGGGAGGAGGCCACGGTTGGCGAGGTCGTACACCGCGGGCATGAGCTTCTTGCGAGCGAGGTCGCCCGTCACGCCGAACATGACGAGGCCGCACGAGCCTGCGATGCGGGGGAGTCTGCGATCCCGGGGATCACGCAGAGGATTCACGTGAGTTCATCCCTCCAGTAGGGCCGCCACTCGGGCGACGTGAGAACGGTCGGTCAGATGCAGGCGCAGCACCGGGCGGGCGAGCGCGTCGAGCGCCTGTGCGTCCCCTTCCGCCTGGGCGCGGGTCAGCGCGCCGAAGCTGAAGCGGAGACCGGGGATGTCGAGGTCATCGGCGAACCCCTCGGTCACGATCAGGAATGATCCGGTCGCAGGCCCACCCTTGTGGAGCTGCCCGGAGGAATGGAGGTACTGCGGACCCCAGCCGAAGGTCACCGGCCGCGACAGGCGCTGCGAGAGGGCCCGGCGGGCGTGCGGCAGGGCCGTGCCGCTGTCGCGATCCAGGTAGGCGAGCACCGCAAGATAGCCGTCGGCGCCGAGCGACTCCTCGAGACGCGCGAGGGACTCCTCGACCGTCCCGGCGCCCTCGACGAGGGCCCAGGTGCCGCTCACCTCGATGCCGTCGTCCACGAAGGCGGGGTCGCCATGAGTCGAAGGGGAGTCGAGCAGCTCCCGCGTAGCCGCCTTGGTGGCATCGATGCTCGAGACGTCGAAGGGATCGACTCCGAGCAGTCGCGCCGCGACGGCGACGGCGTGCTCCCAGAGCAGGAGCTGTCCGCCGAGGGTGCCAGCGACCGTGATCTCGGGACCGGTGCCGTCATCGTCCGCGGTGAGCGAGACCAGCCGGCAGTCGATGGCGTGACCGTGGCGCAGGTCCGGGGCGCCTGGCGCCGCGACGATAGGCAATACGCCCTTGCCGTCCTTGCCGGTGGACTCCGCGACGAGCTGCTCGATCCAGTCGGGCAGGCCGACCAGGCCAGAGCCGTGGTCGGAGACGACGAGGGTGCTGCGAGGTCCCGCGAGGGCCGCCCCGAGCATGAGCGCGGGGTTGGCCTCGTCGTCCGCCTCGAGAGACTCCGCGACCGCCGCAGCCTCGTCGAGGATCTCGAGCACGGGCACGCCGGCGAGCGCGGCGGGGACGAGTCCGAACGCGGAGAGTGCGGAGAAGCGGCCGCCGACATCGGGGTCGCCGAGGAACAGCGCCCGGTAGGGGATCTCCCGCGCCTTGGCCTCGAGCGGAGAGCCGGGATCGGTCACGACGACGATGCGGCGGCGGGGATCGATGCTCTGAGACCGGAAGGCCTCCTCGACGGCCTCGCGCAGGGCCTCGGTCTCGACCGTGCTCCCCGACTTCGAGGACACGACCACGACGGTCGCCGACAGGTCGCGACCGATGGCCTGCCTCACCTGGGTGGGCGCGGTGGAGTCCAGGGTGACGAGGGGCACGCCGTAGGTGGCGCAGATGACCTCGGGAGCGAGCGTCGAGCCGCCCATGCCGACGAGCACGACGCGCGTGACGCCCTCGCCCCGCAGGTCGACGAACAGCTCCTCGAGAGGTCCGAGGTGGCGACGCGCGGTCTCATGCAGGCGCGTCCAGCCCAGATGAAGCTTGGCGTCGTCCTCGACGCCGACGCCCCACAGGGTGGGGTCGCCGGCGCCGAGACGCGACGCGATGAGTTCCTCGACCAGGGTCGGCACCTGAGACCGGACGGTCTCGACGACGTCGCCGCCGACGGTGACCGCGACATGAGCCTCGTCATCGACGCCGACCCACGTGGTGAGGAACTGGGTCAACTTCAGGCCTCGAGAGACTCGCGAGCCTTGGCCGCGACGTTCTCGGCGGTGAAGCCGTACTTCTTGAGGAGCAGGCCACCGGAGGCGGACTCGCCGAAGTGGTCGACGCCGACGACGCGGCCGGCGTCGCCGACGAGCTCGCGCCAGCCGAGCGAGGAGCCGGCCTCGACCGAGACGCGCGCCTTGACCGCGGCGGGCAGGACCGACTCCTGGTACGCGGCGTCCTGGCGCTCGAAGCGCTCGCGCGACGGCATCGAGATGACGCGAGCCTTCACGCCGTCGGCAGCGAGCAGCTCGCGCGCGCCGAGCGCGACCGAGACCTCGGAGCCGGTGGCGATGAGCAGCACGTCCGCGTCCTCGTCCGCGCCCGCAAGGATGTACGCGCCCTTGTCGACGCCCTCGGCGGAGGTGCCCTCGAGGGTCGGGACGTTCTGGCGCGTCAGGATGATCGCCGACGGACGGTCGGTGGTCTCCAGGATGGTCTTCCATGCGTAGGCGGTCTCGTTCGCGTCCGCGGGGCGGAGCACGTCGATGCCGGGGATCGCGCGCAGCGTCGCGATGTGCTCGATCGGCTGGTGCGTGGGGCCGTCCTCACCGAGGCCGACCGAGTCGTGCGTCCACACGAAGGTGGTCGGGATCTGCATGAGCGCCGCGAGGCGGACCGACGCGCGCATGTAGTCGGAGAACACGAGGAACGTGCCGCCGTACACGCGGGTCAGGCCGTGCAGGGTGATGCCGTTGAGGATCGTGCCCATGCCGAACTCACGGATGCCGAAGTGCAGCGTGCGGCCGTACCAGTCGCCGTTCGGCCACGAGTGCGTGGAGCGGTGCGGCGGGAGGAAGGACGGCTCGCCGCCCATGGTGGTGTTGTTCGAGCCCGCGAGGTCGGCCGAGCCGCCCCACAGCTCGGGGAGCACGGGCGCGAGCGCGGTGAGCACCTTGCCGGACGCGGAGCGCGTCGCGACGGCGGTGCCGACCTCGAACTCGGGCAGCGCGTCGGTCCAGCCCTCGGGGAGCTCGCGGGACTGCAGGCGCTCGAGGAGAGCGGCGCGCTCGGGCTGCTCGGCCTCCCAGCGCGAGAAGCCGGCGTTCCACTCGGAGTGCGCGAGCTGGCCGCGCTCCTTGACGGCACGCATGTGCTCGAGGATCTCGGGCTCGACGACGAAGCTCTGCTCGGGGTCGAAGCCGAGGACCTTCTTGAGGCCGGCGACCTCGTCGGCGCCGAGGGCCGAGCCGTGCACGCCGCCGGAGTTCTGCTTGGTGGGCGAGGGCCAGCCGATGATGGTGCTGAGGCGGATGATCGACGGCTTGCCGGTCTCTGCCTTGGCGGCCTCGATCGCGTCGTAGAGTGCGGCCGGGTCCTCCTTGTACTCGCCGTCGCCGAGCCACGAGACGTGCTGGGTGTGCCAGCCGTACGCCTCGTAGCGCTTCATGACGTCCTCGGTGAAGGAGATGTCGGTCTCGTGCTCGATCGAGATCTTGTTGTCGTCCCAGATCACGATGAGGTTGCCGAGCTCCTGGGTGCCCGCGAGCGAGCAGGCCTCGTGCGACACGCCCTCCTGGAGGTCGCCGTCACCGGCGATGACGTAGACGAAGTGGTCGAAGGGCGAGGTGCCGGCCGCCGACTCGGGGTCCAGCAGACCGCGCTCCTTGCGAGCCGCCATCGCCATGCCGACCGACGACGCGATGCCCGAGCCGAGCGGGCCGGTGGTGATCTCGACGCCGTCGGTGTGCCCGTACTCGGGGTGACCGGGGGTCTTGGAGCCCTCGGTGCGCAGCGACTTGAGGTCGTCGAGCGAGAGCTCGTAGCCGGAGGCGAAGAGCTGCAGGTACAGGGTCAGCGACGAGTGGCCGGCCGAGAGGACGAAGCGGTCGCGACCGACCCACGTGGAGTCGGCGGGGTCGTGACGCATGACGTTCTGGAAGAGCAGGTAGGCGGCCGGCGCCAGCGAGATCGCGGTGCCAGGGTGGCCGTTGCCCACCTTCTCGACGGAGTCGGCGGCGAGCACCCGGAGGGTGTCGACGGCGCGGTGGTCAGCGGCGGTCCAGTTGAGGCTCACAGATACTCCAGTGAAGTGATATCGAATCTGACGTCCACAGCCTAGTGGCCACACGGGCGCACCGCTTCGAGCGCACGCCCCTGGCCATGATGAGGCGGGGCCGCGCGCGGAAGGGAGCTTCGGACAGTGCCACCGTACGCCGTTTCAGCGGGACCGAGGTCCTAGACGCCGTGTATCGCGGCATACACTGGACGCATGCCCACGCCAGCACCAGCTCTTCAGGACGTGCCGGCGCCAGCCGTCCCCCGGTGGCTCCTCGCCACCCGAGTGGTGAAGGCCTACGTCGCGCTCACGAAGCCGCGGATCATCGAGCTCCTGCTCGTGACGACGCTGCCCGCGATGGTGCTTGCCGCAGGCGGCTGGCCCCCGATGTGGCTGACCTTCGCGACCCTCTTCGGAGGATTCATGTCGGCCGGCAGTGCGAACGCCTTCAACAGCCTCATCGATCGTGACATCGACGCGATCATGAACCGCACCCGCAACAGGCCGCTCGTGACGGGCGACGTGTCGCCCCGCGGCGCGGCGATCTTCGCGTGGGTGCTCGCCGTGGTGAGCACCCTCTGGTTCTGGGTCGTGGTCGGCTCGGGCCTCGCGACGGTGCTGTCGGTGCTCGCGATCCTCGGCTACGTGGTCGGCTACACGCTGATCCTCAAGCGGCGGACGCCGCAGAACATCGTCTGGGGCGGCATCGCGGGCTGCATGCCCGCCCTCATCGGCTGGGCCGCGGTCACGGACTCGCTCTCGTGGGCGCCGTTCCTGCTGTTCCTCATCGTCTTCTTCTGGACGCCCCCGCATTACTGGCCGCTGTCGATGAAGTTCCGGAAGGACTACGCGCACGCCGAGGTGCCGATGCTCCCGGTCGTGGCGCCTACGCGCCGGGTCGCCGTCGAGATGATCGCCTACGCGGTCGCGATGGTGCTGACGAGCCTCCTCCTCGTGCCCGTCGCGGGGATGTCGTGGGTGTACCTCGCGGTCGCGCTCGGCGCGGGCGTGTGGTTCGTGAACGGCTGCATCCAGCTCTACGTGCGGTCGCAGCGCGGGGACGAGAAGCTCAAGGAGATGAGGCTGTTCCGGCAGTCGATCGTCTACCTCACGACGGTCTTCGCCGCGGTCCTCGTGGACCCCTTCCTCCCGGACATGCTCTCGGTCTGGTCCTGACGTGCTGGCCGGCCAGCGCGAGGGATACCTGGCGCATCTGGCCGTCGAGCGGGGCTTGAGCGACAACACGCTCTCCGCCTACCGCCGCGACCTCGCGAGGTACGAGGCCTTCCTCGACGCCCGCGGGATCGATACGCTGCGCGGCGTCACGCGCGACGACGTCTCCGAGTTCGCCCAGGCGATCGGCACGGGGGAGGACGGCGGACGCGCGCTGGCTCCCTCTTCCGCCTCGCGCGTCGTCGTGGCGGTGCGCGGCTGGCACCGGTTCGCGGTCCAGGAGGGCTGGAGCGATGACGACCCGTCGCTCCAGGTCAAGCCCCGCGCGGTGCCGCGCCGACTGCCCAAGGCGATCGCGACCGATCAGGTCGAGGCGATCCTCGAAGCCGCGTCGACGGGAGAGGGGGGCGCACCGCTGCGCGATCGCGCGCTGCTCGAGCTCGTGTACGCGACCGGCGCCCGCATCTCGGAGGCAGTCGGCCTCGACGTGGACGATGTGTCGCTCGAGCCGGGCTCGGAGTCCGTGCTGCTGCGGGGCAAGGGTCGCAAGGAGCGCGTCGTCCCTCTCGGCGCCTTCGCGGCGCGGGCCCTGCACGCCTACCTGGTGAGGGGACGTCCAGGATTCGCTGCCGCAGGGAAGGGAACCCCCGCGCTGTTCCTCAACACGCGCGGAGGACGCCTCTCGCGCCAGTCCGCGTGGACGATCCTCAGGGCCGCGTCGGAGCGCGCCGGCGTGCCCGACGTGAGCCCGCACACGCTGCGTCATTCGTTCGCGACCCATCTCATCTCGGGCGGCGCGGATGTCCGCGTGGTGCAGGAGCTGCTCGGCCACGCGTCGGTGACCACCACCCAGGTGTACACCCTGGTGACACGCGACTCCCTGCGCGAGGCCTACGTGCTGGCGCACCCGCGCGCCCGTGAGGCGCGACCGTGACTGGGCGGTAACCTGGGCGCGTGACCGACTACGCCGAACCGCAGCCTCTCACCAGCCACGGGCCCGCTCGCGTGGTGGCCCTGTGCAACCAGAAGGGCGGGGTCGGAAAGACGACCACCTCGGTCAACCTTGCCGCCGCGCTCGCCGAGTACGGCCGGCGGGTGCTGCTCGTCGACTTCGACCCCCAGGGCGCGGCCTCGGCGGGCCTCGGCATCAACTCCAACGACCTCAAGACGACGGTCTACGACCTGCTGATGCGCTCGGACGTCAGGACCGCGGACGTCATCATGCGCACCGCGTACGAGAACCTCGACCTGCTGCCCGCCAACATCGACCTGTCGGCGGCGGAGGTGCAGCTGGTCGGCGAGGTCGCGCGTGAGAGCGCGCTCGCCCGCGCGCTGCGCGGAGTGGTCGACGACTACGACGTCGTGCTCATCGACTGCCAGCCCTCGCTCGGGCTGCTCACCGTGAACGCGCTCGTCGCCGCGCACGGCGTGCTGATCCCGCTCGCATGCGAGTACTTCGCGATGCGCGGAGTCGCGCTCCTGGTCGACACGATCACGAAGGTGCAGGACCGCCTGAACCCGCGCCTCACCATGGACGCGATCATCCCGACCATGTACGACGCGCGCACGCTCCACTCGCAGGAGGTCGTCGAGAGGGTGCGTGAGGCCTTCGGCGACCGCGTCACCGAGACGATGATCGCCCGCACGGTGAAGTTCCCCGACGCGACCGTCGCCGCCGAGCCGATCCTCGCCTTCGCCCCGAGCCACGCCGGCTCGGAGTCCTACCGCAAGCTCGCACGCGAGCTCATGTCGCGTGGGGTCGCCGCGTAGCGTGACCGCCGGCCCGCTCGTGCCGGACGAGGCCCCACGCAAGGGATTCGAGGTCCACCTCGACAACTTCGAGGGGCCCTTCGACCTGCTCCTCAGCCTGATCTCCAAGCATCAGATGGAGATCACCGAGGTCGCGCTCGCCCGCGTCACCGACGAGTTCCTCAGCATCGTGCGCACGCACGAGGCGGAGTGGGACCTCTCGCAGGCGTCCGAGTTCCTCGTCGTCGCCGCGACGCTCCTCGACCTCAAGACCGCGCGCCTGCTTCCCCAGGGCGAGGTCGACGACCTCGAGGACCTCGAGCTCCTCGAGGCGCGCGACCTGCTCTTCGCGCGCCTGCTCCAGTACCGCGCCTTCAAGGAGGTCGCGGGCCGGTTCGAGGGGATGCTCGAGGCGCCGCGCCGGATGCCGCGCGACGTGCCGCTCGAGCACCACTTCGCGATGCTGCTGCCCGAGCTCGTGTGGAGCATCACGCCGGAGATGCTCGCGACCCTCGCCGCCAAGGCGCTCGAGCCGAAGGCCGTGCCGACGGTGTCGCTGTCGCATCTGCACAACCCCGCGGTGAGCGTGAGGGACCAGGCGCACGTGGTCGCGGCGAGGCTCCAGCACTCCGGTTCCGCGACCTTCCGGTCGCTCGTCGCCGACGCCGAGAACGTGCACGTGGTGGTGGCGCGCTTCCTTGCACTGCTCGAGCTGTTCCGCGAGGCGGCGGTGTCGTTCGAGCAGGCGCGCTCGCTCGGCGAGCTCACGGTGAGGTGGACCGGAGGCAGCGACGACGTCGACGTCTCCGCGGAGTTCGATGAGGACGACGCGATGGGCGTCGGCCTGGAGGCAGCGCGCGAGCCCGCGCGCGCCGACGAGGAGGATCAGCGCTGATGGACACCACTGTTCGGGGCTCGCTCGAGGCCGTGCTGATGGTCGTGAGCGAGCCCGTCCCGCCGGACCAGCTCGCGGCTGCCCTCGAGATCCCCGAGGAGCAGGTCCTCGAGGCGCTGCGCGCGCTGCAGGACGAGTACGCGGACCCCGAGGCGCCGCGCGGGTTCGAGCTCCGCGAGGTCGCCGGGGGCTGGCGCATCTACTCGTCGCGGCTGTACGCGGACGTCGTCGGCAGGTTCGTCGTCGAGGGCCAGTCCGCGCGGCTGTCGCAGGCGGCGCTCGAGACTCTCGCGGTCGTCGCGTACCGCCAGCCGGTGACGCGTGGTCAGGTGTCCCAGGTCCGTGGCGTTAACGTTGATTCCGTGATGAAGACGCTGAGTGCGCGCGGACTCGTGACCGAGGTCGGGGAGACCTCCGGCGCGCTGCTGTACGGCACGACGACGGAGTTCCTCGAGCGGATGGGCATGTCCTCCCTCGACGAGCTGCCCCCGCTGGCCCCGTTCCTGCCCGAGCTGGCGGACGTGGACGGCGCGGACTCCGAGGGAGCACGGTGATGGCGGAGCTCGAGATCCACAGGCCAGAGGGCATCCGGCTGCAGAAGGTGCTCGCGTCCGCGGGCGTCGGCTCGCGCCGCAAGTGCGAGGAGATGATCGAGGCCGGACGGGTGCAGGTCAACGGCGAGGTGGTGGACCAGCTCGGCGTGCGGGTCGACCCCGACGCCGTCGCGATCGAGGTCGACGGCAAGCGGATCAGCGTCGACGACGCGCACGTGACCGTCGTCCTCAACAAGCCCTTCGGCGTCGTGTCGACGATGCAGGACCCGCAGGGGCGGCCCGCGCTCGACCAGTACGTGGCCGACTTCAAGGAGCGGCTGTTCCACGTCGGCCGCCTGGACGCGGAGACCACGGGCGTGATTCTGCTGACCAACGACGGGGACCTCGCCAACCGCCTCGCGCACCCCACGCACGGCGTCTCCAAGATCTACGTCGCGAAGGTCGAGGGCCGGGTCGCGAAGGGTCTGCCGACCATGCTGCGCGAGGGCGTGGACCTCACCGACGGTCCCGTACGGGTCACGTCGGCGACGATCCTCGACATCTCGGGCGACCACTCGCTCGTCCAGGTCGAGCTCCACGAGGGCCGCAACCGCATCGTCCGCCGCATGTTCGATGCGGTCGGCCATCCGGTGGTCGAGCTGGTCCGCACGCAGTTCGGTCCCGTCCGGCTCGGCACGCTCGCCCCTGGAGAGGTCCGCCAGCTCGACCGCACCGAGGTCGGCGAGCTCATGGAGGTCGCGGGGCTCTAGCCTTGCGACGGCGGCGTTCGGGCGCGGCCCCGGACGATACGATGGCGCCATGACCGTACGCGCGATCCGAGGTGCCATCTCGCTCGACGTGGACGAGAGGCAGCACCTTCACGACCGGACGCGCGAGCTCGTGTCGGCCATCATGCGGGACAACGCCTTGACCACGGACGACGTCATCTCGGCGATCTTTACCGTCACCCCCGACATCGTCTCCGACTTCCCGGCGGCCGCCGCGCGGGAGATGGGGTTCGGCGCGGTCCCGCTCATGTGCGCACAGGAGATCCCGGTGCCCGGCGCCCTGCCGCGCATCGTCCGCGTGATGATGCACGTCGACACGGAGCGTGCGCGCGAGGACGTCGCCCACGTCTACCTCGGCGACGCCGTCGCGCTCCGCCGCGATCTCGCCCAGTAGCCGCGATGACCGTCCACCCCCGCACCCACATCATCGGTGCCGGCCTCATCGGTGCGAGCATCGGCCTCGGCCTGCGCACCCAGGGCTGGCCCGTGACCATCACCGACGCGTCCGAGCGCGCCGCGAGCCTCGCGTGGGACATCGGCGCGGGCGAGCCGCTCGGGGAGCGCGAGCCTGAGCTCGTGATCGTCGCGGTCCGGCCGTCCGACACCGGAGACGTCGTGGCGGAGGCGCTGCGCGCGTGGCCCGGCGCGGTGGTGACCGACGTCGCGTCGGTCAAGGCCCCCGTCCTCGCCGCGGCGCGTGCCATCGAGGCCTCCGAGCGGTACGTCGGGTCGCACCCCATGGCGGGCCGCGAGGTCTCGGGCGGGCTCGCCGCCCAGTCCGATCTGTTCAGCGCGCGGCCGTGGGTGGTCTGCGCGGGCGATGCGCCCGACGCCACCGTGGAGGTCGTGAGGACCGTCGCGCGCGCGCTCGAGAGCGACATCGTGGAGATGGCGGCGGACGCGCACGATGCGGCCGTCGCGAGGGTGAGCCATGCGCCGCAGGTCGTCGCGTCGGCAGCGGCGGCCGCGCTCGGCCCGCTGCACGCGGACGACGTCGCCCTGGCGGGGCAGGGGCTGCGCGACGTCACGCGCATCGCCGGCTCGCCGCCCGCGATGTGGGCGGACATCGCCCGGCTCAACCACACGGCGCTCGTCTCGACGCTGGACCACATCATCGGCGACCTCGAGGACGTGCGCGAGGCCGATGACATCGGTGAGGCCCTGACGGACCTCATCGCGCGGGGCAACCTCGAGGTCGAGCGGATCCCCGGCAAGCACGGCGGCAAGACCCGCGACTGGCGCGGGGTCACCGTGATCGTGCCGGACGAGCCCGGACAACTGGTGCGCCTTCTCACCGACGCCGCCCAGGTGGGTGCGAACGTCGAGGACCTGTCGATCGAGCACTCGCCGCGTCAGCCGGTGGGTCTCACGACGCTGTACGTGGAGCCCGAGAGCGCCCCGCCGCTCGTCGAGGCGTTGGAACGAGCGGGATGGACGGTGGCCTCCTCATGACCGGAATCGTGATCGCAATCGACGGGCCGGCAGGCACCGGCAAGTCGACCGTCGCGCGCGAGGTCGCGCGGCGGCTGAAGCTCGCCTACTTCGACACGGGTGCGACGTATCGTGTCGGGACCCTGTGGTGCCTGCGCGAGGGCGTGGACCTGACGAACCACGACGACGTCGCGGCGATGGTCGCGACCATGAACGTCGAGCTCATCATGAACCCCGACAACCCCTCGATCATGCTCGAGGGAGAGGACGTGTCGCGGCTGATCCGGTCCGACACCGTCGCGCTGTCGGTGTCGAAGGTCGCGACGAACCTCGAGGCGCGCGCGATCCTGGGCCAGTGGCAGAAGGACGTCATCGCCGCCGAGCGTGAGGGCGGCTACTCCGAGGGCCGGGGCGTGGTCGCCGAGGGCCGCGACATCACGACGATCATCGCCCCCGAGGCGGACGTGCGCGTGCTCATGACGGCGGACGAGGACGTCCGCGTCGCTCGCCGCGCGGGTGAGGGCGCCGACGCCGCGACCGTCCGCGAGGCGGTCCTGGGCCGCGACAAGCAGGACTCGACCGTCGTGCAGTTCCACACCGCCGCCGACGGGGTGGTCACCGTCGACACGACCGACCTCACGATCGAGGAGGCCGTCCAGGCGGTGCTGACGCTCGCGAAGCAGTCGTCGTGACCTCTCGCAAGTCGTCGGGCAGGGACGTCCCGAGCCGCTGGGGCCCGCGCTGGTCGCGCTGGGTTGGCCGGTTCATGGCGAAGGTGCTGTGGCGCACCGAGGTGCGCCACGTCGACAGGCTTCCGCGCACCGGCCCCGTCATCGTCGTGGCGAACCACATTGGCATCGCCGACGGCCCGCTGCTGCACGGCGTGATCCCGCGCGGCTCCCACTTCCTCATCGGCGGCCACATGATGGAGGGCACGTTCGGGCGCTTCCTGAGGGCCGCGCAGCAGATCACCGTCGAGGGCTCGGGGCGCGAGGCGCTCGCGCAGGGACTGGCGGTGCTGAAGCGGGGAGACGTCGTGGGCGTGTTCCCCGAGGGCACCCGCGGGGGAGGCGAGGCGGACTCCGTGCACGGCGGCGCCGCGTGGCTCGCGGTGCGCTCAGGGGCGCCCGTCGTACCGGTCGCGATCCTCGGCACCAGGCTGCCGGGGGAGTCCGTCCACGGGTGGCCCGAGCTCAGGCGGCGTATGCTGATGGACTTCGGCGAGGCGAACGCGCTCGAGATCCCGGATGATCTGAAGGGAAGGGCGCGGCAATCGTGGGCGGAGGAGCGCGTGGCGGCGATCCTTCGCGACCACCTCGCCGCAGTCCAGACCACCACGGACCTCGAGCTTCCGAGGGACGACCCGCGCGGGACCCGCGCCGCGAACGACGCCCAGGAGGCATGATGACGGACTTCGACGAGCCGGAGGTCGAGCTCGGCATGCTCGGCGCCGGCGACACCGAGCTGCCGGCCCCGCACGAGTCCGATCCCGAGGAGAGCCTCGACGAGATCCGCGAGGCCGCGCTGCGGGCGGGCCTCGAGGCGTACGAGCTCACCGAGGAGGACCTCGCGGCCCTGGGCGGCGAGCCCGAGCCGCTCGTCGAGGAGGCGCTGCCGACGCTCGCGATCATCGGTCGCCCGAACGTCGGCAAGTCGACGCTCGTCAACCGCATCATCGGCAAGCGCCTCGCGGTCGTCGAGGACAAGCCCGGCGTGACCCGCGACCGCGTGTCCTACCCGGCCGAGTGGGCCGGCCGCGACTTCATGCTGCTCGACACGGGCGGCTGGGAGAAGAACGTCACGGGCATCGACCTGTCCGTCGCGCAGGCCGCGGAGGCGGCGATCGACCTCGCGGACGCGATCGTCTTCGTCGTCGACGCGAGCGTCGGCGCGACCGCGACCGATGAGCAGGTGGTGCGCCTCCTGCGCAAGGCCGACAAGCCCGTCGTCCTCGCGGCCAACAAGGTCGACGGCCCGCAGGGCGAGCTCGAGGCGGCCGCACTGTGGAACCTGGGGCTCGGCGAGCCCTACCCGGTGAGCGCGCTCCACGGGCGGGGCACGGGCGATCTGCTCGATGCCGCGATGGCGATCCTGCCGACCGAGATGCCGCAGGTCGAGGTCGCGGAGGACACCCCGCGCCGCATCGCGCTCGTCGGGCGGCCCAACGTGGGCAAGTCGCAGCTGCTCAACAACCTCGCGGGCGAGAACCGCGTCGTCGTCCACGATCTCGCGGGCACCACCCGTGACCCGGTCGACGAGACCGTCGAGATCGACGGGCGCCCGTTCGTGCTCGTCGACACGGCAGGCATCCGTCGCCGCGTGCACCAGACCAAGGGCGCGGACTTCTACGCGTCGCTGCGCACGCAGACCGCGATCGAGCGCGCGGAGATCGCGCTCGTGCTCATGGACGCCTCGGTCCCGCTGTCCGAGCAGGACACCCGTGTGCTGTCCCAGGTGGTCGACGCGGGCCGGTCGCTCGTGCTCGTGTTCAACAAGTGGGACCTCGTGGGCGAGGACGAGCGGTTCCTGCTCGAGCGCTCGATCGAGAAGGATCTCGTGCAGCTCACGTGGGCCCCGCGCGTGAACCTTTCGGCGCTCACGGGTTGGCACACCAACCGCCTCATGCCCGCGGTGGACCTCGCGCTGTCGAGCTGGGATCAGCGCATCTCGACGGGCAAGCTCAACTCGTTCCTCGGCGAGCTGGTCGCGGAGCACCCGCACCCGGTGCGCGGAGGCAAGCAGCCCAAGATCCTGTTCGGCACTCAGGCATCCACGCGCCCGCCGCGCTTCGTGCTGTTCGCTTCCGGGTTCCTGGAGCCGACGTACCGCCGCTTCATCGAGCGCCGCCTGCGCGAGACCTTCGGCTTCGAGGGCACGCCGATCCAGATCTCGGTGCGCGTGAGGGAGAAGCGCAAGAAGCAGCGCTGACGTCGTGCCGCGCGAGTCTGGGCCCGGCTGCCGCCAGGGCCGGGCGGCAGCGCGACCCGTCAGGCCGTGTAGTCGCCCCGCGCGATCCCGAGCCGGGCAAGCTCGGCGAGCGTCTCCTCGCTCACCTGCTTGAGTCTCTTGACGTAGAGACACCCCACGCCGGTGGTGTGCGTGCCGAGCGACTCGAGCAGCTCCGCCTGCTCCTCCGAGTCCTGAAGGCCGTAGAACGTCAGCTGTGCCTTGCGTGGCGAGAACCCGACCTTCATCCACTCGCCCGAGCGCCCCGAGGCGTAGTGATACGTGTACGTGCCCCAGCCGATGATGCTCGGCCCCCACATCACGGGCTGCTCGCCCGTGGCGTCGGTCAGCAGGGCGACGATGCGCTCGGCCTCCTCCCGTCGGCGCGCCGGCTCGACGGCCGCGACGAAGTCGTCGACCGGCCGATCGGTCGGCTGGGTCTTGTTCGGTGCTCGTCCGTCTCCCATGCGGTCATCGTCGCATGGCAGACGGACGGCGGGAACGGACGATGCTGGGGAGGCACGCCTCGTGGATGCGGGCGTGCACGTGGGCCCAGCGGGTCAGGACCTTCAGGCCCAGGCACCGCGCGCGATCAGCACGTCCTTGAGCAGGTCGGCGCGGTCGGTGACGAGGCCGTCGACGCCCCAGTCGAGCAGGCGGGTCATCTGCGCGGTCTCGTTGACGGTCCAGACGTGCACCTGGCGGTCGGCGCGGTGCGCGGCCTCGACGTGCCGGCGCGTCAGCAGCGTGATCCCGCGGAGGGCGGCCGGGATCTGCAGCAGATGCACGCGCCGCAGCGCGGGCCCGACGCCTCGGCCGCTGCCGCCGAGCGCGAAGAACGGCGCGGCCTCCGACGTGCCCGCCGATGTCGCGACGGGACGGCTGAGCCGCTGAACCGTGTCGAGGCGTCGCCTCGACGAGAACGAGGCGACGCACACCCGGTCGTGCGCCTTGGTGCGCTCGATCGCCTCGGCGACAGGGACGATGCCGGAGACCGCCTTCACGTCGATGTTGACGTGGAGCTCGGGCCACGTGCCCAGGACGTCCTCGAGCAGCGGCACGGGCTCGACGCCGCCGATCCGCGCGCCCAGGACCTCGGAGGCGGGGAGCGCGGAGACCTCGCCCGCGCGGTCCGTCGTCCTGTCGAGCGAGGAGTCGTGCAGGGCGATCGCGACGCCGTCGGAGGTGCCGTGCGCGTCCGTCTCGACGTACCGGAATCCCAGGTCGACCGCTGCCTGGAAGGCGCGCATCGAGTTCTCGAGGCCCTCGCGGGAGAAGCCCCGGTGGGCGAGCGCGATGACCGATCCCGGCTCGCCCAGGTAGGGGTGACGTGGTTGCGAGCTGCTCTCAGCCATCGGTCTCCCCGGCCTCGTGAAGAACCCGGCCCAGCCACTCGACCAGATGGTCGAGGTAGAAGGCGCGCGGCGCATCGTCCGAGAGGGTGAGGTCGTGGACGCCGTCGGGGACGACAAGCTCCTCGACATTCGCGCCGAGGCGGGGCCCGATGCGTGCGATGGCCTCGAGGTCGACCACGGTGTCCTGCGCATCGAGCAGGGGGTTGTCGGGGGAGTCGGGACCGCCCTCGGCGGCGCGAGCCACGAGGATCGGCAGCTCCAACTCCAGCCCCCTGGCCACGCGGGCCTGCGCGCGCACGACCGCGTGGAGCCATGCGGCGCGGGCGGGGAGGCCCTCGGGGCGCTTCCAACGCGGGTCGAAGTTCCAGCGGCCTCCGTTGGCCTCCAACTGATGCGTGGCGTACCAGGAGGGGCCGCGTGACACGACCGCGAGCGGCCTGCGGCGGGCGAGGACGGGAAGCGTCGCGCCACCCACTTTGAGCCGCCACGACGGCACCGAGCCCAGGTAGGGCGCGTCGAGCACCAGCGCGTCCACCGGGCCGGTTCCGTGATCGTGCAGGCGGATCAGCGCGGTGAGGGATCCGGTCGAGTGCGTGTGGAGCGCGAGAGGCAGACCGGGCTCGAGCGCGGCGACGGCGTCCGCTGCGGCCGCGATGTCCTCGCCCTGCTCGGCGACGTCAGCCATGAAGTGGGGCACGTCCTCGGGGGCGAGCGAGCGGCCCGCGCGCCGTGCGTCGAGCGCGTAGAAGACGTATCCCGCGGCGACGAGAGCCCGCGCGACGTGGTCCTGGAAGAAGTAGTCGTTGTACCCGTGCACCATGAGGACGACGCCGCGAGGTGACTCGGGGCGCGAGTCGAAGCGGACCAGCGTCGCGGGGCCCAGCGAGGAGCGCGAGAAGCCCGGGAGGACGTCGTCCCGCCACGCGATCTGGGTCGACTGGCTGCGGGCGCTCACCCGCGCATCGTACGTCGCACCTGGGGTTCGGCGACGTGTCTTCACCTTCCGTTTACCAAGTTGCGACATTCTTGGCCCATGACTGATGAGGGATCGCCCGCATACGCTGTCGCCATGGACCACGACGGCGACGCAGCCATCGCCGAGCCGCCCGCGCCCGGCAAGGGACGGGTGTTCGCGTGGGCGCTGTGGGATTGGGCGACGCAGCCGTTCAACTCGGTGATCGTCACGTTCGTCTTCACGGCGCTCTACCTGACCTCCGAGGCGTTCATCGATCCCGCGATCGCCGCGCTGGGGGAGAACGACCCGGAGTACGACCTCGCGCTCGCCGGGCTCGCGAGCGGAGTGGGTCTCGCCGGCACGGTCGCGGGCATCCTCGTCGCCCTGGTCGCCCCCGTGCTCGGGCAGCAGGCCGACACGGCGGGCAAGCGCAAGCGCTGGCTCGCCGTCTCGACCGGTGTGCTCACGATCGTGACCGCGGCGCTGTACTTCGTCGAGGCCGCGCCCTCGTATTTCGTGCTCGGCGTCGGGCTGATCGCGATCGGCCTCGTGGCCAACGAGCTCGGCGGCGCGCAGTACAACGCGCTGATCACCCAGGTCACGACGCCCAGGAACGTCGGCAAGGTGTCGGGGCTCGGCTGGGGCATGGGCTACATCGGTGGCATCGTCGCGCTCGTCCTCGTGGTCGTGGCCGACAGCGCCGACTGGTGGGGGATGGACACGTCGAACGGCATGGCCTACCGCCTGATCGCGGTGGGTGCCGCGATCTGGACCGTCGCCTTCGCCTGGCCGGTCTTCGCCTTCGTGCCCGAGCCCGCAGCGACCGGGCGCGAGCCGGTCAGCTTCTTCGCGTCGTACGGGCGACTGTGGCGCGACGTCGTCCGGCTGTGGCGGTCGGATCGCTCGACCGTGTGGTTCCTGATCGCGAGCGCGATCTACCGCGACGGCCTCGCCGGGGTGTTCGCGTACGGCGCCGTGATCGCGTCCGTGGCCTTCAAGTTCGACGCGACCGAGGTGATGATCTTCGGCATCGCGGCAAACCTGGTCGCGGGCATCGCCACGATGATCTCGGGCACCATCGACGACTGGATCGGTCCGCGCACGCTCATCCTGTGGTCGCTCGGCGGCATGATCGTCGCTGCGACCGCCGTGGTCGCGCTGCACGATCAGGGCAAGACCGTGTTCTGGATCGCCGGCCTCGTGCTGTGCCTCTTCGTCGGTCCGACCCAGTCCGCGTCGCGCTCCCTGCTGGCCAGGGTCGCGCCCAAGGACAAGGAGGGCGAGATGTTCGGCCTCTATGCGACGACCGGCCGCGCCGCGTCGTGGATGGCGCCGCTCATGTGGACCATCGCGATCGCCGCCACGGGCGCGACGATCTCGGGTGTCGTCGGCATCATGTCCGTGGTCCTCGTCGGCTTCGTCGCGCTGCTCATGGTCAAGATCGACGTGCCGCGCGAGGACGTCGCCGCCTAGCTGTAGCGCTCAGTCCTTGTCGATGCGACCGGCGCCGCGCGCGTTGTAGACCGTCGAGGCCGAGGCGCCGTACGAGCGGTAGACCGCGAGCGCATCGTCCCTGCCGACGTCCTGCGTGACCGCGATCCCCCTGGCCTCGAACTGTGCCGCCCAGTCCGCGACCATGGGCCCCTCGTCGAAGCCCGTGAGCTGCTCGAGCTCGGGACCGTCGCCGGCGACGACGAGGTGGCGGACACCCGACCACATAGTCGCCCCGTAGCACTGGACGCACGGGCGCCAGTTGACGACGAGAGCGAGATCCCGCTCGGCGCCCAGGTCCCACGTGCCGAGGCGCTCCTGCGCGAGGCCGAGGGCCATCACCTCGGCGTGACCGCTCGACTTTCCGGTCGCGAGGACCACGTTGACTCCCACCGAGATCAGCTCGCCCGTGCCGTGGTCGACCACGATCGCGGCGAACGGGCCGCCGTTGCCCTCGCGCCAGTTGCGGTCCGCGAGCCGGTTGACGAGCGCCATCTGAGCCTCCCCTCCCTCGACCACGCGGGGGAGGGAGTCGAGCTCGTCGACCAGCCATGACGGCAGGCCCATCGTGAACGTGGCGGACAGGGGGGATGACATGGGGGCGCTCCTCGACTCGGGTCCTGTGCCCCCATTGTGGTCCATCGTCGCTGGAACGGACCGCAACTCTCCTGTGCGCTGTCGCTCGGTGTCGCTACGCTGTGACCCATGGTCGATCCGTTGACCGCCCGCATCGTGCTGGCGCTCGTCGCTCTCGTGGCACTGGTGCTGTTCTACCTGGGCACGTATCGGCCGACGCGTGCACGCTACGCGCTGTGGTGGTGCCTGGGCCTCGTCGGCACAGGCGCGAGCACCGCCGCGTACTCGTTCAACGGCACCGAGCTCCAGGGCATCCTCAACCCGGTGGGCAACGTGCTCGCGGTCGGCGGCACCGGATTCGTCTGGTTCGCCACGCGTGCCATCCGCGGTCAGCGTCCGGCGTGGCCCGTGCTCGGCGGGCTGATGGCCGCCGTGGCGATCGCAACCATCCTCGGGAACCCGGCCGCGGACGAGTGGGCGGGCGCGGGCGTGCTCATCGCGGCGATGCTCGCGTGCCTCGTGCTCGCGGCGCGAGAGGTGTGGCTCCTGCTGAAGGAGCGTCCGCACACCGGGGTCCCGGATTCGCACGACGGCTCGAGGGTCGCGCTGCTGTCGCTGTACGCGGCTTCGGTCGTGTTCGGTGCCTGGTACACCGCCCGGTTGATCGGCTACCTCGCCCTGGGCCCGGACGATCCGCGACTCGAGGAGTGGTTCGGGACGTTCACCACCTCAGTGATCCTCGCGATCATCCTGCTGATCGCGACGTTCGGGATGAGCGAGCTCGCGACGTACGAGCTGACGCGCGAGCTGCGCTTCAAGGCGTCGTACGACTACCTCACGGGCCTCCTCACGCGCTCGGAGTTCCTCGCGCGCGCAGAGCAGCGTCGCGTGCGGAGGTCGGGCTCGAGGATCCTGATCGTCGCCGACCTCGACCACTTCAAGGAGCTCAACGACGCGCTCGGGCACGCCGCGGGGGACCGCGCGTTGCTCGCCTTCGGCGCCGTGTGCCGCCAGGCCGTGGAGGGCATCGGCATCGCGGGGCGGATCGGCGGCGAGGAGTTCGCGATCCTCCTGGACACCGACCAGATGGACTCCGCGCGCAAGGTCGCGGCTCGCATCTCGGAGACCTACGGGGACGGAGCGCCGGTGCGGCTCGGACGCGCGACCGTGAGCTACGGGGCCACATCGGTGGCTGCGGGTGAGGACCTCGAGACCGCGATGCTGCGCGCGGACGATGCGCTCTACGAGGCCAAGCGTGCGGGGAGGGACCGCTTCGAGGTCGGCGAGGCGGCGGTGGAGTAGATGCTGGAGATGCCGGTCGACATCGAGACGCTCAGGCTCATCGAGCTGCTGCTCGGGGTGAGCGTCTTCGCGCTGATGTACCTCGGGACGTATCGGATATCCCGCGCGCCCTACGCCGGCTGGTGGAGCGGCGCCATGATCGCGGCGGGGCTTGGGCTGTTCCTGCACGTCGTCGGCGATCCCGGTGGCTCTGTCGTGGCGGCGGGAGGCAGTGCACTGAGGGTGCTCGGCGCATCATGCACCTGGGGGGCCGCGCGTTCGCTCCACGGAAAGGGCACGCCGTGGTGGTACCTGATCCCTGCACCGCTCGTGATCGGCGGCTTCACGCTGGCCGAGCAGAACGACGGCATCGTCTACGAGGACGGCTTCGCGCAGATCCTTGGGACCGGGTTCTTCATGACGCTCACGGCGTGGACCCTATGGCGGCTGCTCCAGGGGCGTGCGCTCGGGCGCGGAGTGGGCTCGCTGCACACGGCGCGCGTCGCGGTCACCGCGGTCGCCGTCTCCTCAACCCTGCTCGCGGCGTTCTATGCGGTGCGCGTGCTCATCCACCTCGCGGATGGCACCGAATCGACGCTCTACCGCATCTGGCTCGGTCCGGAGGCGGCGGTCATCGGCGTAATCATGTGGTTCGCCGTGATCATCTACTCCGTCGCCGAGCTCAGCAACCTCGAGAACACGCTGCAGTGGCGCGAGCGGGCGACTCGCGATGAGCTGACCGGCCTGCTCACGCGCGGAGCCTTCACGGAGCTCGCCGTGGAGCGGCTGGTCCACGAAGGAGGGCGTGGTCGACGCCTCATGCTGATCGTCGCCGACTTCGACCACTTCAAGCGGCTCAACGACACCCACGGCCATGCCGAGGGCGACCGCGCGCTGCGTGCCTTCGGCGCGGCTTGTCGTGGCCTCCTGCGGGAGGAGGATCTCGCGGGCCGCCTCGGAGGCGAGGAGTTCGGCCTGCTGCTGCGCGCCGCCCACGTCGACGTCGCCGTGTCCGTGTGCGAGCGGGTCGCCGCGGCGGTCGAGCGCGAGTACGGCGATGAGGCGATCACGGCGCCCACGATGAGCTTCGGCGTGATCGTCGCGGAGGCCGGCGTGCCCTTCGATGCCCTGCTCGCGCGCGCCGACGGCGCGCTGTACCGGGCGAAGGAGGAGGGGAGGGACCGCATCGTGGTCGACTCCCTGGAGGCCTGAGCGCGGGGTGCGCGTCGTGTACTTCGAGCCCTCGGATATCCGGTACGATTATCAGGCTGTCACGGGCTGTGGCGCAGTTTGGTAGCGCACTTGACTGGGGGTCAAGGGGTCGCAGGTTCAAATCCTGTCAGCCCGACTCGTGTGATGTCTCAGGACATCGTTTACAGATGTCTCAAGACATCGTTGACAGTCAGCCCCTCCTTCGGGAGGGGCTGTTCTGTTTCTTGGGCTGGTAGTCGCGGTCGGGATCGATGGTGTGTTCGGCGATGATCTCGCCGCTGTTGGGGTCGATGACGAGGGTGTCGGGGCCGGCGACGAGGAGCAGCACCGGGTGGTGCTTGTGGGCGCGTCCGATGGCGAGGTGGCGGAGTTTGCCTGCGAAGCGCAGCGTGATGACGCCCGCGGTGTCGACGATGTCGTGGCGGACTCTCCAGTGGCGGTGGAGGATTTCTAGGGTGGGCCCGTCTTTGGGGATTGCTTCGTAGGCCGCCTGGGGTGTGGCACGGTTCAGGGCGCGGTGGGGGCGGGTGTTGTAGCCGGTCTTGAAGCGGTCGAGTTGGGCCTGGAGGTCGGCGAGGGTGTCGGCGTCGCCGGCGGCGGTGAGCCATTTCTTCAGGGTTTGAATCGGCCTGGGTTTCGTTCCGTCTGATCGAACCCATGACTCGATACACGCCGGAGATGCGTGAGCGTGCGCTGCGGATGCTGGCGGAGGCGCTGCCGGATCACCCGAACCTGACCTCGGCGACGAGGCACGTGGCCGGGATGCTGGGGATGTGCCCCGAGACCCTGCGGCTGTGGCAACGCCAGATGGAGGCCAACGCGGGCGGCAAGGTCGCGAACGTCAGCGAGGCCGCCGCGGAGATCAAGCGCCTGAAGCGCGAGAACGCCGAGCTTCGCAAGGCCAACGAGATCCTCAAGGCTGCGAGCGTGTTTTTCGCCAAGGAGCTCGACCGCCCCTGACCGAGATGATCCGCTTCATCGACGAGCACAAGGATCGTTTCGGGGTCGAGCCCATCTGTCGCGTTCTCAAACCGGCGGTTCAGGGATTCCTCACTTCTCGCGGCTATCGCGCCGCGAAGACGCGCACGCCATCGGCACGCGCTCTGCGTGACGACCTGCTGGTGCCGGAGATCGCTCGCCTGCATGCGGAGAACTACGGCGTCTACGGGCGGCGGAAGATGCATGCGCTGATGCGCCGGCAGGGCTGGGACATCGGGCGAGATCAGACTGAGCGGCTCATGCGCCTGGCGGGCGTGCGAGGGGTGAAGAAGTCCAAGCGGGTCTTCACGACCAAGTCCGATCCGAAGGCGGTCATGCCGAAGGACCTGGTCAAGCGCAACTTCCACGCGCCAGGACCTCGGCAGCTGTGGGTGGCTGACATCACGTATGTCGCGACGTGGTCTGGCTTCGCTTACGTCGCTTTCGTGACCGACGTGTTCTCACGCAGGATCGTGGGCTGGAACGTCGCATCGACGCTCAAGGCTGAGATCCTGCCGCTGCAGGCGCTCGACATGGCCGCGTGGGATGCCGGTGGCGACCTCGACGGCCTGATCCATCACGCGGATCACGGGTCGAACTATCAGTCGATGGTTTACACCGACCGCGTCGTGGAGCTCGGTGCGAAACCGTCGACGGGAACCGTCGGCGACAGCTATGACAATGCTCTGGCCGAGGCGATCAACAACCTCTACAAGACCGAGCTGATCCGCCAGCGCGGTCCCTGGAGGACCGTCGAGCACGTCGAGCTCGCCACCCTCGAGTACGTCTGGTGGTGGAACCACCAGCGCCTCCACGGAGAACTCGGCATGCGCACCCCCGAAGAAGTCGAAGCCGAGTACTACGCTGACCTCGCAGCCGCCTAAGTAGCGTCTGTCGGACAAAGATGCTGAGCGGAACGAAACTCAGGCCGATTCACGTGACGCCAACTACAACATCAATCGTGGCGCTTGGACGAGCGGGGTGAAGAAGATCAGCAAAGATGCTGTCCAGAACCAGCAGCTCAACGACATGCTCGAAGAGCAAAGTCAGCTGAAGGCCAACGGCGCGGATGTTCGGGATGTGCGTGTGAACCAGACACAGGTCAATGCCAATGGGGAGGTCGTCGGGATCAATCGGCCCGACCTGCAGTACACGCTCGACGGCAAGCGTTACTACGTGGAGTGGGACAAGCCGATCTGCGGAGACCCCACGCGTTCATTGCGTGGACAGTCGCATGGTCTGCGCATTCTCCTCAACGACTCGGACATCGACTTCTCGACTCAGGTGATCCTCAAGATTGCAGGTGCGACGTGCGACTAGTGCGAGGATGTCGACATGCCTGTGCGTGACTGGGACGCGTACATCAAGAACCTACTGCTCGAGGGCCGGTGGCTACCCGTGACGAGGTCTGTGGCGTTCTTCCAAGCCGATCCGCAGACGTGCGTCGACGTCATGCTCGAGCACACCCAGCACAACGCAGTGAAGCGTTTCGGAAGCCCCCGAAAGGTGAAGCCCGTCGAGGGTGCGGAACTCACGGATCTCCTTGCACACCTGCTCCCGTTGCAGGCGGAAGAGCATCGCAAGTTGTTTCTTCCGACCGCGAATCCGGAGTGGACGGCGATGTTCACCAATGCCCACCTTGGCACTGACCTGGGTGCGCATGTTGCGATGGGATGGTGGGGGGTGCGGGCGTTGATGGTGACTGACTCGCCCAACAACTATGACCGCCGCACGCGTCAGGGGTTCTCAGGGAATCGCGAGTTCAGCCTGGTCGAGAAGTGCGACCCGTGGACTCCGCGAGCTCGCGAGCGCGATCACATCGCGCATGTTGTCGGTGTGAAGGTGTTGGAGGGCGGATGGGCGGAGGACCCGCCTTTCTCGGGTGCTGACGGCGTGCAGCGCGAAGGTGTCGAGTTTCCGGTAGGCGAGGTGTGGGACGAGACGGCGAGGAGCAAGCAAGACCGCTTCACCCATGAGCATCTCGCGCTGGCGTGCGAGCGCATGGGCCTGCGCCCGTTCGATGCGGACTTCTACGCGCCAGACGGATGGGGCCTGATGATCGAGCGCACCGACGCCGACGTCGACAGGGAGCGGTCCTGGACGCTGGCGCAGGCACGCCACGAAGAGCCCTGAGGGACGATGTGGCAGCCGGTGGCGGCAGCGTGTTCGCTCATCAAATTGTCATCAGATTCAACCGTGAACAACCGTGAGCGTCCGGATACACTCGTGGACGACGAACCGCCCGGTTCCCGAACAACGTGAGGGAATCCGTGAGTTCCGGGAACAACCGTGATTGACCGGAAAGAGACCGGTTGCTGCAAGGGGTCGCAGGTTCAAATCCTGTCAGCCCGACGAATGAAGTAACCGGCAGAGGGCCACTTTCGAGAGATCGAGAGTTGCCCTCTTTGCTGTCTGGCTGCGATGTCGGGCGCCGGTGAGACCATTCCTGGAGGAACGTGGTGCGGCAGGAGGTGTGACATGCGGGGCGAAGCGACCGTGCTGCATGCCGACCTCGACGCGTTCTACGCCTCGGTCGAGCAGCGGGACGATTCCGCACTCCGGGGAATGCCTGTGATCGTGGGCGGCGGCGTTGTGGTGGCCGCGAGCTACGAAGCGAAAGCTCGGGGCGTTCGCACCGCGATGGGGGTGCAGAGGGCCCGTGCGCTCTGTCCCGAGGCCATCGTTGTCCCGCCCCGCATGGAGGCCTACTCCGAAGCGAGCCGTGCAGTGTTCGCGATCTTCCACGACACCACGCCGTACGTGGAGGGAGTCTCGATCGACGAGGCGTTCCTCGAGGTCGGAGGGCTGCGCCGCCTTGCCGGCACTCCTGAGCAGATCGCCGTGCGGCTCAGGGAACGCGTGCGTGCCGAGGTCGGGCTCCCGATCTCGGTGGGTGTGGCGAGAACCAAGTTCCTCGCAAAAGTAGCGAGTGCGGTCGGCAAGCCCGACGGGCTCCTCGTGGTGGAGCCGGACCGCGAGGAGGAGTTTCTTCATCCGCTCCCAGTCGAGCGGCTCTGGGGCGTCGGCGCGGTCACCGCGAAGAAACTGCATAGCAACGGCATCCGAACCGTCGGACAGTTGGCTGCGCTTGAGGCCACGACGGCCGAGCGATGGCTCGGCAGAGCGGCAGGCGTGCACCTCCATGCGCTTGCTCGACTTCGGGATCCGCGGCCTGTTGAGGCAACCACACGCCACGAATCCATCGGCTCGCAGCGAGCGCTCGGCAACCGCGCGTACTCGCCGAGTGAGCTGAGGGCCTTTCTCACCCAGTTCATCGACGAGCTCTCGAAGCGCTTGCGCGATCGCGGATCCTCGTGCAGCACCGTGACCCTGAGGCTCAGGTTCGGCGACTTCACCAAGGCGACTCGATCCCGCACTCTCGCCACACCCACCGATCGCACCGACGTGCTCCTCGCCGTCGCCCAGGGGCTTCTCGCCACCGCGGATCCGATCATCTCCGAACGGGGCATCACGCTCATCGGCGTCTCGCTCGCGCACCTGACCAGCGAACGCGAAGTGCAGCCCGAGCTCCCCATCGACTGGAACGATGGTGCGCGCATCGACGGCAAACTCGATGTCGCGCTCGACGCCGTGCGCGATCGATTCGGGTCCGCCGCCGTCACGCGCGCGGCGCTCATCGGTCGAGACGCCGGAATATCGGCGCCGCGGCTGCCCGAGCACGAGTAGGGACACGCACCGCCCCGTCTAGTCCCGTGAGGTGGGTGGCGAATCCTGGCCGTCATCAAGGGCAACTGCGTAGCGGTGTTGAGGGGACGCACAGGTGCCGAGCTCCGGCTTGCGCGAGGTGAGCGGCCCCGTTCGCGCAGCCCTCAACGACGCGTCGAGACGGTGACCGTGAACTTGGAGTTGCGCGCGACTTGCTGGGTCGGCCCGATCGCACGCTCGAGCAGCGGCCGATACTTGAGCCCGGAGTTCCACACGCACCACAGCTGACCTCCGGGACGCAGAACCCTGGCCACATCCGCGAACATGCGGGGCGCGATGAGGTCGGTCACTGCCGCGGCCGAGTGGAACGGTGGGTTCAACGCGACGAACGAGGCGCTGGCGGAGGGCCTCGTGGACAGCATGTCGTCTCGCACTACCGCGACCCTGTCCTCGACGCGGTTGGCGCGCATCGTCGCCCGCGCAGAAGCGACGGCGACGGACGACTGATCGCTCGCGTGCACATGCGCGCCTGGATAGCGGGTCGCCATCCACGCACCGACGATCCCCGTGCCGCAGGCCAGATCGATGAGTGGATCGCTTGCAGTGCCGCCGGCGGGTACCTCGGGAAGGCTCTCGAGCAGGAGGCGGGTGCCGATATCGAGCCGCGCGCCCGCGAAGGCACCGCCGAACGCTCGCACCTCAAGCCCCGCGATCCGCGCGGCGGCCGGAGCGGGGTCACGGCCGTCCCTGGGTGCACGAGCGATGAGGACCCGCGACTTCTGACGCGCATGGCTGATGTCCAGCTGCTCGAAGCTCTCGCGAATCACGTCGTTCATCGACACCGACATGTGCTTGAGACGCCCGCCCGCGACGACGACCACGCTGGGGTCGGCGTGCGCGGCGATCAGGCCGGCGATGTCGCGCAGACCGTCAAGGGAGCGCGGAAGGCGGAGCAGGACTGTTCGCGCTCCGGTCACCAGATCCGCGTCGAGGGGCGCTGAGCGAAAGGTGCCGGCGAGCCCCACGCGAGAGGCGTTGGCCTCCAGCGCCCGCTCGCCGGTGAGCGCGTCGATATGCGTCCGGATCCCGCTCGCACCGGCATCTGCAGCCCCAAGGGTGAGCGCCCCGTAGGCGTCGTTGATCACCACGATGTCGCCGGGCTGTGCGGACACGCGCAGCTCCGCGGACTCGTCCAGGATCAATCGATCGGCCGCGTCGACGGCGACGAGGCCAGGGGCCTCGACGTCAGGCCAGCGTCGCAGGTCGTCGAGAATCACGACGAAAGCCTAGCCGTGGACGGCCAAGGGAGTACGTGGCCGAGGAGCCCGGCGAACCTTGTGGCTCTGGAAGGATGGAGTCATGCCTAAGCAGAGCGGTGGACAGGGACGAATCCGCCTTCCCGCACCCGGCGCGCGCGTGGTGGTGCGCTACCTCATCCCCACGGGACAGGCGACGGACGCCCTCGGCGAGCTGCTCAGCGTCGACGACGAGATTGTGGTGGTCGACGGTGTGCGTGAAGTCGAGCAGATCCCGGTGGCCGCGATCGTCGCCGCAAAGGAAGTGCCGCCGCGCCCTGAGCGCCCCCGGCGGGAACCTCGGTAGCCGACCGGCGCCTACAGCGGCTTCCTCGCTGGCTCTGGGATCTTCGACGGCGGGGACCTCGTCAAGGCCGCGGGTGGCCGGCTCTCCTTGGCCGGAGTGCGCTACCGGTCGACCGCCGGTATCGCACCGCCGAAGGCATCGGCGAAAAGCACCGTCTCGGCAGCGCGGCACGCGTCGTAGATGCTCTGCTGGACGGCGCGCGCAGCGGCGTGGCCGAGCAGGTCCACCTGGAGATGGATGTCGGTGGGGCCCTCCTTGAAGAACTGCGCGTTGGCGTTGAGGGGATCGCGCAGCTCGGCGGTGCTGAACACGAACACCGCGTCCCCGTCACCGGAGGTGTGGACGGGGTTGATCGCGCGGATCTGCCCGTGGGAGGCGAGGACCGACAGCCTCTCGTAGTGCTCCTTGCCCCCGAGATCGACGTTCGTGCCCACGACGGTGATGGTCGTGTTGGTGAGCTGACGGGTGACGATGTCGGCCGTGTCCTCGTACTCGGCGAAGCCTCCCGACTCGGCACGGTTGCCGGCGAGAATCGCCCCGTCGGGGAGGACGACGTTGCCGATCGCGTTGACGACGGACATCGCCGCGACGACGATGCCCCCGCCAAGATCGACGCGCGCCGAGCCGACGCCGCCCTTCATCGCACCGAGGCTTGCGCCGCCATCCAGCCACAGGAACTTGCCAACCGACGCGCCGGTGCCCGCGCCCACGTTGCCTGATCCGACGGGCGCGGTGGTGGCGGCGAGGTACGCCTCACGACCGTACTCGGGCGCAAACGGAGTGAGGCTCATCCCGAGGTCGTAGATGGCGGCACCCGCGATCGACGGGTTCACGACTGAGCCGCCCGGGCCGGATCGGAAGCCGATGGCGTCCTCGCGCATCGCCTCCATGATCGCGGCGCCCGCCATGAGCCCCGTGCTGCTGCCGCCGGACACGAAGAGAGCGTCGAGCCCGTAGTCCGTCTTTCCGGACCGGAGTCCCGAGGTGTTGAACCCGCCCACGCCGCCGCCGAAGCCGCTGAAGGCGACTGTGGTCGGCCTGTCGAACAGGACAGCGGTGCACCCTGTGAGTGCATCGAGGTGGGTGGCGTGTCCGACGCGCACACCAGGCAGGCACGTGAGTGTGGAGTTCATGGCGCGCTCGATTCGATCGTTCGGGTGCGCTCACACTACGTCGTCCCCGTCCGCCCCGCGGCGAGGTGGCCTCGCCGGGGAGTCGCGTGCGGGCCTACACCAGCCAGCCGCCCCATTCGAGCATCGCGTGGAGGGTCGTCTGCGGGCTGTCGAACGCGTGGTCGGCGATGTCGACGCCGAGGTCGTACTCGGTCGTGAACTCCACCCACTGCCACCCGTGGTCCGTCAGCTCAAGCGAGCCGAGTTCGATGCCGGTGGGCGCCGACACGACGTAGTGGGATCCATTCCAGCGGGCGACATGGCCCGCGTCACTCACCTCGTCCATGGTGTCCTCCTCACTTCGGCGACAGGTCCCTCACGCAGCGGCGAGTAGCGCGGGCAGTGCCCGTTCGAGCGACTCCATGGTGGCGGTCAGGCTGATGCGGAAGTGGCCGGGCCGTTCGAAGAGCCGCCCCGGCATCACGAGCACTTGTCTCTCTGCCACGCGCGCCGAGAAGGCATTACCGTCGCCGCCCGGAGCCTCTCCCCACAGGTAGAACGTGCCTTCGGCGGGTGCGAGATGGAATCCCGCGGCGGAGAGTTCCCCGTGGACGAGGTCTTTCTTCCGCTCGAGCGCGGCCAGGTCGATGCCTATCGTCTCGAGCTCGGGCACCGCGTACTGCATCAACGCGTCGGGGAAACCCCAGCCGATCGAGAGTTGCAGCGGAGCGAAGGCGTCGCACAGCTCCGCCCTGGTCTGCGGTGGCATCAGCGGTGAGAGCGCGAGGTAGCCGAGCCGTTGACCGGGTGCGAGAAGGATCTTGCCGTAGCTGTAGTCGATAAGCGTCCATGGATACACGGTGGCGGGGCTCGTGAACGGCACGCCCGCGTAACGGATGCGCCGGTACGGCTCGTCGCTCAAGATCCAGATGCGTCGGCCGATGCGCGCCGACGCCTCCTCGGCCAGGTCCGCGAGCGCCTCGAGCTGGTCCCTCCCGTACACGCGTCCCGTGGGATTGGCCGGTGAGTTCACCACGATGATGCGCGTCCGGGGTGTGATGGCGGCCGCGAGCGCCTCGATGTCAAGATCGCAGGTGTCGGCCGAGAGTGCCACGGGCACCGGGGCGAGGGCCGCGGACCTGAGCATGGGGGAGTAGCAGAACCAGCCAGGCACGGGGACGATGACCTCGTCGCCGGGGTCGGCGAGGAGGTGCAGCGCGAGCGAGATCGCTCCGAACGCCCCTTGGGTCATGGCGACGTCGTCCGGCTCGAAGCCTGCGTCCAGCTCTTGGGCGAGCCCCTGCGCGATCGTCTCCCGCGCGGGCGCCTCATTCATCTTGTAGGCGAACCATGCCTCGGACCGTGGCTCGACCTGATGGCGCAGCGCGGACACGAGCCCGTCGAGGGGCATCTCGTGCGGATTGCCGAAGGTGAGGTCGATCGCACCGGGGGTACCCGCTTGGGCGTCCACGAGCGCGAGGAAGTCGGTCACAGCCGAGATCTCCGTCTGGGCTGATCTTGCGCGTCGGGCGAGTTCCATCTCGCGTCCCCTCAGGCAGGTGAGGCGTCGCCGCGACAGCGCGACGGCCGTCTCACCAGCCTGAGCCTTCTTTGACGTGTCAGCAAACGCTAGAGGCCTGGATCCACCTCGTGCCCGAGCGGGTGCGCCGCGGCGGCAGGAGACGCATGGCGCGGCGGACGCGGGCGCGATCGCAGGGCGACGACGCTGACGATCGTGACGACGACGCCGGCGGTGACGATCGCGAGCGCCCCTAGCAGCAGGGCCGCTCCCGCGCCACCGTCGACGTACGTCGTCATCTCCCCGCGAGGTGCGAAGGACATCGCAAATCCTTCATTCGCGTTCACCCCGGAACCGCCATGCGCATCTCTCGCCATGGTCCGACCGTAGCGCTCGACGCCCCTCGATGCGACGCGAGCTCCCGGGAGTGGATATTGCCCGCGACACTCCGTGGTGCCAGGCATGTCGTAGCCGGGACCGCGCCGCTACTGTGGAGGCGGAGAAGGGGGACCTCATGGTTCGGGTGGTCAAGGTGGGTGCGACGCTCGACGTCGCCGGCGCGGTGTTCGGCCTGATTAACGTGGCGTTGTCGCTGACGCCGTCGCTGCTGCCGCGGCCCGCCTGGGGTCAGGGCCTCGTCTCGGGGCTCAGCTTCGCGGTCGGCTACGGCATCGGGGTGCTGATCTGGAAGGGCGTCGCCCGGCTGTCTCGGGGCAGGCTGCCGCAGGCCGCAGAGGCCAAGGTGTGGATCGTCGCAGTGATCGGCATCGTGGGCGCCGCCGTGCTCATGCCCTTCGCCGTCGGATGGCAGAACTCGGTGCGCGAGGCGGTCGGCATGCCCGACACCGATGGCTTCCACTGGATGTGGGCCGCTGTCGGCTTCGCGATCGGGTCCTGGCTCGCCTTCGCGATCGGGCGCGGCGTCGCGGGCGGGTACCGCCGCCTGTGGAGGCTGATCGAGCCTCGCATGCCCGGCCGCGAATCGCGTCCTCGGCTCTTCCGGGTCGGCACGGGCGCGGCGACGATCGCCGCGATGCTCGTGGTGTTCTCGATCGGCTTCTCGCTCGTCTCGGGGCTGCTCACCCTCGCCTCCGTGTACAAGAACCGCCAGTACGACCCCGAGTACCCGCAGCCGACCAGCGCGCTGCGCTCGGGAAGCGAGGAGAGCCTCGTGCCCTGGGACCAGGTCGGATACGCGGGGGCGAAGGTCGTGTCCGGAGGACCGACGGCCGACGAGATCTCGCTCGTCACCGGTGTCGACGCGGTGGAGCCGATCCGCGTCTACGTCGGCGTCGACGTGCCCGGCACGTACGAGGAGCAGGCGCAGATCGCCGTCCAGGAGCTCGAGCGCACGGGCGCGGCGGACCGAGAGGTCCTGCTGATCGCCGGCACCACGGGTTCGGGCTGGATCGATCCCGCCGCGATCGACGGCTTCGAGTATCTTCACGCGGGCGACACCGCCCTGGTCGCGCTGCAGTACGGCGCGACCGGCAGCCCCGTGTCCGCGATCTTCACGCCGGACAAGTCTCAGGAGGGAACCACCGCGCTGGTCGAGGCCGTGACCGAGTGGTGGAGCGCCCTGCCCGAGGGAGACCGCCCACAGCTCGTGGTCTACGGACTGAGCCTCGGCAGCTTCGGCATCCAGGCCGCGTACGACGATCTTGACGACATCCTCGAGTCGACCGAGGGTGCGGTGCTCGCGGGCACCCCGTCGTTCACCCCGATCTGGAGCGCGACCCAGGCCTCTCGCGATGAGGGGAGCTCAGTCACCCTGCCCGTCCTGGATGACGGGATCCACGTGCGCTGGGCGGATTCGTGGGGCGGGCTCGCTGAGCTGCCGGGCGAGTGGGACGACACCCGCGTCGCCTACCTCCAGCACGGCACCGACCCGATCGTCTGGATCGGCCCGAGCGTCATCTGGTCGAGCCCCGAGTGGCTCGAGGGCGATCAGCGCTCCGAGAGCGTGAGCGAGGACATGGTGTGGATCCCCGCCGTCACCGCGTTCCAGGGCGTGATCGACCTGATCCTGTCCACTGCGGTGCCTGAGGACGCGGGCCACAAGTACGGCAACATCGCGGTGGACGCGCTGCATGAGGTCACGGGTGATGCAGGCCTCGACGATGATGCGGTCGAGCGCGTGCGCGCGCTGATCGAGCTCTACGACACCTTCTCGCCGGTCGCCAACTGATCCGCCTCACCCTCGGCCTCGGCGACGATGCGGTTGACCATGCCGCTGAACACCAGCCCGTGGAAGGGAAGCATGGTCAGCCAGTACAGGCGCCCCGTGAGGCCGCGCGGGAAGAACACCGCGCGCTGGTGATACTCGGCGCCGCCCTCCTCGACCGGATCGACGCCGAGCTCGAGCCATGCGTGACCGGGCACGCGCATCTCAGCGCGCAGACGCAGGAGCCTGCCCCTCTCGACGTGCTCGACGCGCCACACGTCGATCGCGTCGCCGACCGTGAGCTGCGCGTGCGTGCGACGGCCGCGTCGATGGCCGACCCCGCCGATCATCCGGTCCATGAGCCCGCGTGTCGCCCACAGCACGGAAGCGGAGTACCACCCTGTCGCGCCGCCGACCTGCGAGATGACCTGCCAGACGTCGTCCGGTGAGGCGGAGGTGCGCCGCGAGCGCGCGTCCTTGAAGACGGTCCGACCCGCCCAGTTCGGGTCGCTCGGCATTGGGTCGCTCGGTGCGCCCGTCACGCGGCCATCGAGCCAGCTCGTCTCGACGTCGTCGATCTCGATGCGGCTGAGCGCGAGCCTCACCGACTCGGGATAGGACGTGAGCCCGCCAGGCGGGTCGGGGATGAGCGTCTTGACGTCGTCGTTCTTCACGACGCACGAGTGGAGCAGCGACTCGACGAGAGGGCGCGCGATCTGGCGCGGGACCGGCGTGACGAGGCCCACCCAGTGCGAGGCGAGGCTCGGAGTGAGCACGGGCAGCGCCGTGATGCCGCGCTGCGGCAGGCCCGCGACCGCGGCGTAGCCATTCATCATCTCCGAGTAGCGCATGACGTCGGGCCCACCGATGTCGAGCTCGCGGTTGACGTCCTCCTCGAGCCGTGCCGCTGCGAGCAGGTAGTAGAGCACGTCGCGGACCGAGATGGGCTGGATCGTGTTCCTGACCCATCGTGGCGCGGGCATGTACGGCAGCACCTCGGTCAGGTGGCGGATCATCTCGAAGGACGCCGAGCCGGAGCCGATGACCACGCCCGCCTGCAGCACGATCGCAGGCGTGGCCGACGCGAGCAGGATGTCGCCGACCTCCTTCCGGGACGCGAGATGCGGAGAGAGCTCGACGCCCTCGGGGTGCAGTCCGCTGAGGTAGACGATGCGGCGGATGTCGTGGGCGGCCGCCTTGAGCGCGACATTGATCGCGATCGCCCGGTCGAGCCGGCCGTAGTCGCGCCCGGCATGCATCGAATGCACCAGGTGGTACACGACGTCGACGCCCTCCATCGCCTCGGCCATCGCCTCGGCGTCGGAGGCATCTCCCTCGATCACCTCGACGTCGTCTGCCCACGGCAGCGCGGCGATGCGCTCAGCCGAGCGCGAGAGGGTGCGGACGCGGTAGCCGCCCGCGAGCAGTCGCGGCACGAGCCGACCACCGATGTAGCCTGTGGCTCCCAGCACGAGCACGAGCGGGGCGGCGCCGGAAGCGGATGGCACGGCGCGAAGCTCGGCCTCGGTGCCGAAGGGCGCGCGCAGCGCCTCCGCACCCTGCGCTTCGTCGTTCATGACACTGCTCCCGTCGGCTTCCTCGGCGCGTCGTCGCTCATGTCAACGAGCGTGCGGCCGCGCCGCATTCCCGCGCCGTCAGGCCCGCGGCGCCCCGAGGGCCTCGAGCAGGCCCTCGACCAGCTCGAGGTCGCACTCGAGGGTGGAGCCTCCGAGGTGCGGGGTGATGACGACGTTGTCGAGCGCAAGCAGCGGGTGATCGGCGGGGAGGGGCTCGTCTCCGTGCACATCGAGTCCCGCTCCCGCGAGCCTTCCCGAGCGCAGCGCCTCGAGCATCGCTTCCTCGTCGACGATCGGACCGCGCGCGGAGTTGATCAGGACCGCGCCGGGGCGGAGGAGTGCGAGCTCTTCGGCGCCGAGGGATCCGCGCGTCGAGTCGTCGAGGGGGAGCAGCACCACGACGACGTCCGACGATGCCAGCAGCTCGTCGCGGGGCACCTGACGCGCCCCGGTCGCGTGCTCGACGTCGGGCATGGCCGTCGCGTCGGTGAAGAGCGTGCGGGCGTCGAGTGCCCCGAGCATCCGCAGCAGGTGCAGGCCGATGCGTCCGGCCCCGAGCACGCCGACCGTCGAGTCAGCGAGGTCCCGGCCGGCGAACGGGACCTTGAGGTCCTCGACCGGCCACCGTCCGTCACGGATGGCGGCGTCCGCCGCGGGCACCCTGCGCTGGGTCGCGAGCAGGAGAGCGAGGGTGTGCTCGGCGACCGTGCGCCACAGGCGGGACGACTCGAGGACGGTGATCCCGTGCTCCGCCGCGTGCCACTTGGACGGCTCGGGCGCGAGGTGCACCGCGAACGCCCGCAGCCGGTCCGCGTGCTCGAGCTCCTCGACGGGAGGCGGGCCGTACGCGAGGATCCCGTCCGCGGCGGCCAGTGCCGCCGCCCGCTCCGGACCGGAGCCGGGGAGCCGTGCGACATCCGCGCTGGCGGTGAGCGCGGACATGGCGTGGGGATGCAGGGACATGTCGACGATGACGTGCGGTCGCGTGGTGGTCATGCGTTCATCGTGGCATGCGCGACGCCGTCTTGGTGGAGCGAGGGTAAACGTTGTAAATTCTCCGAGGACCCGGCCCGACTCGCGCTGAGCGCGCGGGCCCCTCAGACTCGAACCTGCCGACTCGAAGGAGAGCACTCCATGGCTGACACGAACGCCGCCGCCCCCGAGGCCCTCGCCCCTCTGTGGATCGTTCCTCCGACCCTCGCCTCCGGGGATGCGCTGCCCGGCGCGCCCGAGGGAAGCGCGCTCGCCGAGGTGGCCGTCGCCGGCGAGGGCATCTCGCTCGTCGACGGTGCCGTGGTGTCCGAAGCCGAGGCGGCCGTGAGTGCCACGGTGTCCGCCAGCATCGTCCCTGCCGACGGCGCGGAGGCCATCACCAGGACCTTCCCCGTGACGGTGCTGCCGGAGACCGCGCGGCGCGTCGCGAGCTACCACCGCACCCCGACCACCGCGACTGAGGCCAACAACGAGGACGTCGCGTACAGCGCCCACCTCGCGCTCGAGGGCGAGTCAGGCTTCGCGGCGCTCAACGACGACTATGGCGTGTTCTTCGCGCTCACCTCCGAGGTGCCCGGCCCCTCGGGCACCACGGACGAGGTCATCCGCTCTCTCAAGGACCCCTTCCTGTTCCACCTGGCCGACGGCGGCTTCGGCATCGTCGCGACGCGCGTCGCACGGGGCGGGGGAGCGGATGGCACCGAGCGCTCGAGCGTGCTGGTCGCCACGTCGCCCGATCTGCTGAGCTACACCGAGGTCGGTCTGCTCGACCTCGGCGTGACCACGGGGGTGTCGGCCCCCGCGTCCGTCTACGACGCCGCGCGCGGCGTATACGTCGTCTCCTGGACGGACGATGCAGGAGTCGCCTTCCACGCCGATGTCGCCGACCTCGCGGACTCCTCGACCGTGGGCGCCGCGGCCCCGGGTGGGTTCGTGACGAGCCCCAGGGACGACTCACCCGGCGCCACGGTCGCCGTCACCGCCGAGATGGCCCGTGGCCTCGAGGTCCGCTTCGGACCGATCCGCAATGTCGGCGCCACGCCGCTGCCCATCGTCGAGGTCGCCGCCGGCGCCGCGGTGTCGGCCGCCGACCTGCCGTCTCGCCTCGAGCTCGACTACTCGGATGGGTCCACCGGCTCGCTCGCGATCGAGTGGGACGCCGCCGCCATCGCCGCGCTCGACACCTCCGCGCCCGGCGAGCACACCGTCCCCGGCCGCGTGAAGCAGGCCGTGTACCCGACGCCCTTCGCGGACGAGCGCGCCGACCCCTCGGTCTACAAGTTCGACTTCAACGGCCAGCCGCGGTTCCTGATGATCGCCACCAAGGACCTCCACATGGACCCGGTGAGCAACTCGGGTGAGCCGGTCGGCATGCCGATCCGCATGGCCGAGCGCATCGAGGACCTCTCCGACGAGGCGCTCGAGGCCGGCCGCGTCACCGAGGTCGACCTCCTGGTCCACGGTTCGCTCGACGCGTACGGCAAGCCCATGACGGGCTGCTTCTGGGCGCCCGAGATCCACATGATCGACGGCAGCCTCTCCATCCTGTTCATGCCGTCCTACGGCGACCCGACGGACATGTGGTCGGGCCGAGCCAGCATCGTCCAGCTGAAGAAGGACGGCGCCGGGAACCACCTGGACCCGACCGTTCCCGCGAACTGGACGGCCACCCAGCATGTGGTGTGCGCCGACGGCAGCGAGCTCAACAAGATCCAGGGCATCTCGCTCGACATGACCTACTTCGAGGACTCCGGCACGCACTACTACGCGTGGCAGATGCTCGGCTCGGTGTTCATCGCGACGATGGACCCGAAGGACCCGACGCGCCTCACCTCCGACCCGGTGCGCATCCTCGCGCCCGTGTACTCGTGGGACAACGAGATCGCGGAGGGGCCGAACGTGCTCGTGCGCGACGGGCGCCTGTTCCTGCTGTACTCGGGCTCGACCGTCGGCGACTCCTACACGACCGGCCTCGCGACCGCCCCGGCCGGCGAGGGCGTCGACCTCACGGACCCCGCGTCCTGGAACCGCCTCGGCTACCCGATCCAGAAGTCGGGGCCCTACAACGGCGAGATGCAGCTCGGCACCGGCCACGGCATGTGGTCCGAGGACGAGGACGGCAACCTGCTGTACGTGTTCCACGCGCGCACCGACCACAAGGGCCTGACCGGCCGCGACATGTTCGTGCGCCGCGTGCACTTCGCGTCCGACGGCATGCCCGTCCTGGACATGGAGACGGATGAGGAGCTGCTGCCCGAGCTGCGCGACGTCGCCGTGACCGTGGTCGTCAAGTGACCTCCGCGCCACTCGCATCCGAGGGGCCGTACGGCTACCTCATGGTGCACTTCCTCGAGGACGCCGAGGGCTACGCCGAGAAGATCTATCTGGACCTGTCCGAGGGCGACGACCCCGAGCGGTGGGTGCCGCTCAACGGCGGCGAGCCGATCCTCGCCTCGCATCTGTCGACCACGGGCGTGCGCGACCCGCACCTGTCGTACAACCCGCAGACGGGCACGTACTTCGTCCTTGCGACGGACCTCAGGGTCTTCGGCGGGGACGATGCGGGCTGGGCCGGGTGGTCGCGCGGGTACTCGACGCGCATGAACGTCTGGGAGTCCCGTGACCTGATCACCTGGTCGCCGCTGCGGCAGATCGACGTCGCGCGCGATGCGTCCGGCGCGCCGGCTGAGGGCGCTCCCGAGATGGGCATGATGTGGGCCGCCGAGACCACCTTCGTGCCCGACTTCCATGGCCTGGGGCAGGGCGCCTTCGTCGTCTACTGGACGTCGACGGTCGGTGATCACCAGGTGATCCTGTGGGGCACGACGACGGACTTCACCCAGGCGACCTGGACGTTCGGCGGCATCCTGCTCGACCAGGGTGACGACACGATCGACACGACCATGATCCAGCGCGATGGCCGCACCTACCGCGTGACGAAGGACAACGGCGCGACCGCACGCGGCCTGTTCATGGAGGTCACCGACGCGGAGCGCTGGTGGGAGCCCGAGGCGCAGTGGCGTCAGGTGCAGACCCGCATCGGCGACGAGTACGCCGCCGGACACGGCGTCGAGGGCCCCACGATGTTCAAGGCGCATGGCGAGGACCGCTGGTACCTCTACGTCGACGTGATCCCCAGCATCGGCTATCGACCGATGGTGTCGACCGACCTCGATGCGGACAGTCCGTGGAACCCGCTTGAGAGCGACCGGTTCAGCCTGCGCGCGTCGACCAAGCACGGCGGAGTGCTTGGGCTCACGCGCGATCAGCACGAGGCGCTCCGGGCCGCCGATGCGGCCTCACCGGTCGAGGCGGACCTGGGCCGGGTCGAGGTCCCTGTCGGCGTGACGCCGGAGCGGATCCGTGCGCAGCTGCCCGGGACCGCCGAGGCCACGCTGCACGGCGGCGGGACCGCATCGTTCCCTGTGCGGTGGGAGATGTCCGGGGTCGACGCCTCCGGCGTCGGTGAGCTCCGGGTCGAAGGGGTGCTTCAGGGCACCATCGGAGCGAACCTCAACGCGTGGCGCGGTCGAGGAGGCTCGACCGCGTGGGACGCGCCGGAGAAGACCCCGTACAGCGCCACATCGCTCACCGTCAGCGCGGTCGTCGCGGTCGTCTGACGCGGCGGGTCGGGCTCGCATCGGCGGCCGCGGCGTGCGTCTCGGGACGGGCCGCCCCGGCATCGGCCCTGCTCCGCATGCGGACGCGAGTGCCCGATTGCTGCCCGCAGGGGCGCGACCTACCGTGGAGGCGTGGGAGTTCCACCTCGTCAGCACGGGAGGAGGTGAGAATGATGACTGACGTGATCACCCGGGTCGATGAGTCCATCTACATCGACGCGATGCCTCACGCCGTCTACACCTACTGCCTGGACCCCAGGCGACTATTCGCGGGCGACCCGAAGGCCGTGGTTGAGTCCGACGTCAAGAACGACGGAGTCGGCACGACCTTCAGCCTCAAGATGGCGTCGGGCCCGATCGAGGAGGACGACGTGCTCGAGTACGTCGACGTGGTCCCTGACAAGCGCATCGAGATCGCGATGCAGCCGACCATGCATGTGCTCCGTCGCCACGGCGCCGGACACGTGACCGCGCCCTACAGCCTGGTCCACGTGTTCGAGCGCGAGGGCGGCGGCACCCAGATGACCCTCAAGGTGCAGGTGCATCACCCGCCGCTGTACGAGCGGATGATGGACCGCCTCGAGGGGAAAGGGCCGGAGCGGATGGTTCAGGCCCGCCTCGAGCGCGTCAAGCATGCGGTCGAGGGCATGACCGCGGCGGCTTAGCGGCTAGTCCTCGCCCGCGCGGCCCATGAGGCCGCATCGACGGGCCTCTCCCTGGCGGAGGGGCCCGCCTTCGCGCCTCCTTGGGGGGCGCCCTCCATCGGTGAGACTCCCGCGACGGTGGCGCGCCCTCCGGGGGTGACGAATATCTCACCCGGCCCGACCCGGTTCGACGCTCGTTCGCAACTTCGAGATAGGTACCCTGTGGGGCATGCTCGACACCGTGACCATGAGGGTTCTCCTCGCTGTGGTCGCGTTGCTCGTTCTCCTCGTCTTCCTTGCCGGAACCTACCGCCGCACGCGGTCCCGCTACGCCGCCTGGTGGTCTGTATCTCTCCTGCTGTCGGGTCTTGCGTCGGTCGCCTACCTGTTCAACGGGACCGCGCTGCAAGTGGTGTTCAATCCCGTGGGCAATGTGCTGAGCGTGGTCGGGGCCGGATGCGTCTGGTTCGCCGCACGCGCCGTGCGAGGACGGGCGCCGCTCTGGTGGGTGCTCGCCGCCATCGTCGCCGTGGTGGCGCTCGCCGCGTACCTCGACGATCCTCTGCACGACGCGTGGACCGGCGGTGAGGCACTCCTCGCGGGGATGCTCGCAGGCTTCGTCCTCGCCGCGCGCGAGGTCGCGGGCCTATGGCGCGAGCGCCGCAGGCATCTGTCGCCCGCGCGCTGGGACGTGGTCGGCAGCTCTCTGCTCGCGCTGCTCGTCGCCGGCACCAGCATGGCGGCGCTGTATGTCGGCCGACTCGTCGCTTTCGTGGTGTGGGGGCCGGAGGACGCCCGCTTCGACACGTGGTTCGGCGCGGGCGTGACGACGCTCGCGATGATCCTCATGCTCGTCGTGACGACGTTCGGGGTGACGTCCATCAGCCACTACGAGTCGGCGCGCGACGTGCGGCGCCGCGCCGCCTACGACTCGCTCACCGGCCTGCTCACGCGCGCGGAGTTCCTCGATCGTGCCGAGGGCTGGCGCGCGCGCCGCGGCCACGGCGCGATCGCCGTGGTCGCCGATCTGGACCGCTTCAAGCAGATCAACGACGCGCTCGGCCACGAGGCGGGGGACAGGGCCCTGCGGGCGTTCGGGGCCGCTGCGCGCGAGTCCCTCGTCGGTCAGGGCATCTGCGGGAGGCTCGGGGGTGAGGAGTTCGCGATGCTCCTCGAGACCACGGATCTCGACCGTGCGCACGAGGTGCTGCGGCGTGTCTCCGAGCGCTACGCGCTCGGATCGCCCGTGCGTCTCGGGGCTCCGACCGCGAGCTATGGCGTCACGATCGCCCACGGACACGAGCCGGTGGCGGGGGTGCTCGCCCGCGCGGATGCCGCGCTCTACCTCGCGAAGAGCCGGGGCCGCGACCGGGTCGAGGTCGACTCGGGCGGAGGCGTCTAGCGTGCCCATTCTCGACCTCGACACCCTGCGAGCCACGCAGGCGGCCGTGGGCCTGTGCGTGTTCCTGCTCGTCTACCTCGGCACGTACCGGCCCACCCGCGCGCCGTATGCCGGGTGGTGGAGCGCGGCGCTGCTCGCTGCCGGAGTCGGGGCGCTCGTGACCCTGCTCGCGCCGTCGGTCGGACGCCCCGCGGACGCGCTCGGCAACGCTGCAAGCGTGCTTGGCGCGGCGTTCGCCTGGTCCGCCGCGGCCTCGATCGACGGGCGCCGGACAGCACGGCTGGCGGTGGCGGTCGGTCCGGTGGCCATATTCGCATGGACGATGCTCGGCATTCCTGGCGTCGGGACGCGGCCGGGGGCCCTCGCGGTTGTGCTGGGCATAGGCGCGTACGCGGGCCTGGCCTCGGGTGAGCTGTGGCGCCTGCTCGCTTCCAGGCGATGGCGCAGGCGTCCCCGCGACGGCGCGGCCCTGGCGGCGGTGGTATCGATGCTGGCGGCGGCCGCGGGGTCTGCGCTGTACTGCGCCGTGGGAGCGGGTCTCATCGTCGGGGCGGAGCTGCGGCCGGAGCTCCGGATCCCGTGGGCGGGGCCGACGGCGGCAGCGCTGGCGTCTCTCGCGGTTCTCGTGGTGATCACCGGTTCCATCACCGAGCTGAGCCATGTGGAGATGTCGCGGCGCTGGTACGAGCGGGCGACCAGGGATGACCTCACCGGGCTCCTGCTGCGCGAGCCGTTCCGCGAGCGGGCCGAGGCTGCGATCGTGAGTGACATCGGGCGGGGCCATCGGTCGGTCCTGGTCCTTGCCGACCTCGATCACTTCAAGGCGCTCAACGACACCTACGGTCATGCGGAGGGCGACCGTGCACTCAGGGCGTTCGGCCGAGCCTGCCGGGGACTGACCCGCGACGGGGATCTCTCATGCCGGCTCGGCGGGGAGGAGTTCGGGCTCCTGCTTCGGGCGGTCAGCGCTGAAGAGGCCTCCGCCGTCTGCGAGAGGCTCACGGCGAGCTTCTCCGAGCTGTGCTCGGACGGTCCCGCGCCCGCGCCGACCGTGAGCTACGGCCTTGCCGTGGCAGGACCGGGTGCCACGCTGGACGCGTCGCTCGTCAGGGCGGATGGCGCGCTTTACCGCGCTAAGTCGCAAGGCCGGGACCGCGTCGAGGTCGACGACGGCGTCGTCTGACCGCGTCACCGCGTGAGCGCATGGTCCCGCCACGGGATGGCCCGGGGGCGCTACGGTGTCCGCATGGGCTTCCTCAGCAAGGTGTTCGGCGGTCGCAAGCGCGTCGCCCCGTACGACCTGTGGGCCGACGACGCCGAGCAGCTGGACGCGTTCGAGGCGCGAGGCGCGGACATCTCCGCGCCTCGCGAGTCGGAGTTCTTCGTCTCCTTCACGTCCGGCGTGAAGGTGGAGGCCGTCATGGACGAGCTGCGGACCAGGCGCATCATGTGCGAGCTCGTCGAGCCGAGCCACGACATTCCCGAATGGATGGTGTTCGTGCGGGGCTGGAAGCAGCCGCTCGTGCCCGACTTCCTGCGCGAGACGATCGACCTGTGCGAGGACATCGCGCACCGCTACGGCGGCGAGTTCGAGGGCTGGGCGGGCCTGCTCACGGCCGAGGAGAAGCAGGCCTAGTGCGCGTGCGGCTGCGCCGCTGGACCGATGCGGACCTGCCGGTCCTCCAGGGGGCGAACGCTCCCGAGATGACGGTTCACCTGGCCGGGCCTGAGACGCCCGCCCGGGTGCGACGGCGTCACGAGCAGTACATCCGCGGCTGGGACACGACGCAACCCCGGATGTTCACCATCCGTGCCACGGCGGACGATGCTCCGGTGGGGTCGGTCGGGTGGTGGGAATCGGAGTGGGACGGCGCCCCGTGCCTCGAGGCCGGCTGGGCGGTTCTTCCCGCGTTCCAAGGTCGGGGCGCAGCGACCAGCGCGCTGCGTCTGCTCCTCGAGTCGGCGTACGCCGAGGGGCGGCGAGGGGTCCTCATGGCGTGCCCGCACACCGCCAACGCCGCCTCGAACGCGGTGTGCCGGAAGGCCGGTCTCACTCATCGCGGCGCGTTCGACGACGACTACCGCGGCGTCCCCATGACGCTGAACGCATGGGCCATCGATCTCGGAGAGCTCCATCGTGGAGCCGGCGCGCCGTGAAGGCGGCCCGCTACTGCCGAAGCGAGAGGGGAGCACAGCGTCCATGAGCATCGAGATGGTGGCGATCGGACGGGTGACGTCCACAAGGACCGCGCCCGGGGGCGACGACTGGGACAGCGAATCGTCCTCGATCGCCTTAGACCCGCAGCAGGTGGGGCCCGAGGCACTCGCCGGTCTCGAGGAGTTCAGCCACGTCGAGGTGCTCTTCCACCTCGACAGGGTGCCGGTCGAGAGGATCGAGCGGGAGGCTCGGCGCCCGCGGGGCAACCCCGAGTGGCCCAGGGTGGGCATCCTCGCCCAGCGCGGCAAGAACCGCCCCAACAGGATCGGCGCGACGATCGCGCGCGTCGTCGCGGTCGAGGGATTGACGCTCACCGTGGCGGGGCTCGACGCGATCGACGGCACGCCCGTGCTCGACGTGAAGCCCTACATGGCCGAGTTCGGGCCCAGGGGAGAGGTGCGTCAGCCTGCGTGGGCGACCGCGCTGATGCGCTCCTATTGGGAGGCCTGACGCGCCGATGATCCGCAGCGCCCTCGCCGTGCTGGCCTGCGCGATGGTGTGCGCGGTGGCGTTGACCGGATGCGACCAAGGGGCGTCGAGTCCTGCCGCATCCGGCACTCCCACCGCGAGCCGAGCGAGCGGCTCGGCGGCGTCGTCGGCCAGCGGGTCCGCGGTGCCGTCTGCGAGCGAGTCCGCGGTGCTCGCTCTCCCCACGACCGGCGTCGCGGACTATCAGCTGGGAGCCTCCTACGACACGGTGCTCGTGGATGGCGTCGAGACGGCCTTGGACGTGGTGGTGCGGGACGTCGGTTCCGTGCCCCTCGAGGGCGCCTACAGCGTCTGCTACGTCAACGGCTTCCAGACCCAGCCGGACGACGCGGCCGTCTGGCTCGCGCATCCCGAGCTGCTGCTCGCGGACGACGACGGCGACCCCGTCCCCGATCCCGACTGGCCGGACGAGTACGTGCTCGATCCGACGACGGCCGCGCAGCGAGAAGGGATCCTGGAGCGGATCGGACCCCTGATCGATCAGTGCGCGGCCAAGGGCTTCGACGCGATCGAGATCGACAACCTCGACACCTGGACCAGGTTCAGCGCGATCGACGAGGCGTCGGCCGTCGCGCTGGCGACGTCCTACGTCGAGCGCGCCCACGCGGCGGGACTCGCGGCGGCCCAGAAGAACACCGCGGAGCTGGGATCCGTCGGGCGCGACGAGGTGGGCTTCGACTTCGCGATCGCCGAGGAATGCGCTGTCTGGGACGAGTGCGGGATCTATCTGGACATCTACGACGGAAGGGTGCTCGCGATCGAGTACACGGACGCCTGGGACGAGGCCGACGCCGGTTTCGCCGCGGCCTGCGAGGCGGATCCGCGGCCGGGACTGTTGATCCTGCGAGATCGCGACCTGGTCGGTCAGCAGTCGCGCGAGTACGTCTACGACCGCTGCTGACGCGCGGGCCGCAGCAGTGTGGTCCGCCTGACGACTCGCGCGCGTCCAGCGCCGACGCGCGCTCCTCGCTCGACGGGTCACGTCGCAGATGCCCGGGCGCCAGGCGGTGCGTAGGCTCGGAGGCATGGGTGGTCGCGAGCGCGTCTCACCGCGCAGATACGTCAGACTCAGGGCCGAGGCGTGGGGATTCGCGCTCGGCTCGCTGTGCTTCGTCGCGGGTGCGCTGCCGTGGTTCGCGCAGGGAATCGGCGCAGTCGGGACTGCGTGGACCTTCTTCGTCGGCTCGGTGCTGTTCACCGCGGCAGGCGCGATCCAGCTCCTGCTGAGCGGTCGACGCGTGCCTCGGGCAGGTACGAGCGCCGGCGACGTGTGGGACTGGTGGGCCGCGGCGGTGCAGTCCGTCGGCACCGTGCTGTTCAACGTGAGCACCTTCGCGGCGTTGCGGGCGGCGATCGCCACTCCGGAGGCCGCCGGGGTCGGATGGCGTTCGGACGCGTGGGGCTCGGTCGCTTTCCTCGTCTCCGGGGCGTTCGCACTTGCAGCCGCCCGGCGGAGGCACGAGCTGTGGCACCTGCAGGCGCGCACCCCTCAGGCGGCCTGGCTCAACATGATCGGATCGGTCGCGTTCGGAGCCTCAGCCATCGGTGCGTATGTGGTCCCGGACACCGGCACGTTCGTGAGCCTGTTCTGGGCGAATCTCGGCACGCTGCTCGGCGCCCTGTGCTTCCTGGGCGCCGCGGTTCTGGTGCGACCGGGCGTGACCGCTGAGGTGGCGGCGACCTGACACCGGGCCGCCCATGGGCTCAGTGATGGAAAGCGGATCCTTCTCTCTCGACGGGGATCGGCCCGTCGAGTCCCTCGAGGTAGTCGACGCATTGGCGCAGGTCCTCGAGGAAGTCGCGGGCGAGGGCACGACGTCCGCGGCGAAGCACGATGCGTTGCACGGTGATGTGCTCGAGACCTTCGGGCAGCGGGTACGCCGGCACCTGCCAGCCCCGACCCCGGAGCCTGTCGGAGAGGTGGTAGAGGTTCCAGTTCCTCGTGGTGTCCTCCTTGAGGCGCCACGCGAACACCGGGATGTCGCTCCCATCGCTCACGAGCTCGAAAGGCCCCATCCGCGAGATCTCACGGGAGACGTACAGCGCGACGTCGCGGGTATGACTGTGCACCTCCCGATAGCCGTCCCGGCCAAGGCGCAGGAAGAGGTAGTACTGCAGCAGGACCTGCGCGCCGGGACGCGAGAAGTTCAGCGCGAGGGTGGGCATGTCCCCGCCGAGGTAGCTCACGCGGAAGATCATGTCCTCCGGAAGGTGCTCCTCGGTTCGCCAGACGACCCAGCCGAGCCCCGGGTACACGAGCCCGTACTTGTGGCCTGAGGTGTTGATCGAGACCACGCGGGTGACCTGGAAGTCCCAGACCAGGTCGGGCTGCACGAAGGGCGCGACCATCGCGCCGGACGCGCCGTCGACGTGTATCGGCACATCGAGTCCGGTGTCCGCCTCGATGCGGTCGAGCGCTTCCGCGATGCGCTGCACCGGCTCGTACACGCCCGTGTAGGTCACTCCCATGATCGCGACCACACCGATCGTGCGCTCGTCGACATAGTCCTCGAGCCCGTCGCCGTCGAGCGCGGGATGTGTCTCGGACACGGGCACCAGGCGAGCCTCGATGTCCCAGTAGTTGCAGAATTTCTCCCAGCAGACCTGGACGGCCGCGCTCATGACGAGGTTGGGCCGATCAGCGGGCTGATCGGCTGCGCGTCGGCGAAGCCGCCAGCGGCGCAGCAGGGCGAGTCCCGCGAGCATCGCCGCCTCCGACGAGCCCACAGTCGACGTGCCGATGGAGGACGCAGGTTCCGGCGCGTGCCAGAGGTCTGCGAGGATGCGCCAGCACCGGGTCTCGATCTCCGCCATCTTCGGATACTCGTCCTTGTCGATCATGTTCTTGTCGAAGGTCTCGGCGTAGAGGCGGTTCGCCTGCGCGTCCATCCACGTGCCGACGAACGTCGCGAGGTTCAGCCTCGCGTTGCCGTCGAGCATCGCCTCGTCGTGGACGATCTGATAGGCCATCTCCGGCGGCATGCTTCCCTCGGGGATGGAGAACCAGGGCGCCGCGAAGTCGTCGTAGTCGTTCGTGAAGCCCATCGGACTTGCCTCGGACGGCGCATTGCTGGTTTCGTTGCCTTGAGTGGACATGTGCGTGACATCCCTCCCGGTAGCCGGGGGACGCGCCGCGTCTCGGCGCTCACCTCGAACGTACTCCCGGCCCAACCGTCCCGCTGGGCGGCGAGGGAGATGGCACTGGGGGGCGTAATCGGGGTGTCGTCCCGCGCGTGTCCGCGTGCCGCGGGAAGTCTCAGCCGCCCAGGAACTCGCGCAGCTCGACCCTGCGGTGACACGCGCGCGAGGCCTCGACGGCGAGGGACTCGGCCGTCGCATCGTCCGGGACGGACACGATCCACAGCCCCGACTGGTACTCGGGCTCGAGCGTGAGCGGCCCTGTCGTGATCTGCGGCGACGCGCCGCGCGCGTCGATGACGCGCGACTGTGACGGCGCCGCGAGTCCCGCGGCGAGCACCCACCAGCCCTCGTCCTGGAGGCGCCCGTTGAAGCGATCGATCGCCGCCATCTCCTCGGGGGTGGCCGACGCGGTCGCCGTGTCGATGACCGAGATCAGATAGCGCATGGCGTGCCTCCTCAGAGCGAGCCGCTGCGTCGGGGCTCTCCCTCCAGTCTGCGCCTACGTGCCCGCGAGCGCAGGAAGGACGTAGCCGACCAGCAGGGGAGCCAGATCGTCGGGGAGTGGATCGCGGGGATCGAGCCAGCGCAGCTCCTCGATCTCCGCGGCGGGCTCGTCGTGCGGCACGAGCGGATGCGTGAAGACGGTGGACTCGATCATGTGGTCGGGCTCATTGGCGGCCGGAGCTCGGAAGTGCCCGAGCAGCCGCAGGTCCTCGGTCCGGAGGGTTGCATGGATCTCCTCCGACGCCTCGCGCAGGGCGGCAGTCTCGAGCGCCTCCCCGGGCTCGGGCTTGCCGCCGACGAGCATGAAGCGAGAGGTGCCGCGCTTGCGCACGGTCAGGAGGCGCCCCGACTCGTCCCGGAGCACGACGCCGACCACGCGGATCACGGGCGCTTCCGTGGTCATCGGCGCGCGTCCTCGGACGGCTCGGACTCGTCCGCAGGATCGCCGTCGTCGTCCTCCCGCCGGCCGCCGAGCGAGAACGAGGCGGCGAGGCCGACCACGAGGAATCCGGCGGCGGTGAAGGCCGCGTACCTGGTGCCGTCGGAGAACGCCTCTGCGGCTGCCTCGCCGTAGGAGGATGTCGACTCATCGGCCTCGAGCGAGGCGATCGCAGCGCCCGCCGAGTCGACGACCGCGGTGACGACCCCGTCCGCGGCCTCCGTGGGAACCCCCGCATCGTCCAGGGACTGCGAGAGCACGGCCCCCGTCGAGGTGAACAGGACCGTGCCGAGGATCGCGACGCCGAGCGCCGATCCGACCTGACGCGACGTCGACTGCGTGCCCGAGGCCTGGCCCGACTGCTCGACGGGCACGTCGGCCAGGATGACGCCGGTCAGCTGCGCGGTGGCGAGGCCGACACCGAGGCCGTAGACGAACAGCGCGGGGACCAGCCAGCCCCAGGCCGCGTCGGGCGCGACGATGAGGGCGGTCCACGTGACGCCGATGATCTCCGCGGCAAGGCCCATCCGCACGATCACGACGGGACGGATGCGCCCGGCGAACGCGCCCGCGAACCCGCTCGCGACGAACGACCCGCCCGCGAGCGCGAGCAGCACGAGCCCGGTGTCGAATGCCGAGAAGCCGAGCACGAACTGCAGCCACAGAGGCAGCGACAGGATCAGCCCGAACTCGCCGAGGGCCACGACGAGCGCGACGACGTTGCCGTTGCGGAACGAGGGGATGCGGAGCAGCGCGAGATCCAGCAGCGCGGACTCGCCCGCGCGCATCCGGCGGGCCGACCACGTGACGAAGGCGACCCCCGCGATGGCCGCCACGGCGAAGGCCACGGGGATGGGGGAGATCGCGAAGGGCCAGGTGAGACCACCGACCGTGAACTCCTCGGTGGCGGTCCACCAGCCGTAGGTGCGGCCCTCGATGAGCGCGAACACGAGCGAGCCGAAGAGCAGCACCGACAGCGCGGCGCCCGTGAGGTCGAGGCGACGGGTGGAGTGCTCGCGCGACTCCTGGACGCTCCAGAGCACGCCGACGACGATGAGGATGCCGAGAGGGATGTTGATCCCGAAGGCCCAGCGCCACGAGAAGTCGGTCGTGAGCCAGCCCCCGAGCAGCGGGCCCACGGCGGCCATGCCTCCGATCGTGGATCCCCACACGGCGAACGCGATGGCCCGCTCGCGTCCCCGGAAGGTCGCGTTGAGAAGGGACAGGGTGGTGGGCAGGATCATCGCGCCGCCGACGCCCTGCACGAAGCGGGCGCCGATCAGCAGTCCGCCGGTGGGTGCGATCGCGGCGACGACGGAGGACAGCGCGAAGACCACGACGCCCGTGAGGAGCATGCGGCGTCGCCCCACGCGGTCGGCGGCCGCGCCGAACAGCAGCAGCAGCGACGCGAACACGAGCGTGTAGGCCTCCTGCACCCACTGCACCTCCGTGGAGGAGATGCCGAGGTCCTCGACGATCGAGGGCACCGCCACGTTGACGATCGTGGAGTCGACGATGATCAGCGCGACGGCGACGCTGATGAAGACCAGGCCGGCCCAGCGCCGGCGTTCCATGTCAGGCACGTGCCCGCTCCTTCAGGGAAGATGACGGCGCGGGTCGCGAGTTCTCGCTCGCGCGCGCCTCGAGGGACAACGCCCATCCTGGCGCACTTCATCCCGCGGTGACTCCTTGCGACCCGAGTGGTGGTTCAGCGCACCTCAGGGATCATGTCGATTGAGCCGGCGGGGCACTCAGCGGCGCAGATGCCGCAGCCCTTGCAGTAGTCGTAGTCGATCGCGAAGCCCTGGCCAGGGCCAAGCTTCTTGATCGCGTCGTCGGGGCACATGCCGAAGCAGTTGTCGCACTCGAAGCACGACCCGCACGACATGCAGCGCCGCGCCTCGAAGACCGCGTGCTCGGCATCCAGCCCCGACAGCACCTCCTCGAAGCCCGTCACCCTGCGCGCCGCCTCGAGCTCGGACCGGTGCTGCTTCGGCGCGTCCGAGTAGTACCAGGTGTTGAGGCGGTCGTACGTGGCCTCGCGCTGCGGCGGCTCGGGCCGGAGCGGGCGGCTCTCGAGGTAGGCGGTGACGGCCTTCGCCGCACGGGCGCCCCGGCCGATCGCGAAGGTCGCGGTGCGGGAGCCGGGGGAGACGTCACCTGCGGCGAAGACGCCCTCCCTGCCGGTCATGAGGGTGCCCGAGTCCACCTGGACCACGCCGTCGGCCACGGTGATGTCGTCGACGCCGTCGAGCAGCGTGAGGTCGGCGTCCTGTCCCACCGCGAGCATGACAGTGTCGGCGTCGAGCTCCTCGAACTCGCCGGTGCCATGCGGACGGCCCTCGTCGTCGAGCTCCATCTTCTCGATCGTGATCGTCGGGCCCTCGACCTGCGAGATGGTGGACAGCCATTGCACGCGCACGCCCTCGCCGATCGCGTCGTCCAGCTCGGTGGGGTGGGCGGGCATCTGCTGCTTGGTGCGGCGGTACACGACCACGGCGTCCTGCGCGCCGAGCCTGCGAGCGGTGCGCGCCGCGTCCATCGCGGTGTTGCCGCCGCCATAGACCGCGACGCGACGGCCCAGGAGGGGAGGCTTGCCGGCAGCGACGTCGCGCAGCACGTCGATCGCGTCGACGATCTTCGAGGCCGCGCCCGCGGGGATGTCGACGTGATGCGCGACGCCCGCGCCCATGGTGAGCACGACCGCGTCGAACTCGGCCTGGACCGCGTCGAGGTCCGTGACCGGTGTGTCGCACTCGATCGCGACGCCGGTGTCCTGGATGCGCCGGATCTCCTTGGCCAGCACGTCGCGCGGCAGCCGGTACGCGGGGATGCCGTAGCGCATCATGCCGCCGGGTTCGGCGGCCGCCTCCCGCACGATCACCTCGTGGCCCTGCTGCCTCAGGTGATAGGCGGCTGAGAGGCCCGCGGGGCCCGAGCCGACCACGAGCACGCGCCTGCCGGTGGCCTTCGCGGGCGCGGGAAGCGCCCAGCCCTTGGCGAGCGCGGTGTCGCCGAGGAAGCGCTCGACCGCGTTGATGCCGACCTCCTCGTCGAGGTCGCCTCGATTGCACGCCGCCTGGCACGGGTGGTAGCAGATGCGTCCCATGACGGCGGGCAGGGGATTGGCCGCGACGATGCGTCGCCACGCGGCCTCGAAGCCCGCGTCGCCCTCCTGGGTCGAGCCGAGCCACCCGCGGATGTCCTCGCCCGAAGGACAGTTCAGGGAGCAGGGCGGCTGGAGCTCGACGTAGACGGGACGCTCGGTGCGCCACGTGCCCGTGTGATACGCGAGCGACGTCGCGGGGCCAGTCGCCAGGCCGTGGGTCGGAGGGGCATCGTGTCCGGTCATGAGCGCTCTCCCATGAGGTCGTAGCGGCGGATGTTCGCGTCGGCCAGCGCACGCCAGCGCTCGAGGGCGTCCTCGCCGCCGGGCTTGAACAGATGCGCGAAGCGGGCCTGCGGCCTGAGGTAGGCCTCGACATCCATGCGCTGACGGATGCGCTGGACGTCCGTGATCTCACCCGCGCGCGCCTCGAGGACGGGGAAGATGCCCGACTGGACTGCGGCACGCGAGAGGTTGATCGACTCGGAGGATGAGGATCCCCATCCGAGCGGGCAGGGCACGAGCACGTGCAGGTAGCGCGCGCCGTGGATCGACATCGCGGTCCGCACCTTGGTCTCGAGGTCCCTGAGGTCGGCCACCGTGGCGGTCGCGACATAGGGGATCTCGTGCGCCATCGCGATCTTGGGCATCGACTTGCCCTGCCCGACGGGCGCGCCAGGCTGGCGTCCGACTGCAGGCGTGGTCGCGGTGCGGGCCGAGGCGGGGGTCGCCGAGGAGCGCTGCACGCCCGTGTTCATGTAGCCCTGGTTGTCGTAGCAGACGTAGAGCACGTCGTCGTTGCGCTCGAACATGCCGGACACCGCGGCGAGCCCGATGTCGACCGTTCCGCCGTCGCCGCCCTGGGCGAGCACCCGGACGTCGTCCCTGCCCTGGGAGTGAAGCGATGCGGCGATGCCGGTGGCGACCGCGGCGGCGTTCGCGAACAGGGAGTGGATCCACGGCGGCTTCCACGCGCTCTCGGGGTACAGGGTCGAGAACACCTCGAGGCAGCCGGTCGCGTTGGCGACGATGAGCTTCTCGTCCGCGGCCTCCACCGCGGTGTCCATGACCCAGCGCGCCGCGAGGGCCTCGGCGCACCCCTGGCACGCGCGGTGACCCTTGGTGAGGGACGACGGACGGTCGGCTTGCGACTGAAGCGACCTGTCGTCCTCGCCCAGCAGACGCCCGCCGACCGCGAGCGTGCCGGTCTGCAGGAACGGGATGTGCACCGTGGTCATCGCGCCACCTCCGTCGCGCCGACGGGAGGCAGGGGCACGCCGCCCTCCTTCAGGTCGAGGAACTCGAGACGCCCTACCTCGCCCGCGCGGGCCCGTCGCACGACGTCCTGGAGCGAGGCCTCGAGGATCGGCCTGCCGCCGAGGCCCGCGATCACGGAGCGGATGCGGGAGCGCGTGCCGGCGAGGGCGCGGCCGACGTTGCCGGTGAGGACGCCGCCCGCTCCGAGCTCGAGCGCGCGGTCTATCACGATGACGTCGCGGCACTCGCCCAGCGCCGCCCGCAGCGCCTGCTCGGGGAACGGCCGGAACGACTGGATCCCCACGAGGCGGACCCGCTCGCCCTCGGCGCGCATGGGGGCGAGCGCGGCCTGCAGCGTGCCGACGACCGAGCCCATCGCGACGAGCGCGATGTCCTCCGCGGCGGCGGGCGGCGCGGCATGGTCGCGCTCGAGTGTGTCCGGGTCGTAGCGGGAGACCAGGCATCCCGCCTCGCGCCCGAACGCGTCGCGGAAGCGGTGCGACCAGCTCTCGATCACCTCGGTCGCGTCGAGGAAGCGCAGATGCTGGAGGTACTTGGTCTCCGTGAACGACTCCGGTCCCGCCATGGTGCCGATGGTCGTCGGATGATCGACATCGAGCACCTGCTGAGGCCGGAAGGCGGGGAGGAACGCGTCGATCTCCTCGGCCGAGGCGAGCTCCACGACGTCCGACGCGTGGGTGAGCACGAAGCCGTCCATGCAGACCATCGCGGGCATCCCGAGCTCCTCCGCGACGGCGAACGCGATGACGTGCAGGTCGGCTGCCTCCTGGTTGTCGGTCGCGTAGAGCTGGAGCCACCCCGAGTCCCGCAGGGCGAGTGCGTCGGACTGGTCGTTCCAGATGTTGATGGGCGCGCCGATCGCACGGTTGGCGACCGTCATGACGATCGGCAGCCCCATGCCCGCGGCGTTGAAGACCGCCTCGGTCATGTACAGCAGGCCCTGGGAGGCCGTGGCCGTGTACGTGCGCGATCCGGCGGCGGACGACCCGATCGACACCGACATCGCCGAGAACTCCGACTCGACGTTGACGTACTCGCAGTCGGAGAGCTCGCCCGTGCGGGCCATCACCGACAGGGCCTCGACGATGTGGGTCTGGGGCGAGATGGGGTACGCGCAGACGACGCCGGGTCGGCATCGCGCCACCGTGCGGGCGACCGCCTGGGAGCCTTCGAGCACCTCGCGCATGTTAGGCCTCCCTCGTCCCAGCGGCGGCGAGGCCGCCGCCTCCACCGTCGCCCGCGACCTCGGCGCGCACGTACGCGTACGCCTCCTCGGCCGCATGCGCGTTCGCGTCGCCGACCTTGCCGGGGAAGCGGTCGCGGAAGACCTGCGCGATCGCGTCGAGCGTGATGTCGCCGGTGGCGGCGGCGTACGCAGCGAGCATCGCCGCCGCGGGCTTCGGCTTGCCGAGGTGGGACATGGTGATCGACATCGCGGGGATGGTGATCACGGTGGCGTGCGAGCCCTCAACGCCCGCGTCGCGTCTCACGGTGGGCGCATCGGCCGTGGTGTTGACGATGACGAGCCCGTGAGCGCCCAGGCCGGCGAAGGGCTCGACCGCCGCGAGCAGCGTCGGGTCCTGCACCAGCACCACATCGGGGTGGAGCACGGGCTCGCGCGTGCGCAAGGGGGAGTCCGCGAACCTGCAGTACGCGACGACGGGGGCGCCCGTGCGCTCGGAGCCGAACGAGGGGATCGCCTGCGCCTCGTGGCCCGCGAGGAACCCGGCCCGCGCGAGCATCTCCGCGGCGGTGACGACTCCCTGACCACCGCGTCCGTGAATCCTGACCTGCCTCATGCGTCCGTCCCACGGGGCGCCCGGCGACGGCGCGGGCGCGCGGCCCGCGGGGGAACGTCGTCGGTGACGCCCACCTCTCCACGCTATGCCCAGGGGGGTAGCCACCCCGGGACAAAGGTCCCGCAAGGTCCTACGGTGTTCCCATGTTCGCTCTCATGTCGATTCACCACCCGAGGCCCGAGCACCGCGAGGCGCTCATCGACTCGATGCACCGCTACCAGGACGCCATCAAGGGGCGCGAGGGCCTGGTGTCGATCCACACGCTCCAGGACGCGCACTCGGAGAGGCTCGTCGGGCTTGCGATCTTCGACTCGGAGGAGGCGTTCGGGGCGCTCGCGCCGATCGCCCGCGCGGCGGTGGCGGATGACCCGTTCGACGAGTGGGAGAGCGTTCCGATCGACGGGTTCGGACTCACCGAGATCTGACGGCCGCACGCCGCGGCCCGGCGGGCCCTCGCCGATGCGGGGCGTGGGCGGCGGTCGGTGCATCGCGAGCGCTCCGCCTGAACACGAAGCTGCGCTGGAGGCCGAACGACGCGAACCACAGCGCGCCGTCCGTGATCACCTTCGCGACGAGGAGCGGCAGGCCCGCCCAGGTGAGCAGCCAGAGGGACGCATAGCCCGCCCCGAGCACCGCGAGCGCGAGTGCGAGGTAGCGAGCGAGCTGCGGCAGCGGAGGGCCGTCGGCCCGGAAGACGGCCCTGCGGTTGAGGGCGAAGTTCAGCAGGGCGCTCGAGGCACGGGCCGTCACCAGCGCCGCTCCCAGGCCGAGGCCCAGGGCCGAGGCCGCGAGCAGGACCGCGGTGTCGAGCGCGAAGGCGGCGAGCGAGGAGGCGGCGAAGGCCGCAAGCGGCCACAGCACGAGCGCCGAGTCGCGGACGGGCCGGAAGTGTGACGACCGGTTGTCGTCCAGGTACACGGTCGCGATCGGGACCTCGACGAGGGGGATCCCCGCGCGGGCCGCCTCGAGCAGCAGGCGCAGCTCGTAGGAGAAGCGCTCGCCCCTCACGCCGAGCGCCCACGGGATCAGCTCGGCGGGATACGCCCGCAGCCCGGTCTGCGTGTCGGCGAGCGCGGCGCCGGAGGCGGCGGCCACGAGCGCGCTGGTGGCCCGGTTGCCCAAGCGCGAGCGCCACGGCACCTCGCCGTCGAAGGCGCGCGCGCCCATCACGACCGCGGGCGGCTCGTGCTCCCGACGACGGCGCGTGAGCTCCGCCGCGACCCTCATGATGTCCGCGGGACGATGCTGCCCGTCGGCGTCGGCGCAGACGACGTCGACCTTGGCAGAGTGGTCGCGAATCCACGCGAGCCCCGTGCGCAGGGCCGCGGCCTTCCCGCGGTTGACGCGGTGGCGCAGCACCGTCGCGCCGAAGCCCTCCGCGACGGTGAAGACCTCGCCGTAGGACGGTCCGGAGCCGTCGTCCACGAGCAGGACGGGCGCGGTCGGCGCGAGGTCGCGGACCAGATCGATGAGGCGCTCGTCGGGCTCGTACGCCGGGATCAGGACCCACATGTCAGCCGAACCAGAGGATGTCGGAGGTGCCGCGCTCCTCGCCGGAGCCGCCAGGGTAGTTCACGACGTCGCCGTTGTAGACCATCGTCGATGAGCCTCCGCCGTCGAGGTTGTACGCCTCGGTGGCGCCGAGGTCCTGCATGATCTCCGCGAGCTCCTCGAGCGTGACCCCGGCGCTGTCGTCGGTGCGGCCGTCGACCACGACGAACACGTAGTGGTTGGCCGAGATCATCCCGATCGCAGTCCTGGGCTGGTCCCCCTGGATCGAGTGGTTGCCGAAGTTCGTGTCGACCTCGTACGTGTCGAGGTCCGACGCGATCTCCCCGTCGTCGACGAGCGCCGGGCCGAAGGACAGCGTCAGCCAGGCGCCATCGTCCAGGAGCTCCTGCGCGCTCGTGGCCGTCTCGTCGTAGACCTCCATGGTGCCGTCCTCGTAGATCACCGCTCCCGTGCGCGTCCCCTCATCGCGGTAGGCGACGCCGTTGCGGATCTCGATTCCCGTGTCGCGGAAGCCGTAGTAGTCGCCGTTGATGGCGAACAGGGCGCCGACGTCCTCCGCGATCTCGGAGGGATCGTCGATGATGTTGGTCCCGTACTCGTCGTTCGCGAACGCCGATTGGAGCTGCGTGATGTCGCTGAAGGTGACGTCCGCGACGTAGTAGGTCGCGGCATAGTCCCCGTCGCCGTACGTGTACGTCGAGATCGTGACCTCGGGGGAGTCCGCGTCGCTCGAGTCGGAGGCGGTGGCGGTCTCGCTGTCGGAAGTCGTGTCGGCCGCGTCGGCGTCCGCGGCACCGTCGTCCGTGCCGAGCACCTCGGCCTCGTACTCGGAGGCGCTGGCGATCTCGACGTGGTCGATGACATAGCGATCGAGCGCCCAGACGGTGCCCCCGCCGGCGGCGAGCGCGACGGCTGCCGAGGAGGCGATGAGGGAGCGGCGGACGCGATGGGGTCGACGAGGGCTGTGGTGCATACCGTCAGACGCTAGGGATCGTGTCTCAATGAAGCCTGAGCGCGGATGAAGAAGGCGCGCAGAGTTGTGGCCACTAGGGTCGGACCATGGGGTCCGAGGAGATCGATGACGCGCTGCTGCACAAGATCACCGTCGCCGAGCGGCAGTACCTCTCGCTGTTCCTATCGTCGAGCTTCCGCGAGAGGTTCGTCGGGCGCGCTGATGCCGGCGTCGGCATCACCGAGGCGCGTGTGATGTGGGAGCTCGACGCACGCGGCCCCATGAGGGCGGGCGATCTTGCTGAGCAGGTTGAGGTCACCGCGGCCGCCATGACCAAGGCCCTCGCGCGTCTTCGCGACAGGGGGCTGGTCGAGCAGAGGGCCGACACCGGCGACGGTCGGGCGAGGGTCGCGGCTCTGACCGCGGCGGGTCGGGAGCGCGCGGATCTGCTGACTGCGGAGGGCGATCGCATGACGCGGAGGATCCTCGAGGGCTGGAGCGTGCACGAGCGGTCGCAGTTCGCGACGCTGCTCGGTCGCTTCGCCGTGGGCCTGCAGGAGTACGCGCAGGACGAGGGCGGCGCGCAGGGCTCCTAGGTCGCCGGGACCTCCGTCCCGTACAGATACTTAACCCGGTTAAGTAAAGTACTGCGTGAGCCGGCATCCCCGACGGCGGACGCCGATGTCCCCGCGTGCGCGGCTCGGCGGGCGCGTCGCCGCGGCCGCATCGACCCTTGGAGGTTCACATGAGGTTTCAGGACGCAGTGGTGATCGTGACGGGCGGTGGCTCCGGCCTCGGTCGCGCCGCCGTGCTCAGGTACGCGAAGGAGGGTGCGAAGGTTGTCGTCGCCGACATCGGCGAGGAGCGCGCGCAGGCCGTCGCGGACGAGGTCGTCGCGGCGGGCGGCACGGCGATGGCCGTCGCGGTCGACATCGCGGACGAGCCCTCGGTCGCCGCGATGGTGGACCGCACGGTCGAGGAGTACGGCAAGCTCGACGTGATGTACGCGAACGCGGGCATCCCCGAGCCGGGCTTCGGCTTCGTTCCGCTCGAGGACATGGACCTCGAGGCGTGGAACCGCAACATCGCGGTCAACCTCACGGGCGCGTTCCTGTCGACCAAGCACGCGGTGCGGGTCATGAAGCCCGCGGGGAAGGGCTCGGTCGTGATCTGCAGCTCGGCCGCGGGCCTCACGGCCTACCCGGGCTGGACCGGCTACACGGCTGCCAAGCACGGAGTGAACGGCTTCGTGAAGGCGGCGGCGCTGTCCGCCGGTCGCCTTGGAATCCGCGTCAACGCGGTGTGCCCCGCGCATGGCATGTCCACGGGATTCATCACCGGCGAGAGCTCGAAGGACTCTCATGAGCAGGCCGCGGGTGGCTGGGACAAGAACGCCACCGAGATCCCGCTCAAGCTTGACCGCGCGCCGAACCTCGACGACACGGTGGGGCTCGTGCTCTTCCTGTCCTCCGACGACGCCGCCTACATGACGGGCGTCAGCATCGCCGCGACCGACGGCGGCACCCTCGGGAAGGTCGCGCTGACCGTGCCGTCCCACATCGACCAGGCCCAGGCCTGACGCGCGCCGCGGCGGCCGTGCTCTCCTCTCGGCCGCCGCGGAGTGGGGCGCCGCCGGCGCGGTACCCGGACCGCAGTCCGCGTGGACGGACGGTGCTGTCGCCGGGTATAGCGTGGAGAGCGGGCGCGCTCGTCGCCCGTCGACGATGCCGGGCTCCGTCGGGTGCGTGATCCCCGACGACGAAAGGCTCCCAGGTGTCCCAGACACGCGTTCTCCTGCTTCACGGTATGGCCCCCCGGACTCCCGCGCACTGGCTCTGGCCCCTCGCGGAGCAGCTTCGCGAGCGCGAGGTCCCGGTGCAGTACCCCCTCCTGCCGCAGTGCACGGCGCCGCGCCTCGACGCGTGGCGCGATGTGGTGCTGCAGGAGCTCGAGATGCTCGGGGACGGCGAGCGAGTGGTCGTCGCCCACTCACTCGGCACGGTGCTGTGGGGGCTCGTCGGAGCGGAGGTCCCGGAGCGGCTCAAGGCGACGCGGGTGCTCCTGGTCGCACCGCCCACTCCGCACGAGCTCGTCGACGCGGTCGCGACATTCCACTGCGACGATGCGGTGATGGGGGCGGGCGCTGCCGCCGGGGCCGGCTCGGTCACCGTGGTGGGGCGCGAGTCCGATCCCCATCGCAGCCAGAGCCTCGCCGACCTCACGCGCGGATGGGACGCCACGGTGCATGAGCTCCCGGGTGGCGGTCACCTGAACCCTGCAGATGGACACGGCCCGTGGCCCTGGGCGCTCGAGTGGGTGCTGGGTGCCTCGACGGAGCCGGTGCTCGGCGACGGGGCCTTCTCGCTCCACGCCTGAGCGACGGCTCCAGGACCCAGGCCCCACAGCCCGGGCGCCGCCCCCGGCAGGTCGCGCGACATATCCCCCCAGGGGTATGTTCGAGTGGTGAGGACGCGAGAGGCGCGACCCCGGAGAGGATACGGACCATGGTGACCTTCATGAGCTCGACAGCGGGGCGATGGACCCGAGCGATCGTGGGCGTGGCCCTCATCGGCACCGGCGCGATCCTCGGAGGTGCGGGTTGGGCGCTCGCCGCCGTCGGCGTGGTGTTCGTCGCGGTCGGCGCGGGCGACGTGTGCCTTCTCGCACCGCTCTTCGGCAAGCCGCTCAAGGGCCGCGAGGTGCGCGCGGCCGCCTAGGCGCCGGGCGGCGCGGCGCTGCCAGCAAGACCGCAGCCGCCTCTGAGCATTCTCCCAGGTCCGGCCTCTAGCGTGCTGGGCATGGATCCCGCTTCCGACGCCCGTGCGCCTCGATCCCGAGCGCTGCTGCGGGCCGCCGTCGCGGCGGTGGCCGTCATCGGCGTCGTCGCAGTCTCGGCCTTCACCGCGCGCTGGGCGGCCACCTCCGCCTCCGCGGACGCCGTCCCGTCCGCCTCGGCGAGCGCCACGGTGGAGGAGGCGTCCGACGAGGCTTCCACCGAGGAGCTGTACGAGTCCGTCGCGCCCTCCGTGGTGGTGCTCGAGACCGAGTCGGCGACCGGCGCGGGAGTCATCGTGAACGAGGACGGCTCGATCCTCACGGCGCTGCATCTCGTCGAGGACGCGACGTCCATCACGCTGACCTACTACGACGGCACCTCGGCCTCCGCGACGGTCTCCGACTACGACGAGGAGACCGACACCGCGACCCTCACGCCGGACACACTTCCCTCGGTGCTGATCCCCGCGACGATCGGCGGCTCCGCCGCGATCGGTGACGACGTGCTCGCGATCGGCACCCCCCTCGGGCTCGAATGGTCGGTCTCCTCAGGCGTCGTCTCGGGGCTAGACCGCTCGCTCGATACGACCGACCTCTCCGTGACCGGGCTCATCCAGTTCGACGCGGCGGTGAACCCTGGCAGCGCGGGCGGCCCGCTTGTGAACTCCGACGGTCAGGTCGTCGGCATCGTCATCGCGCTGCTCAGCGCGGACGGTGACGAGGGCTTCTCCGGCATCGGGCTCGCCGTCCCCGTCGGCGCCGCGCTGGCCGGCGACGGGGGAGAGGGTGACGGAGGCCCCCAGCAATGACTGACGACCCGCGCACGACCCACCCCGAGAGGACCACCATGGAAGAGACCCCCGCCGCCCAGCTGGAGCAGGTGCTCTACGAGGTCAAGAAGACGATCGTCGGGCAGGACCACCTGCTCGAGCGACTGCTCGTCGCGCTGCTCGCGCGCGGCCACGTCCTCGTCGAGGGCGTGCCCGGCCTCGCGAAGACCCTGACGGTCAACTCACTCGCGACCGCGACGGGCGGCACGTTCCAGCGCATCCAGTTCACGCCGGACCTCGTGCCCGCGGACCTGGTCGGCACGCGGATCTTCCACCAGGGCACCGGCGAGTTCGTCACGAGCCTCGGCCCGGTCTTCGCCAACCTGCTCCTCGCCGACGAGATTAACCGCGCGCCCGCCAAGGTGCAGAGCGCGCTGCTCGAGGTGATGCAGGAGCGCCAGGTGACGATCGGGCGAGAGACCCACAAGGTGCCGAACCCGTTCCTCGTGATGGCGACGCAGAACCCGATCGAGTCCGAGGGCACCTATCCGCTGCCCGAGGCGCAGATGGACCGCTTCATGATGAAGGTCGTCGTCGGCTACCCCACGCCGACCGAGGAGTTCGCGGTTGTCGACCGCGCGGTCGCGAAGGGCCCCGGTCCCGACCAGGTGCTCGACCCCGAGCGCCTGCTCGCGCTGCAGGCGGCGACCGAGCGGGTCTACGTCGACCCCTCGCTCATGGAGTACGCGGTGCGCCTGTCGCACGCGACCCGCCAGCCCGGCTCCGCGGGCCTGCCCGACCTCGACAAGTACGTCACGTACGGCGCGAGTCCCCGCGCATCGATCAACCTCGCGCTCGCCGGCCGCGCGCTCGCGCTGCTCCACGGCCGCGACTACGTGCTCCCGCAGGACATCCGCGACCTCGCGCCCGACGTGCTGCGTCACCGCATCGTCCTGAGCTACGAGGCCATGGCGGACGACATCTCCGCCGACACGATCGTCTCCCGCGTCGTCGCAGCGGTGCCCGCCCCGCAGCCCACCCCCGCGGTGGCCGGACGCTGACCATGCCGACCGACGTCCCCGAGCGGCTCCTCACGGGCCTCGAATGGAAGCTGCTGCAGCGCGTCGACGGCCGCCTCCAGGGCTCCCACCGCACGCACGCGCGTGGCAGCGGCATGGACGTCGCCGACGTGCGCCCCTACGCCGACGGCGATGAGGCGCGCCGCATCGACTGGTCCGTCACCGCGCGGATGAACGAGACCCATGTGCGTCGCTACGACGAGGACCGCGAGGTCACGGCGTGGCTCGTCCTGGATCGCTCGGCCTCGATGCGCTTCGGCGCGCCCGGCAAGGGCAAGGACGATGCCCTGGCCGGGATCGCGGTCGCGCTCACCCGGCTGCTGGGATCGACGGGAGATCGCGTCGGCGCCCTGCTCTACGACGACCACTCGCTGCGAGTGGTCAAGCCCGGGACGGGACGCGGACAGTCGCTGCTGCTCACGCGCGAGCTGCGGGACTCTGCGCCCGCCGGCACCCCCGGCACGCCCACCGACCTGCGGGGGATGCTGCGCGTGGCCGCGGCGACCGCGCGGCGACGCGGGCTCGTGATCGTCATCTCCGACCTCGTGGGCCAGGAGGGGTGGGAACGCGACCTGTCCCTGCTCGCTCGCAAGCACGAGGTCGCGCTGATCCGCGTGGTCGATCCCCTCGAGCGTGAGCTTCCCGAGCTCGGGCCCGTCGTGATGGAGGACTCCGAGACGGGGGAGCAGGTGCTCGTCGACGTGGCCGATCCCGGCTTCCGCGCGCGGTTCGCCGCGGAGGTCGAGCGCGAGGACTCTCTCCTGACCGAGGCCGCGCGCGCCGCGCGCGTGGACCTGCACACCGTATCGACCGCGGACGCGCTCGCCGACGTCCTGGTCCGCATCGTCCGTTCCACGTCGTGGAGGCGCGCGTGACGTTCCTGTCCCCCTGGATGCTCCTCGTCGCTGCGGTCGCCGTCGCCGCACTCGTTGCGGGCGCCGTGCTCGTGGCGCGCCGACGCAAGGCCGCCCTCGCGAGCGCGGGCATGCCGACGCGGAAGGCCTGGGTCTCGCAGGTGCCGACCGCGCTGCTGATCGCCGGTGTCGGGCTGCTCCTCGTGTCCACCGCACGCCCGCAGGCCGTGCTCATGATCCCCCGCGCCGCGGGCACGGTCGTGATCGCGATCGACACCTCCGCGAGCATGACGGCGGACGACGTCGCCCCGAGCCGGCTCGAAGCGGCGCAGGAGGCCGCGGCCAGCCTCGTCGAGGCGCAGGCCACCTCGGTGGACGTGGGCGTCGTGGCCTTCTCGGGCGGCGCCCTCAGCACGCAACTGCCGAGCGAGGATCACACCGAGGCGATCGCGGCCATCGCGAGCGCCTCCTCGTCAGGCTCGACGTCGCTCGGCCAGGCGATACTGACGGCCCTCAGCGCGATCACGGGGGAGACCGTGACGCTCGACGGGGAGACCGCGGACGGGAGCATCGGGGAGGACTCCGGCTCGCTCGAGGGATCCGAGGCGCAGACGGCCTCGACGGGGACCGCCTCCTTCGAGACCGACGCGGTCGATACCGACGATGCTGCGTCCGATCTCGGCTACTGGGGATCGGCCACCATCGTCCTGATCTCCGACGGCGAGCAGACCAGCGACCCCGACGCGATCGCGGCCGCCGAGCTCGCCGCCGAGGCCGGCGTCCACATCGAGACCGTGGGCGTGGGCACCACCGAGGGCACCACGATCGAGGTCGACGGCTACACCACCTCCACGGCGCTGGACGAGGAGCTGCTCACCGAGATCGCGACGACCACCGGCGGTTCGTATCACGCGCTGTCCGACGTGTCCGAGCTCGACGGCATCGCCTCAAGCCTCGACCTGCGCGTCACCGCGCAGGAGGAGGAGATCGAGCTCACGCCCTTCCTCGCGGGGATTGCGCTCGCCCTGCTCGTCGCCGGCGGAGGCCTCATGATCGTCCGCACCGGGAGGCTGCTCTGATGTCCTTCGCCTGGCCCCTCGCCCTGGCAGCCGCGCTGCTGCTGCCGGCGCTCGGCGCCGTCTGGTGGCTCACGCGCCGGCGACGCCGCCGCAACGCGGTCGTGATCCCGTCGGTGCGCGCCGTCCGCGCCGCGGTCTCGACCCAGTCGCACGCGCGGCGCTGGATTCCGGCGACCCTGCTCGCGCTCGGGATCGTCGCTGCCTCGCTCGCGGTGGCGCGCCCCCAGACGACGGTCGACGTCGCCACGAGCGAGGCGACCATCATGCTCGCGATCGACGTGTCGAGCTCGATGTGCTCGACCGACGTCGAGCCCAACAGGATCGAGGCGGCTCAGGAGGCCGCCGTCGAGTTCGTCGAGTCCCAGGACGAGTCGGTCGCGGTCGGCATCGTCGCCTTCTCGTCGAGCGCGTCGCTCGTGTCCGAGCCGACCACCGATCGCGACGAGCTGGTCGCCGCGATCGAGGCGCTCACCACCTCGCGAGGCACCGCGATCGGGCAGTCGATCCTCACCTCGATCGACGCGATCGCGCAGATCGACCCGGACGTCGCCTCGACCGGCGTCGAGGTCGAAGCGGACGATGCGGACGCGGACGACGAGTCCTACGCCGCCGAGACGATCGTCGTGCTCACCGACGGCTCCAACTCGTCCGGCGTCGATCCCGTCACCGCCGCAGAGGTAGCGGCCGAGCGGGGCCTCCGCGTCTACACGATCGGCTTCGGCACCGACGAGGCGTCGGCTGCCGTGTGCGACTCGACCCAGGTGGAGTCGGGCGGCATGGCCATGGGCGGTGGCGGAGGCGGTCCTAGTCTCACGCTCGACGAGGACACCCTCCAGGAGGTGGCCGATCTCACCGGAGGCGAGTACTTCGCGGCTGAGGACGCCTCCGAGCTGACGGACGTGCTCACCGGGCTCGACGAGGTCGTCGCCGTCCAGCAGGAGCAGCAGGACGTCGGCGCATGGTTCGCGGGCGCCGCCGGCGCCCTGGTCACCGCCGCGGTCGGGCTCTCGCTGTGGTGGAGCCGCCCGCGGTCACGCACCGCGACCGCACGCCGCGCCTAGCGGTCGCGGTCGCGGTCGCGGTCGCGGTCGCGGTCGCGGTCGCGGTCGCGGTCGCGGCGGGTCAGCGGCCGAGGCCGCGTCGGCGGTGAGTCAGTAGTCGCCGCGGCGGGGCTTGCGCGGCTTGCCGTCGTGACGTGCCTGCGAGGGTCGGTGGTCCTTCGAGCCACGCGAGTTCCGGTCGTGGAACTTCTTCTTCTGCGCCTGGTACGCACGCGTGCCCTTGTCGGGCTTGAGCTCGATGAGCTGGCCCGAGATGCGGGTGTGGGACAGCTTGTCGAGGATGTGCCGGGGCAGGTTCTCGGGGAGCTCGACGAGCGAGAAGGTGGAGTTGACTTTGATCGCCCCGAAGTCGCCGCGGTCCAGGCCGCCCTCGTTCGCGATCGCGCCGACGATCTGGCGGGGCTCGACCTTGTGGCGGCGGCCCACCTCGATCCGGTACGTGATCCTGCCGGAGTTGTCTCGACGCCCGGGAGCGCCAGGACCGCCCTCGCGGTCGCGCGACTGCTTGCCGCGCTCGGAGAACGACTGCGTGGGAAGCTCGTCCTCGTCCCCGAGGAGCAGCGGCTTGTCTCCCTGAGCGACCACGGCGAGCGCGGCGGCGACGTCGGTCTCCGGCACGTCGTGGTGCTCGACGTAGTGCGCGATGATGTCCCGGAAACGGTCGATGCGCTCCGTCTCGGACAGCGCGGCGGTGATCGAGTCGTCGAAGCGGGTCAGACGCGTCGCGTTGACGTCGCCCACGCTGGGCAGCTGCATCGGGGTGAGCGGCTGACGCGTGGCCTTCTCGATCGCGCCGAGGAGACGACGTTCGCGCGGCGTGACGAAGCTGATCGCGTCGCCGGTGCGACCCGCGCGGCCGGTGCGCCCGACACGGTGGACGTAGGACTCGGTGTCCACCGGGATGTCGTAGTTGATGACGTGCGTGATGCGCTCGACGTCGAGGCCGCGCGCGGCGACGTCGGTGGCCACCAGGACATCGAGGTTGCCGTCCTTGAGCTGCTGGACAAGCCGCTCGCGCTGCTGCTGCACCACGTCGCCGTTGATCGCTGCGGCGGCGAAGCCGCGCGCGCGCAGCTTCTCGGCGACCTGCTCGGTCTCGTTCTTGGTGCGGGTGAAGACGATGACCGCTTCGAAGTTCTCCACCTCGAGGATGCGGCTGAGCGCGTCGGTCTTCTGCGCGTAGGAGACGACGATGTAGCGCTGGGTGATGGTCGAGGACGTGCTCGTCTTGCCCTTGACCGTCACCTCCTCGGGATCGCGCAGGTACTTCTGCGACAGGCGGCGGATCTGGTTGGGCATGGTCGCGGAGAACAGCGCGACCTGCTTGTCCTCGGGCGTCGCCGACAGGATCGTCTCGACGTCCTCGGCGAAGCCCATGCGGAGCATCTCGTCGGCCTCGTCGAGCACCACGTACTTGAGCTCGGACAGGTCGAGGGTGCCGCGGTCGAGGTGGTCCATGATGCGGCCCGGGGTGCCGACGACGATGTGGACGCCGCGCCGCAGCGCGGACAGCTGCACGCCGTAGGCCTGGCCGCCGTAGACGGGGAGCAGGCGCACGCCCTCGGACTTCGACGCGTAGCTCTCGAAGGCCTCGCAGACCTGCAGCGCGAGCTCGCGGGTCGGCGCGAGCACGAGCGCCTGCGGGCGACGCTGGTCGCGGTCGAGGCGGGCCAGGATCGGCAGCGCGAAGGCGGCGGTCTTTCCCGTTCCCGTCTGCGCGAGGCCGACCACGTCGCGGCCCTCGAGGAGGGTCGGGATCGTGCGGGCCTGGATGGGGGAGGGCGTCTCGTAGCCGAGCTCTCGCACGGCCTCCAGGACGGGACCTTCGAGTCCGAGATCGGCGAAGGAGATGGTGTCGGGCGCGTCGGGGGCCGATCCGGAGTCAGTAGGCATGCCTCAACGGTACGCGGTCCTGGGGGTATTGCGCGCTTCCGGCGCAGATGCGCTGTCCGGGGCGGGCCTTTTCGGCGGGCGGGGAGGGCCGTCAGGGGGCGTGGTGGTCGAGGAACTCGATCACCGAGACCTGGTCGATCCCGGTCGCGGATCCGTGGGGAGTCGCCGCAAGCAGGGACGAGTTCAGCCGCGCCGCGGGACGCGCCCTGCCCTCCCACCGCTCGGACTGCTCCGCGCGCGGCTCGTGGCAGCAGCCGGCGTCGGGGCATGTCGACGAGCGCCGCGTGGTCGTGTCGCGGCCCCTGAACCACTTGGAGTGCGCGTACTGCGTTCCCACCGACACCGAGAAGTCGCCCGCGGCATCGGTCTGCACCGCGGAGGTGCACCAGTAGGTGCCGTTGGGCTTGTCGGTGTACTGGTGATAGATGCCGTAGCGATCGTCTCGCTCGAAGACCTGGCGCGCGCTCCAGCGGCGGCAGACCCTCTGCCCCTCGACGTGGCCGAGCGCGTCCTGGGGGAACCTCACCTCGTCGTTCTCGTAGGCCTTGGACAGCACTCCCGAGGCGCTCACCTTGAGGAAGTGCACGGGCAGATCGAGATGCTCGGTCGCGAGGTTGGTGAACCGGTGGGCCGCGGCCTCGTACCCGACGGCGAAGGCGTCGCGCAGGTCCTCGACCGCGAGGTCGCGCGCCTCCTTGGCCGACCTCAGCATCGGCGCCGCGGAGGCCTCGGGCATCATGAGCGCGCCCGCGAGGTAGTTCACCTCGACGCGCTGGAGCAGCATGTCCTCGTAGTCGCGCGGCTCCTCGTGGCCGAGGACGTGGCCCGCGAGGGCCTGAAGCAGGGTGACCCTGCGGTGCCCGCCCTCGTGGCGCACCGGCAGGTACACGCGCCCGTGCGCGGTGTCGGTGATCGAGCGCGTGGTGATCGGCAGGTCGTGGACGTAGTGGACCGTGAAGCCCAGGTGCTGGGCGAGCGCGGAGACCGCGGAGTCGGACAGCGGCCCGCCGCGATGGTCGATCGCGCCGAGCAGCGTCGTGGCCTTGGCCTCGAGCTCGGGGTAGTAGTTGTGCTGCTCGCGCTGCCTCGCGCGCAGCTCGGTGTTGGCCCGTCGCGCCTCCTCCGGCGTCGAGGCGCGACGCTCATGCAGGCGGATCAGCTCGCGGTGGAGGGCGAGGATCGTCTCGATCGCCTCGTCGGGCAGGCTCTTGCGCGTCGCCACCCTGGGCAGCCCGAGGGACGCGAACAGCGGCCCCTCCATCGCGCGCTCGAGCTCCATCTCGAGGGCGTCGCGCGCGGTGGGCGGCGAGGGATCGAGGAGGTCCTCGATCGTCGTGCCGAGCACCGCCGCCAGCGCGCGCAGCTCGGACACCCTCAGCTCCCGATGGCCGTTCTCGATCACCGAGACCTGGGAGGCGGCCCTGCCGATGTGTTCGCCCAGCTCACGGACTGTGAGGCCCTGCGCGACGCGCAGGTGGCGGACGCGTCGTCCGATGGACAGGGGCGTGGCGCCGACCTCGTCGTCGAGGTCCGCCGTCGTCGGCGTGCTCATGTCAGACATGGTGACACGTCATGTTCAGCCTCGCAGAACTTCGCGGGAAGTTCTGTTGGCCGGAGCCCGAAATCGTGCCTGTCTGCTGCCTAGCGTGGCCTCAAGGCACCACCGCCGAGAACTGCGAAGGAGCAGACCATGATCGAAGCGATCCGCCCCGGGGATCAGACCCAGACCGCCGAGCAGCTCGAGGCCGAGTGGGCGTGGAACCCCCGGTGGGAGGGCATCCAGCGCGACTTCGGCGCCGACGACGTGGTCGCCCTGCGCGGCCCGGTCAGGGAGGACCCGACGCTCGCCCGCCGAGGCGCCGAGGCGCTGTGGGACCTCATCCAGCAGCACCGGCGCCCGAACGGCGAGTGGATCGCGGCGCTCGGCGCGCTCACCGGCAACCAGGCCGTGCAGCAGGTGAGGGCCGGGCTGAAGGCGATCTACCTGTCCGGCTGGCAGGTCGCCGCCGACGCCAACCTCTCAGGCCAGACCTACCCCGACCAGAGCCTCTACCCGGCCAACTCTGTGCCAGCCGTCGTGCGGCGCATCAACAACGCGCTGATGCGTGCGGCTCAGATCGAGCATGCTGAGGTCGGCATGGAGGAGCGCGACTGGATGGCCCCGATCGTCGCGGACGCCGAGGCGGGGTTCGGCGGGCCACTGAACGCGTTCGAGCTCATGCAGGGCATGATCGCGGCGGGCGCGGCAGGCGTGCACTGGGAGGACCAGCTCGCCTCGGAGAAGAAGTGCGGTCACATGGGCGGCAAGGTGCTCGTGCCCACGTCCCAGCACATCCGCACGCTCAACGCGGCCCGCCTCGCGGCGGATGTCGCGGGCGCGTCCACAATCGTGATCGCCCGTACCGATGCCCTCGCGGCGACCCTCCTCACCTCCGACGTGGACGAGCGCGACCGGCCGTTCCTCACCGGCGAGCGCACCGCCGAGGGCTTCTTCGAGGTCCGGAACGGCATCGACCCGGTCATCGCACGGGGGCTCGCGTACGCGCCCTATGCGGACCTGCTGTGGGTCGAGAGCGCCACCCCGGACCTCGAGCTCGCGCGCAGGTTCGCCGAGGCGATCCACGCCGAGCACCCGGGCAAGCAGCTGGCCTACAACTGCTCGCCCAGCTTCAACTGGCGCAGCCACCTCGACGACGACGAGATCGCGCGCTTCCAGCGCGAGCTGTCGGCGATGGGCTACGCCTTCCAGTTCATCACGCTGGCCGGCTTCCACTCCCTCAACCACGGGATGTTCGAGCTGGCGCAGGACTACGCGCAGCACCACATGAGCGCGTACGTGCGTCTCCAGGACGCCGAGTTCGCTGCCGAGGATCGCGGCTACACCGCGACCCGGCACCAGCGGGAGGTGGGCACCGGCTACTTCGACCGCGTGTCCACCGCGCTCAACCCGACGGCGTCGACGCTCGCGCTCGTGGGCTCGACCGAATCCGAGCAGTTCTAGGAGATGACATGTTCCCCACCCAGATGACCGTCGCCGCACCGCAGCGCGACAGCGACAGGGAGATCCTCACCGACGAGGCTCTCGAGTTCCTCGCGGGGCTCCACGACAGGTTCGCCTGCCGGCGCGCGCTCGAGCTCCAGCGCCGTCACGAGCGCGCCGTCGAGATCGACAACGGCCGCGACCTCGACTTCCTCCCCGAGACGCGGGCCGTCCGCGAGGATCTCTCGTGGAGCGTGGCGGGCCCCGGGCCGGGCCTTGAGGACCGGCGGGTCGAGATCACCGGGCCGACGGATCGCAAGATGACCATCAACGCCATGAACTCGGGTGCCCAGGTGTGGCTCGCGGACCACGAGGACGCGAACACCCCGACGTGGGAGAACATGATCGAGGGGCAGGTCAACCTGCGCGACGCGATCCGGGGCACGATCGAGTACGTGGCCGCCGACGGGCGCGAGTACCGGCTCGGTGAGGACACGCCCACGATCGTCTTCCGGCCGCGTGGGTGGCACCTCGTGGAGCACCACCTGGTCCACCGCGACGCCGACGGCCACCAGCATCGGGCGTCGGCCTCGCTCGTGGACTTCGGCCTGTACTTCTTCCACAACGCCCACGCGCTCATCGCCGCGGGACGGGGACCGTACTTCTACCTGCCGAAGATGCAGAATCACCGCGAGGCGCGGCTGTGGGACGACGTCTTCACCTACGCGGAGGAGCGGCTGGGGATCGCCCACGGCACCATCCGAGCGACGATGCTGATCGAGACCTTCCCCGCCGCCTTCGAGATGGAGGAGATGCTGTACGAGCTGCGGGACCACTGCGCGGGCCTCAACGCCGGGCGTTGGGACTACATCTTCTCGGTGATCAAGACCTATCGCGATCGGGGCCCTTCGTTCGTCCTGCCCGACCGCTCGGCGATCACCATGACCGTGCCGTTCATGCGGGCCTACACCGAGCTGCTGGTCTCGACCTGTCACCGGCGCGGTGCGCAGGCGATCGGCGGCATGAGCGCGTTCATCCCCGACAGGCGGGACGAGGACGCGAACGCCCGCGCGCTGGCCCAGGTCAGCGCGGACAAGCGCAGGGAGGCGACGGATGGCTTCGACGGCACCTGGGTCGCGCACCCGGGTCTCATCGAGACGGCTCGCGCGGAGTTCGACGCGGTGCTCGCGGGCCGCACCGACCAGCGGGAGCGTCTGCGGGACGACGTCCGAGTGACGGCGGCCGATCTGCTCGCCGTCGGGATACCCGGGGCCACGGTGACGGACCAGGGCGTCCGCCAGAACGTCTCTGTCGGCCTCAGGTATCTCGAGAGCTGGCTCCGCGGCGTCGGCGCCGCGGCGGTCGGTGGACTCATGGAGGACGTCGCGACCGCGGAGATCAGCCGCACCCAGCTGTGGCAGTGGATCCGCTACCGGGTGGTCACGGCCGAGGGCACCGTCGTCACGCGCGCGATGGTCGAGGGAGTCCTCGCGTCCGAGCTGGAGACGATGCCGCGGCAGGGCGACGATCGCTTCGACGATGCGGCGGCACTCCTGAGAGAGGTTGCGTTCGCGGAGCACCTCCCCGCGTTCCTGACGGTTCCTGCGGGTCTCGACTACCTCGCGGAGCGGATGCCCGTCGCGGCGTAGCCGGCCGGGGCGCGGACGGTGCGCCGCGCCCCGGGCCGCACCGCGGCGAGCGCGCGCAGCATGGCGGCGACGGCGAGTCCCACGAGGACGATCGCGCCGACCGTGGTGGCCACGCTCGCAAGGCCGAGGGCGGGATCGAGGAAGGGGTAGGGGACCCAGCCATCCGTGGTGGCCCTCACCAGCAGGTAGCCCATCCAGGCCAGCGGCAGCAGCAGCACGGTCCAGATGTCGCCCCAGCGTGGTCGGCGACGCTCGCCGACCAGGATCCAGTCGGTCGCCACGATGAGGCCGGCGCCGCCATGGATCACGGCATTCGCCCACGGGAAGTACGGCGTGCCCGAATGCGGCGCGAGCAGCAGCCAATAGACGGCCCCGACGATGACGAGATAGGTGGCCGCGTTGACGCGCAGCGCCTGCACCCAGGCCGGATCTCGGCGGCCCGCGAACGCCGCGACGACGAGTGCGAGGATGCCCGCGAGGTTCGCCAGGGGAGTGAAGTACCCGGGCAGCTGCGCCCAGGTGAAGGTTCCGTATGTCAGATCGGCCCACGCTTGTGCCCCGAGCGCGATCGCGATGACCGTCGCCCCTGCCAACCGCGCCGTTGCGGTAAGGATTGACCTCAGCATGGTTGGGACTTTACCGGAACGTGATCGAAAAGTGATCAGAATGTCGCCGTGTTGTGACAAATGGCACTCAAGGTCGCGCGTCGGTCTTGGATCGGCAATGTCGGAGCCGCGGCGCACAGAGGAGGGCCCCGAGCCTCACGCTCCTGTCGGAGCGGGCCCGGGGCCCTCATGGAGCCGTCCCCGGCGGATCTCGCGGAGGCGGCACGTCAGGGAGGCGTCAGCGCGTATCGCCTCCGCCCGTCACGACCGCCGCACGTCCGGCCTCAAGCCGGGCGACGGGGATGCGGAACGGTGAGCACGAGACGTAGTCGAGACCGACCTCGTTGAAGAAGTGGATCGACTGGGGGTCGCCGCCGTGCTCTCCGCACACGCCGAGGCGCAGGTCTGGACGAGACGCGCGTCCCTCCTCGGCCGCGATGCGCACGAGCCTGCCGACGCCCTGGGTGTCGATCGACTCGAACGGCGAGACCGAGAAGACCCCGTGCTCGGTGTACTCGTGGAAGAAGGCGCCCTCCACATCGTCCCTGGAGAAACCCCAGGTGGTCTGCGTCAGGTCGTTCGTGCCGAAGGAGAAGAACTCGGCGACGTCGGCCATCCTGTCGGCGGTCAGCGCTGCGCGAGGCAGCTCGACCATCGCGCCGACGGGGATGTCGAGCTCGACGCCCTCCTCATCCGCGACCTCCTGCAGGATGCGCACCGCCTCGTCCTTGACCAGGTGGAGCTCCATGATCGACGCGGCGAGGGGGATCATGATCTCGGCGTGCGGATCGCCTCCCGCCTTGAGCCGGGCGGCCTGCGCCTGGGCGATCGCGCGCATCTGGAGCGCGAAGAGCCCCGGGATGACGATGCCGAGCCGGACGCCACGCAGGCCGAGCATCGGGTTGGCCTCCCGGTGCTTGTCGACCGCGGCGAGCAGCTCGACGTCCCTGTCGATCTCGGGCCCGCTGAGTCCGCGCTCCTTCGCGATCGCGACCTTGACCGACAGCTCGGTGAAGTCGGGCAGGAACTCGTGCAGCGGCGGGTCGATCAGCCTGATCGTCACCGGGTTGCCGTCCATCTCGGTGAGCAGCCCGATGAAGTCCTCCCGCTGGAGCGGAAGGAGCGCGTCGAGCGCCTCCTGCTGCGTCGCATCGTCCTTGGCGAGGATGAGGCGCTCGATGAGCACCCTGCGATCGCCCAGGAACATGTGCTCGGTCCGGCACAGGCCGATGCCCTCCCCGCCGAGCGACCGCGCGCGGTACGCGTCTCCCGGCGTGTCCGCGTTCGCGTACACGCCGAGCGTGCGGGCGGTGTCCGCGTGGGTGAGGATCGCGTCGACGGCCTCGACCAGCTCGATCGTGCCCTCGTCTCCCGCGAGGCCGGCTAAAGTGGCCTCGAGCCCGTCCTCGAGGTACCTGACGACGGGGGAGGAGACCACGGGAACCTCGCCGAGGAAGATCTCTCCCGACGTGCCGTCGATCGCGATGACCTCGCCCTCCGTGACCACCGTCTCGCCGACCGCGAACTGCCGCGCGTTGACGTCGACCGCAAGGGCCTCCGCTCCCACGACGCATGTGGTGCCCATGCCGCGCGCGACGACCGCCGCGTGCGAGGTCTTGCCTCCACGCGAGGTGAGCACGCCGACCGAGGCGATCATGCCGCCCAGGTCGTCGGGGTTGGTCTCGCGCCGCACGAGGATCACGTCCTTGCCCTCGGCCGCCCACTCCTGCGCCGTCTCCGAGGAGAACACCGCTGCGCCCACTGCGGCTCCGGGCGAGGCTGCCATGCCCGTGGCGAGCAGCGTCCGGTCCGCCTCGGAGTCGAACTGGGGGAACATGAGCTTGCTCAGCTGCTCTCCCGTGACCCGCTCGAGCGCCTCGTCGAGCGTGATGATGTGCTCGTCGACCAGCTGCTTCGCGATCTTGAACGCCGCGGCGGCGGTGCGCTTGCCCACGCGCGTCTGCAGCATCCACAGCTTGCCGCGCTCGACGGTGAACTCGATGTCGCACAGGTCGCGGTAGTGCCCCTCGAGCCGACGCATCGCCGCGCGCAGGTCCGCGAAGGCCTTGGGGTCGAGCTTCTCGAAGTCCGCGAGCGAGAGGGTGTTGCGGATGCCGGCCACGACGTCCTCGCCCTGCGCGTTCTGCAGGTAGTCGCCGTAGTCGCCCGTCATGCCCGTGGCGGGGTCGCGCGTGAAGCACACGCCCGTGCCGGAGTCGTCCCCGAGGTTGCCGAAGACCATCGCCACGACGTTGACCGCGGTGCCGAGGTCGTCCGAGATCCGCTCGCGGCGACGGTAGAGGCGCGCGCGTTCGGTGTTCCACGAGTTGAAGACGGCCTCGATCGCCATGTCGAGCTGCTCGCGCGGGTGCTGCGGGAACTCGCGCCCGGACTGGGTGCGGACGATCTCCTTGTAGTCGTCCACGAGCTCCTTCAGGGCGTCGGCGTCGAGGCCCGTGTCCGCGGTGACGCCCCGCGCGGCCTTCTTCGCGTCGAGTGCGTCGCTGAACAGGTCGCCGTCGATGTCCAGCACGGTCTTGCCGAACATCTGGATCAGGCGTCGATACGAGTCCCACGCGAAGCGCTCGTTGTGCGCGAAGGCGGCGAGCCCGTTCACCGACGAGTCGTTGAGCCCCACGTTGAGCACCGTCTCCATCATGCCGGGCATCGAGAACTTGGCGCCCGAACGGACGGAGACCAGCAACGGATCGTGGGCGTCGCCGAGGAGGCGACCGAGGTCGTCCTCGAGCTTGCGGACCGCGAGCGTCACCTGGACCCGCAGCTCCGGTGGGAGCGCGCTCGTGGTCATGTAGGTGCGGCAGGCCTCGGTGGTGATCGTGAACCCCGGCGGCACCGGCAGCCCCAGGTTCGTCATCTCGGCAAGGTTCGCGCCCTTGCCTCCGAGCAGGTCCTTCTGATCCTTGTTGCCTTCGCTGAAGTCGAAGACGTACTTCACCATGGGGCACCCCTTTGTGCTGGTCATCGTGATGCCCGCGTCATTGCGGGCATTCCCAGTCTTACCCCACGTGGGAGCGCGAGGGGGGACCAAGGACCTAGCAGGGGCCAAAGGCATGGGTGGGCCGCTCTGAGGGCCGGTAGGGTCGGCGCCGATGCACGCCTTCTACGACCCCACGCGCACCTACGAGGAGAACCTCGCCGAGGGCCCCTTCGGGCTCCCGTCCGACACAGCGCCGTCCTTGCCCTCGACAGCCGAGCTGTGGGGACACCCCGTCGCCGCGCCGTTCGGCATCCCCGCGGGACCCCTCGTCGGCTCGGCCGCGTGCGAGGCCGCCTTCCGGCTCGGCTTCGACGTCAATGTGTACAAGACCGTACGGACGCGCCGTCACGCGGCGCATCCCTTCCCGAACACGCTCGCGGTGCACCTCGAGGGCGACCTGACGTCCTCCACGCCCATGCCTCTGCTCGCGGACGATGCGTGGGATCGCGGGCGTTCGATCTCCAACTCCTTCGGGGTCCCCTCGAGCGATCCCGACGTGTGGCAGGCGGACATGGCGCGCGCGGTCGCCGCCGCAGGCGAGGGTCAGCTGCTCGTCGGCTCGTTCCAGGGGACGACGGGATCGGGCGACGGGTCGGTCGACGCCTATGTCGCCGACCACGTGCTCGCGGCGCGCCTCGTGGCCGAGACCGGCGCGCGGGCGATGGAGATGAACCTCAGCTGCCCCAACGAGGGCACGAGCAGTCTGCTGTGCTTCGACCCCGACCTGGTCACGCGTGTCGCTGCCGCGGTCAAGGACGAGATCGGTGACACGCCGCTCGTGCTGAAGCTGGCGTACTTCGCGGACGACGAGGCGCTCGAGCGGCTCGTCGCGCAGACGGACCGGATCGTCGACGGCTACGCCGCCATCAACACCCTGCCCGCGCGGCTCGTGGATGCTGCGGGCGCGCAGGCGCTGCCCGGCGAGGGGCGCGAGGTGTCCGGCGTCTGTGGCGCCGCGATCCGATGGGCGGGGCTCGAGATGATCGAGCGACTCTCCGCGCTGCGCTCGCGCCGGGGCTCGGACGTGACACTCGTCGGGGTCGGGGGAGTGCTCACCGTCGACGACTACTCCGCTCTCCGCGAGGCCGGCGCCGACGCCGTTATGACCGCCACGGGCGCGATGCTCGACCCGATGCTCGGCCACAAGGTGCGCGCGGCGGCCGCTCGCTGACCGCGGCAGGCGCGGTCGCGCGGCTCGTCTGACGCCTCCCGCACCCGTGGCGGGACCCGACACGCCCGGGCCTCGATCCGACACGCCGAGCGGCGCGAAGATTTCTCGGCGAATTCTTGGCGAACGGCCCTGCTCCAGGCCTCGCCCACGGGGGCCTCTCACGGTGTCGGCCGCTGCCATGTGGGACCTACGTCCCAATGGTCCCTGACTACGACATCTAGTTTGAATCCACGCCCAAGGCACTACATCTTGTGGTTGAGGCGGTGGGGGATCGGCAGGATGTCGGACCCCGGGCGTACCGTCGTCTGTGGAGGGAGACACCATGAGCATCGTCGAGAGCGGGACCCACGCACCAGGAGCGGAGAAGACCGCTGCGCAGGCCGTCCTGAACATCATCAAGCGCGACGGACGCACCCTGAGGTTCGACGACTCGCGCATCCGCGCGGCCCTCATCAAGGCCTACAAGGAGGTCAACGGACCCCTGTCTCCGCTCGACGAGCGGACCGTCGGCGAGCTCGTCGCGCGCATCGACTCCGAGATCCGCGCGCGCTTCACGCGTACCGTCAAGATCTACGAGATCCAGAGCGTCGTCGAGCACGTGCTGCTCGAGGCCCGCCTGTACGACGTCGCGCGCGCCTACATCGACTACCGCGTGCAGCGCGACTTCGAGCGCTCCCAGGCCACCGACCTCAACCACTCGATCAACAAGCTCCTCGACAAGGACGCCGCGGTCGTCAACGAGAACGCGAACAAGGACGCGGAGGTGTTCAACACCCAGCGCGACCTGACCGCGGGAATGGTCGGCAAATCCATCGGTCTGCGCATGCTGCCCGCGCACGTGGCCAACGCCCACCAGAAGGGCGACATCCACTACCACGACCTCGACTACCACCCGTATGCGCCTATGACCAACTGCTGCCTGATCGACTTCAAGTCGATGCTGTCGCAGGGCTTCCGCATCGGCAACGCGCAGGTCGAGCCCCCGAGGTCGATCGGCACCGCGACGGCGCAGATCGCGCAGATCATCGCGAACGTGTCCTCGTCGCAGTACGGCGGCGCGACCGTGAACCGCATCGACGAGCTGCTTGCCCCCTACGCCAAGCTCAACTACGACAAGCACGCGTCGGAGGCGGAGCGGTGGATCGACGACGTCGCCAAGCGCGCAGAGTACGTCGAGGAGCGCACGCGCAAGGACATCTACGACGCGATGCAGTCGCTCGAGTACGAGATCAACACGCTGTTCACCTCCAACGGGCAGACCCCGTTCACCTCCGTCGGCTTCGGCCTGGGCACCGGATGGTACGAGCGTGAGATCCAGATGGCGATCCTCGCGATCCGCCGGCGCGGTCTGGGCAAGGAGGGCCGCACGGCGATCTTCCCCAAGCTGCTGTTCACGCTCAAGCGAGGACTCAACCTCTCCGAGGGCGACCCCAACTACGACATCAAGCAGATCGCTGTGCAGTGCGCGACCGAGCGCATGTACCCGGACATGCTGAGCTACGACAAGGTCGTGGAGATCACCGGCTCGTTCAAGGCGCCCATGGGCTGCCGCTCGTTCCTCCAGGGCTGGGAGGACGAGCAGGGCAACGACGTGGTCGAGGGCCGCATGAACCTCGGCGTGGTCACCCTCAACCTGCCCCGCATCGCCATGGAGGCCAACGGCGACCTGGGTGCGTTCTGGGCGCTGCTCGAGGAGCGTCTGCAGATCATGCACGACGCGATCCTGTTCCGCGTCGAGCGCTGCAAGGAGGCCGTGCCCGGCAACGCCCCGATCCTGTACGTGCACGGTGCGTTCGGTCAGCGGCTCACCCCGGTGGACGACGTCGACACGCTCTTCCGCAACGGGCGCGCCACCGTGTCGCTCGGCTACATCGGTCTGTACGAGGTCGCGACCGCGTTCTACGGCCCGGAGTGGGAGTCCAACCCCGAGGCGAAGGAGCTCACGCTCAGCGTGATGGCCTCGCTCAAGGACCACGCCAAGACGTGGGCCGCGGAGTCCGGCTACTGGGTGAGCGTCTACTCGACGCCCTCCGAGAGCCTGACCGATCGGTTCTGCCGGCTGGACAAGGAGCGCTTCGGCTCCGTGCCGGACATCACCGACAAGGACTACTACACGAACAGCTTCCACTACGACGTGCGCAAGAACCCCACGCCGTTCGAGAAGCTCGACTTCGAGAAGGACTACGCGCCCTACACCGGTGGAGGGTTCATCCACTACTGCGAGTACCCGGTGCTCCGCCAGAACCCGAAGGCGCTCGAGGCCGTGTGGGACTACGCGTACGACCGCGTGGGCTACCTCGGCACGAACACGCCGATCGACAAGTGCTACGCGTGCGGCTACGCGGGTGACTTCAACCCGACGGCCGAGGGCTTCGCGTGCCCCGAGTGCGGCAACGAGGACCCCCGCACGTGCGACGTCGTCAAGCGCACCTGTGGCTACCTCGGCAACCCGCAGCAGCGGCCGATGGTCCACGGACGTCACGTGGAGATCTCCTCCCGCGCCAAGCACATGGATGGCGACGTGCGAGTCCCGCTGTCGGCCCGCGACGAGGACGGCTCCGCGCCCACCGCGAAGTCCTGCTAGGGAGCGCACGATGGCTCTGGACCCGAACCCGCGGCTGTGGGTGGCTGAGAAGGTCAGCCACGGCTACGTGGCCGACTACAAGCCGTTCTCCTTCGTCGACGGCGAGGGCGTGCGTTGCAGCCTGTACGTGAGCGGGTGCCTCTTCAAGTGCGACGGATGCTTCAACGAGGGCGCATGGAGCTTCCGCTGCGGCAAGCCGTATGACGACGCGCTTCAGGAGGAGATCCTTTCGGATCTCGCGCACGAGTCGATCCAGGGCCTGTCGCTCCTCGGCGGGGAGCCGTTCCTCAACACGCAGGTGGCGCTGCGCATCGTCCAGGGCCTGCGAGAGCGCTTCGGGCGGAGCAAGGACGTGTGGTGCTGGACCGGCTACACGTTCGAGGAGCTGTGCCGCGACTCCGACGACAAGCGCGCGCTGCTCGCGGAGGTCGATGTGCTCGTCGACGGCCGCTACGAGCACGCGATGCGCGATCTCACGCTGCCCCATCGCGGCAGTCGGAACCAGCGCGTGCTCGACGCGCGCGCGTCCCTCGACGCGGATCGCGCGGTGCCGTACCTTGGCGTCGCGGACCCTCTGGGGAGGCTCGGCGACGCCGAGAGGACGGGCTTGGCGGGCGCCGCCTGACACCCACGCCTGTCTACTGGGCCGCGGCCTCGCGCTCCCGCAGCACTCGACGCAGTACCTTGCCCACGTTGTTCTTGGGCATCTCGTCGATGAACTCGACCACACGGGGACGCTTGTAGCCGGTGAGGCGCTGCTTGAGGAACGACTTGAGCGCCTCCTCGGTGAGCGACTCGTCGCGACGCACCACGAAGAGTTTCGGAACCTCGCCCGCACGCTCGTCGGGGATCGGGATGGCACCGGCCTCCGCGACGAGCGGGTGCATCATCGCGGCGTCCTCGATCTCGCCCGGGTACACGTTGAACCCGGACGCGACGATGATCTCCTTCTTGCGGTCGACGATCTGGAAGAAGCCGTCCTCGTCGATGACCGCGATGTCGCCCGTGAGCAGCCAGCCGTCCGAGGTGAGGACGCGCCGCGTCTCCTCCTCGTTGTTCCAGTAGCCGCGCATGACCTGGGGTCCGCGCACGGCGAGCTCGCCGGCGGTTCCGACCGGTACCTGGTTCTGGTCGTCGTCCATGATGCAGACGTCGGTCGAGGGCAGGGGGACCCCGATCGTGCCCACCCGCGGCGGGATGTGCGTGGGGTTCACGGAGACCACGGGGGAGGCCTCGGTGAGCCCGTAGCCCTCGATGATGTCCGTGCCGACGGTGTCCTTCCATCGCTCGGCGACGGAGGTGCGGACGGCCATGCCGCCCGCAACCGTGAGCCGCATCGACGACGTGTCGATCTGCGAGAAGGAGGGCTCGTCCAGCAGCGCGCCCGCGAGGGTGCTCACGAGCATGATGCCGTCGGGGCGCGACTTGTCGAGCTCCTTGACGAAGCCCTTGATGTCACGCGGGTTCGTGATCAGCACCGTGTGGCAGCCGAAGCGGTAGAAGCCCAGGCAGTTCACGGTGAGGGCGAACACGTGATAGAGCGGCAGCGCCGCGATGATCGTGGACTGCTTCTCCTCACCTAGCGTGGCGCGGATCTGCGCCATGAACTGCTCCTGGTTGGACAGCAGGTTGCCGTGCGTGAGGACCGCGGCCTTGGCGCCGCCGGTCGTCCCGCCCGTGTACTGCAGCAGCGCCACGTCCTCGGGGCCGATGTCGGGGTCGGTGAAGCGCTCGGCCTTGCCCTTGGCGAGCGCTGTGCGGAAGCCGATCGCGTCCGGGAGGCTGTAGGCAGGCACCATCTTCTTCACCTTGGCGGCGACGAGGTTCACGAGCGTGCGCTTGGGCTGGGGAAGCAGGTCGCCCACCTGGGTCACGATCACGTGCTCGATCGAGGTCGAGGGGAGGACCTCCTCGACCTTGTGGGCGAAGTTCGCGAGGACGACGATCGCGCGTGGCTCGGCATCCTTGAACACCCCGGCCATCTCGCGGGTCGTGTACAGCGGATTCGCGTTGACGACGATGAGGCCCGCACGAAGCGCGCCGAAGAACGCCACCGGGTACTGGAGCACGTTCGGCATCTGGATGACGATGCGGTCGCCTCGGTGCAACCCGAGGTCGTGCTGCAGATAGGCGGCGAAGCGGGTGGCAAGCTCATCGACCTCGCGGAACGAGAGCGTGCCGCCGAGGTTGGAGAACGCGATGGCGTCGCCATGATGGCTCGCGCTATCGGAGACGAGCTGGCCGAGGGAGCGCTCCGCGAGCGGACCGATGGTGCGAGGGACCGAGGGGCCGTAGAAGTCGAACCAAGGACGGTCCTCTCCGCCGACCGGGTCCGGTCCTGCGTCGGCGCTGTGAGCCGTACCGGTCATCGTCCATCCTCCTCGATAGCTGCGGGTGCCGGGTGAGAGTCGCGGGCTTCGTTGGCCACGCTCCTCCGAGCCGCCTGGGACATGAATGGTACCGGCAGGGGAGCGATCGCCCCGTCTCGTGGGGCGCGGCGTGGCGACGACGTCCGACCGGCGGCCCATGTCACTCATGCACCGACATCGTCAGGTGTGGCTTGCTGCCGTCGGCGTTGGTCACCGCGGCCTCCCAGCCGAGCTCCGTCCGTCGTGAGGTGAAACCGACCTTTGCCGGAAGCAGTACCGGTCGCGCGAAGGACACGTCCGTCGTGAAGGCCTCCGGGAGCCGGCCCTCGAGCGAGGCCAGGGCGTGGGCGTGGGTCCACATGCCGTGGATGAGCGGCCGAGTGAAGCCGAAGGCGCGCGCCATAACGCGGCTCGTGTGGATGGGGTTGGGGTCGTGGGACACGGCGCGGTACCTGCGCCCCAGATCGGGACCGAGTCTCCAGGTCGCGTGCGGGGTGGCCGGGACGAACGGTGCGCGCGGGATCTCGACCGGTTCGCCGGCGACACGAGCGCCGGACGACAGGTAGGTGCTGACCCCCTCCCATACAGTCTCGCCCGCGGTCTCGATCGTCCCGACAAGGTCGAGCAGCGCGCCCCTCGCGTGCGGGCGGAGGTTCTCGGCACGCACAGTGATGTCGAGGCGCTCGCTCGCCGCGACGGGCCGGCGAAGGGTCATCGAGTTGCTGACGTGGACGGCTCCGACCAGGCGGACCGTGCTGTCCGGCGATCCGAGCAGGTGGACGTGCAGGGGGAACGTGAGCACGTGCAGCCAGGTGGGAGGGACCGTATCCCTGAGCGTGAAGCCGCAGACCCGGTCGTACGCCGCGAGACGGCTCGCGTCCTGCCCCTGATCGACGAGCGAGACGCCGCCGGCGGGGAGCCGCGCCTCTCCCTTGCCGGTGGGCACCATTGCGCGAGCAAACGCGGCGCCCATCGCAGGAGAACGATCCAGCGTGACGGACTGAGTCGCCATCACGCACCGACCACGTTCTGCCCGCACACGCGGACGATCTGACCGCTCACGCCCTGGGACGCGGGGTCGAGGAAGTACCCGATCGTCTCGGCGACGTCGACGGGCCGCCCGCCCTGACCGAGGCTGTTGAGCCGTCGGAAGATCTCCCGCTGCACGAACGGGATGCGCGCAGTCATGTCCGTCTCGATGAAGCCCGGCGCGACGGCATTCACCGTGATCCCGCGCGAGGCGAGGTCCGGAGCCATGGCCTGGACCAGGCCCGCGACTCCGGCCTTGGACGCGGCGTAGTTCGCCTGGCCCTTGTTGCCCGCCAGTCCGGAGGTCGAGGCGACGCCGACGATCCGGCCGCCGTCTGCCAGGCCGCCGGGCTGGTCCGGCGCGAGCAGGACCTCATTGATGCGCATCTGGGCGGCAAGGTTGACCTCGACCACCGAGGCCCAACGGGCGGCATCGGTGTTCGCGAGCAGCTTGTCCCGCGTGATCCCGGCATTGTGGACGATCCCGTGCAGCGCCGCGTGGCGCGTCGCGACGTGCGCCGCGATACGCGTGCCGGCGTCCGCAGCGGTGATGTCCAGCTGGAGCGCGGTTCCCGCGATCTCATTCGCGACGGCGGCAAGTGACTCGCCGGCGGCGGGGATGTCGACCGCCACGATCGTCGCGCCGTCCCTCGCAAGGGTGCGCGCGATGGCCGCGCCGATGCCCCGCGCGGCGCCGGTCACGACGACGGTGCGGCCGGCGAGCGGAGCCTCGCTCGGCGCGGCAGTGTCGGCGGCGCCCACCGTCCAGGTCTGCCCGTCAACGAACGCGGACCGCCCCTGCAGGAGGAACTCGAGCGTCGACGCGAGCGAGGACGGGCCGGCGGCCGGATCCACGAGGATCAGGTTCGAGGTCGCCCCACGGCGAAGCTCCTTGCCGACCGTGCGGTCGATGCCGTCGAGCGCACGCGCGACCGCGCGCTGCTCCCAGCCGCCCGCCGCCGGGCGCGCAAGGATGATGATCCGTCCGGCCCGCTCGAGCCCGCGCAGGGCCGGCCGCAGCACCGCGCGGAGACCCTCGAGCTCTCCGAGGGTCTCCAGGTCGGTGGCGTCGACCACGAGCGCGCCGATGCGGTCCCCGTAGCCCGGGGCGTCTCCGTCGCCCGAGTCGATCACCGGTGCCTCGTACGGCCTACCGAGCACGGCGAGGGTCTCCCTGCCCAGACGCGACGGCCCGAGCTCGGCGAGCACGATCGCCCCCGAGGGATAGGCGCGCCCACGCCGCAGCACCGGCGGCTCCGCGAGTCCGGCCTTGGCCGCGACCTTGCGTCCGACGGGGGAGTAGTAGGCGGCTTCGAGCGCGGACATCACACGGCCTCCAGGATCGCGACGAGCCCCTGTCCGCCCGCGGCGCACATCGATATCAGCCCCTTGCTGCCCGGTCCTCGGGAATGGAGCAGCTTCGCGAGCGTCGGGACGATGCGCGCACCGGTCGCGGCGAAGGGGTGGCCGACGGCGAGCGACGACCCCGTGACGTTGAGGCGGGAGCGGTCGATGGTGCCGATGGGACGCTCGAGTCCCACGGACGCGCAGTACTCCTCGTCCGCCCAGGCTTTGAGAGTCGCGGCGACGGTGGAGGCGAAGGCCTCGTGGATCTCGATGAGGTCCATGTCCTCGATGCTCAGCCCCTGGCGAGCCAGCAGGCGTCCCGTGGCGGCGACGGGGGCGAGCAGGAGATCGGCTCCTCCCGGATGGTCGACGGCGGCGACCTCGGCGTCGACGACCCGGGCGAGGATCGGTAGGCCTTGCTCGGCCGCCCAGTCGGCGTCCGCGAGGAGCACGGCGGCGGCGCCGTCCGACAGCGCGGTGGAGTTGCCCGCGGTCATCGTCCCCGCCGCGCCGCCGAACACGGGGCGGAGCTTCGCGAGGGCCTCGGGTGTCGTCTCGGGACGCAGGATCGCGTCCTTGGACAGGCCCAGGAAGGGGGTGACGAGGTCGTCGAAGAAGCCGTCGTCCCATGCCTTCGCGAGGTTGCGGTGGGAGCTCGCGGCGATCTCGTCCTGCTCCTCACGCGTGACCTCCCAGCGCACGGTCGTCAGCGCCTGGTGCTCTCCCATGGAAAGCCCCGTGCGGGGCTCCTCGACGCGCGGGGCGAGCGGCGCGAGGTGCGAGGGCCGGATCCCGGCCAGCGCCTTGATCCTCGCCTGCGCCGTGCGCGCGCGGTTCGCGGCGTGCAGGGTGCGCTGCAGGTCCCCGCTCACGGTGATCGGCGCGTCCGACGTCGAGTCGCAGCCGGCCGCGATGCCATGCGTGAGCTGCCCGAGCGCGATCTTGTTGGCGAGGTACACCGTCGCCTCGAGCCCGGTCGCGCATGCCTGCTGGAGGTCGCAGGCCGGGGTGTCGGGCGCGAGCGCGGAGCTGAGGACGGCCTCTCGCGTGAGGTTGAAGTCGTGCGGGTGCTTGAGGACCGCACCGCCCGCGACCTCGCCGACGCGGGTGCCTGCGAGCCCGTAGCGCGCGACGAGCCCGTCGATCGCGGCTGTCATGAGGTCATGGTTCGATGCCTCGCGAAGCGCGCCTCCTGCCTTGGCGAAGGGTGTGCGGTTTCCTCCAACGACCACGACGGTGTGGTTCATGATGCCTCCGAGACCTCGAGGGAATTTCTCCGATACCGACGGTAGCAGATACCTGGCGTACTCGATATAGTGGGGACATGACGGAGGTCAAGCAGGACGGCCGGGACACCCGCTGGGAGTCGCACCGCGCGAAGCGGCGCGAGGAGCTGGTGTCCCATGCGCTGCGCGCGATTCGATCGCAGGGCGCCGGCATCGGCATGGAGGAGATCGCGGCCCGCGCTGGCACCTCCAAGACCGTGATCTACAGGCATTTCGGCGACCGCGCGGGACTCTACGCCGCAGTTGTCGCGTCGGTGCACGCCTACATCCATGAGGGGCTCACCGCGACGCTAGAGGACTCGGAGGCCGCCGACCTCACCGCACTCGTCGCGGAGCTCGCCGACACCTACCTGCGGCTCGTCGAGCAGGACCCGGAGATCTACCGGTTCACCCTGCATCGTCCCGCGCGTGCCGACGACGACTCGCTCGACCCGGCGGGCTCGCTCACCGCGATGATCAGCGAGCACATCGGCGTGGCGTTGGGGGAGCGGCTCGTGCTCGCGGGCCGCGACGCCGCCCCCGCGGAGACGTGGGCGCACGGCCTCGTCGGCTTCATCAGGGCCGCGGCCGATCACTGGATGGCCACCGATCCCCGACCCCCGCGCGACACCGTCGTCGCGCAGATCACCGATCTCTTCGCCCCGGCGTTCACCGAGGCGATGCGGCACTGACACCCACCCCACCACCACAGGGAGCGACAATGACGTCGACCGACACCCGACCCTCCTCCGTCCCCGCGGAGAGCCTCACCGCGCTCGGCTCGCGGCTGCGCGCCGCGCTCGATGGGCCCTTCGCCGCGGAGCGCGGTGCCGCGCGGGCGGCTTTCCCCGCCCAGAACCTGCTGCGGGATCCCGAGATGGACATCGCGGAGTCGCGAGAGTGGGTCCTCGCTCGCCTGCGCGAGCTGGACGGCGCCGGCTTCGGCTCCGCGGGGGTGCCGAACGGGGCGGACGCGGTCAACGATCCGCTCACGGCCGTCGTCACCTTCGAGACGCTCGCGCACGGTGACCTGTCGGTGACGATCAAGTCTGGGGTGCAATGGGGGCTTTTCGGGGGAGCGGTGATGAACCTCGGGAACGCCTGGCATCGGGACACGTATCTGCCCGACATCACCTCCCTCAAGCTTCTCGGCGCCTTCGCGATGACGGAGCTGGGCCACGGCTCCGACGTTCAGGGCCTCGAGACGACGATCACCTACATCCGCGAGACCGACGAGTTCGACGTCCACTCGCCCACGCCGGGCGCCACCAAGGCGTATCTCGGCAACGCGGCGACGCACGGCACGATGGCGGCCGTGTTCGGCCAGCTCGTGGTGGACGGGGTCCAGCACGGAGTCCATACGATCCTCGTGCCGATCAGGGACGATGCGGGAGCGGACGTCCCTGGCGTCACCACGGGGGACCAGGGCCACAAGGGCGGCCTGCTCGGCGTCGACAACGGCACGCTGCGCTTCGATCACCTCCGCGTGCCTCGCCGGATGCTGCTGGACCGGTACGGCGGCGTGACGGCGGAGGGCGTCTACGAGTCGTCGATCGAGAACCCGAACCGGCGCTTCTTCACGATGCTGGGCACGCTGGTGCGCGGGCGCGTGTGCATCGCCGCGGCCTCCGGCATCGCCGCGCGGCGTGCGCTGTCGATCTCGGTGCGCCATGCGCTGCGCCGTCGCCAGTTCGCTGCGCCGGGCCGCCCCGACGGGGTGCTGCTGCTCGACTATCAGACCCATCAGCGCCGGCTGCTCCCGCTCGTCGCGCGCTCCTACGCGCTCGGCTTCGCGCAGAACGAGCTGACGGGACGGCTCGTCCACATCCAGAGCGGGGGAGCGCACACCGAGGCGGACCAGCGCGAGCTCGAGCTGCGGGCCGCCGGCATCAAGGCGATGACCTCCCGCTTCGCGAACGACGCCGTCCAGGAGGCGCGCGAGGCGTGCGGCGGCGCGGGCTACCTGAGCGAGAACCGCATCGTCGGCATCCGCGAGGACGTCGACGTGTTCGCGACGTTCGAGGGCGACAACACGGTGCTGCTCCAGCTCGTGGCCAAGGGGATGCTCGGGTCGTACGCGGAAGAGTGGAAGGCTCTCGACCGCGCGGGCATGATGCAGGCGCTCACGCGTGCCGCGGGCGGAGCCTTCGCCGAGCGCACCTCGGCGCGCCTGCTCGCCGAGCGCCTCGCGGACACGGCTCGTCGAGGTCCCGAGCAGACGACCTTGGTGGATCGGGGCTGGCACGCGCTCATGTTCGAGGAGCGCGAGAAGCACGTCCTCGAGTCGCTCGCGCGCCGCATCCGGGCGGCGAGCAAGAGCTCGGGCGACAGGTTCGAGGCGATCAACCGCCTCGGCGGCCACATGCAGTTCGCGGCACGGGCCCACGTCGAGCGGCAGGTGCTCGACGCCTTCGTGGAGGCGATCGAGGGGTGCGACGACCGTGAGGCGCGCGCGGTCCTCGAGCGAGTGTGCTCGCTGTATGCGCTCAGCTCGATCCACGACGATCGGGCATGGTTCATGGAGCACCAGCGGATCTCGACCGGTCGTGCGAAGGCGATCGGCGACCAGATCGACGCGCTGTGCCGCGAGCTGCGGCCTCACGCGCTGCCGCTGGTCGAGGGGCTGGGCATCCCCGCCGAGTGGCTGCGCGCGGCGGTGCTGGAGGACTGAGCGAGCCGGCGTCGCTCACGGCGTTGCTCACGGCGTCGAGCCGGGGCGGTGATGCGCCGGGAGCGTGGCGGCCACAGGAACGCGGTGGCCGTCGAGGTCAGGCGCGCTTGGCGAGCTCCGCGCGGATGTCGGCCTCGAGCGACGCGGGCTCCGCCGTGGGCGCGTACCGCTTGACGACCGTGCCGTCGCGCGCGATGAGGAACTTGGTGAAGTTCCACTTGATCGCGCCGCCCCGCAGCCAGCTCGACGTCTCCTGCTTCATCCACTGGTACAGCGGGTGCGTGCCCTTGCCGTTGACGTCGATCTTGTCGAACATCGGGAAGGTCACGCCGTAGTTCCGCTGGCAGAACTCGCCGATCTGGGTGGCGTCGCCAGGCTCCTGCTTGGCGAACTGGTTGCACGGGAAGCCGAGGATCTCGAAGCCTTCGTCGTGGAGCGCCGTGTAGAGGCTCTCGAGACCCTCGAACTGAGGCGTGAGCCCGCACTTCGATGCGGTGTTGACGACGAGCACGACGTTGCCGGCGTAGTCGGAGAGCGGCCGCTCGAACCCCGTGAGGGTGACGGCGGAGAAATCGGAGAGCGATGCAACAGTTGCCATGTCACCAAGTGTGGCACCGGCGCACGTCCGCCGAAAGGTGAGGCGCGCGGGAACAGATCCGCCGGTCGGTAGTGTTGACACCGTGCGCCACCGGCGCGGCCGACTCAAGGGCGAGCGGTCCATCTCACTGTCCGCGTAGATCGGTACCGCCTTGCCCACACTCAGCCCCACCCGCGTGCGCCTCGCGCTCCTCGCCCTCGCCATCGGCGGCTTCGGCATCGGCTCCACGGAGTTCGTGGCGATGGGGCTGCTGCCGGATATCGCTCGGGACCTGCTTCCCGACCTCTACGCCCAGGACCCGGACGCCGCGCTCGCGAGGGCCGGCCTCGTGATCTCCGCGTACGCCGCAGGTGTCGTGGTCGGCGCGCCGACCATCGCTGCGATCGCCGCGCGGTTCCCGAGGAAGAGGCTTCTCACCGTGCTCGCCGTGGTGTTCACCGTAGGCACGGTGGCGTCCGCGATGGCCCCGACGTTCGAGCTCGTGGTCGCGGCGCGCTTCCTCGCGGCACTGCCGCACGGCGCCTACTTCGGCGTCGCCGCGCTCGTGGCCGCCGAGCTGATGGGCCCGGGCAAGCGGGGGCAGGCGGTCTCGCTCGTCCTCACCGGCCTCACGATCGCTAACGTCGTCGGCGTGCCGACGATCACCTTCCTCGGCCAACAGGCCGGCTGGCGCGTGGCGTACCTCGCAGTGGCGGCGATCTTCGCCCTCACGGCGGTCGCCATCGTCGCCGTGGTGCCCTGGCAGGCCGGCGATCCCTCCGCGACGGTGCGCCGCGAGCTGGGGGCCTTCACGCGCCCAGCGGTCTGGTTCGCGCTGCTGACGGGCGCCCTCGGATTCGGAGGCTTCTTCGCCGTCTACAGCTACGTCTCGCCGCTCGCGACGGGGGTCACGGGGACGCCGGAATCGTTCGTGCCGTGGGCCCTCGTGGGCCTGGGACTGGGCATGACGGTCGGCAACTTCGTCGGAGGACGGCTCGCCGATCGCGGCGCGATGAAGGCGGTGTTCCAGCTGTTCGGCGCCTTCGCCGCGTCGCTGATCGTGCTCGCGCTCTCCGCGTCGACAGTGGTGGGACTGCTCATAGGCCTCTTCCTTGTCGGTGCGACGTCCTCGGCCATCTCGCCCGCGATCCAGACCCGGCTGATGGACGTCGCGAGCGACAGCCAGACGATGGCCGCGGCGGTGAACCATTCGGCGCTCAACATCGGCAACAGCCTCGGGGCCTTCCTCGGCGGAGCGGTGATCGCCGCGGGCTGGGGATACCTCGCGCCGACCTGGCTGGGGCTCGCCCTGTGCGTCCCCGGCGTGGTGTTCGCACTCGCGGGATGGGCCGTGACGCGCCGGAGCGCAGGCGCCGCCGAGGAGGCGCCTGCCAGGGAGTACGTCTCCGCCGCGCAGTGAGGCCCGCCCGCGATCTCCCCGTCGCGGGCGGCTCCCGTGGCGCGTCCAGCGCCGCGACACGGTTGACGTGACACCCAGTTCCCTTGACAGGACCTAGGTCCCGGTCTAGCGTCAATCGCAACCTGAATCACCTTTCAGGTTAGGAACTTTCAAAGGCGAAAGGTGTCCCCAACATGCGTGGAACAACGACGTTGCTCGCAGGCGCTACGGCGCTGACGGCTCTAGCGATCGCAGGATGCGCCCCATCGGAGACGGAGGCCACCGATGAGGTGTCCTCGTCCGAGCTGCCCGCCATGGAGACGGCGGTCACGGTAGGCATCATCACGTCGGAGACCGGTGTCCTCGCCGGCTACGGCGAGCAGTACCTGGCAGGGTTCGAGGCAGGCCTCGACTACGCGACCGATGGCACCGGCAAGGTGGGTGACACCGTCATCGAGGTCGACTACCGCGACGACGCCGGAGACGTCGACAAGGCCGTGACGATCACGAAGGAGCTGATCGGCGACGGCGTGAACATCATCGCCGGCACGGTGTCCTCCGGCGTCGCGCTGTCGGTCGCCGAGCAGGCCGAGCAGAACCAGGTGCTCTACATCTCGGGCCCCGCCGCGGCGGACGCCCTCACCGGTCTCAACGACTACACGTTCCGGTCGGGACGGCAGTCCTCGCAGGACGTCGCGACCGCGGGCATGTTCCTCGACGACATCTCGGGCAAGGACGTGCTGGTCTTCGCGCAGGACTCGGCCTTCGGGCAGGGCAATGTGGCCGCGGTCGAGGCGATCCTCGGCGCGGACGGCGCGAACGTCGACTCGCTGCTCGTCGCCGAGGACGTCACCGAGTTCACCACCTTCGCTCAGCAGGTGGTCGACGCGGATCCCGACCTCGTGTTCGTCGCGTGGGCCGGGGCCACCTCCGGCGCGATGTGGGAGGCGATGAGCCAGCAGGACGTCTTCGCGAGCATCCCCGTCGTCACCGGGCTCGGCGACTCCGCCACGTTCGGCGCCTACGGCGCGGCGAGCGAGGAGATCTCGTTCCTCAACCACTACTTCGCGGGGGGTCCGTCCAACGACGTCAACACCGCGATGGTCGAATCGATCGAGGCCGCGGGCGGCACCGCGGACCTGTTCAGCCCCGACGGGTTCAACGCCGCGCTGATGATCGTGCACGCGATCGAGGCCGGATACGACGACGTCGATGCGATGATCGCCGCGCTCGAGGGCTGGAGCTTCGACGGCCCCAAGGGCACGACGACCATCCGTGAGTCGGACCACGCGCTCCTCCAGGAGATGTACCAGGTCACCCTGGTGGCCGACGGCGACTCGTACGCACCCGAGCTGCTCGACGTCGTGGCAGCCGCTGACGTCGCTCCCGCCGAGCTCGCAGAGTAGGGCCGCGATGGGCATGCATGACCAGCCTCCCTCCCTCCACATCGAGGGGGTCGGCCTCCGCATCGGCGGCGCGACGATCCTCGAGGACGTGCATCTCGACGTGGCCGCGGGCGCCATGGTCGGGGTGATCGGTCCGAATGGAGCGGGGAAGACCACGCTGTTCAACGTGATCTCGGGCATCATGCGGCCCACGTCAGGCACCGTCGCCCTGGGCGGCACCGACATCACCTCGATGTCGGTGCCCGCCCGGGCACGCGCCGGCCTCGGCCGGACGTTCCAGACCTCGAGCTACTTCCCGCGCCTGAGCGTGCTGGAGAACGTGCGCATCGCCGCGCAGGTGCAGCTCGGAGGCAACTACTCGCTGCTGCGGTTCCCGCGCCGCACGGACGAGGCCACCGAGAAGGCACGGGGTGCGATCGAGGCGGTCGGCCTCGCGCACCGCATGGACGCCATGGCGGGCGACATCTCGCACGGCGACAAGCGCAAGCTCGAGATCGCGACCCTCATGGCGATCGACACCGGCATCGCGCTGCTCGACGAGCCGATGGCCGGTGTCGGGTCCGGCGACGTCGACGGCCTCGTGGCCCGCATCAGGGACCTCCACGGCGGGGGTCGCCGCACCGTCCTCATGGTCGAGCACCACATCGACGTCCTGCTCGGGCTCGTGGACATGGTGGCGGTCATGCACGCCGGCTCGATCCTCGCCTATGACACCCCGGAGCAGATCATGACCAACCCGATCGTGCAGAGCGCCTACCTGGGGAACGCCGCATGACCGCGCCGATCCTCGAGGTCGAGGCCCTGCAGGCGTCGATCGGCGGCCAGCAGGTCGTCGAGTCGGTCACCTTCGACGTGCCGAGCACCGGCATCACCGCGGTCCTCGGCCGCAACGGCGTCGGCAAGACGTCGACGCTGCGCGGCATCCTCGGCCTCATCTCGCGCTCCGGCAAGGTGACCCTCGCGGGCGACCGCATCGACGGAGAGCCGACGCACCGGATCGTCCGTCGTGGCGTCGGGTACGTGCCGGAGGACCGCGAGGTCTTCGCGTCGCTCACGGTCGCGGAGAACCTCGCGCTCGCCGAGCGGCAGGCGAAGCCGCGGCGCGAGTTCGTCGCCGCGCTGTTCCCCGACCTCGTCGCGCGCAGCAAGCAGATGGCCGGCACCCTGTCGGGTGGCCAGCAGCAGATGGTGTCCGTCGCTCGCGCGCTCCTCAACGACAATCGCCTGCTCCTGGTCGACGAGCCCACCAAGGGCCTCGCTCCCCGCATCGTCGGGGAGGTGGCCGACGCGCTCGAGGAGGCCTCGCTCACCGTGCCGATGCTCCTCGTGGAGCAGAACCTCGAGGTGGTGCGACGCCTCGCGACCGACGTGATCGTGATCGACAGCGGGCGGGTGGTCCACCGCGGCAACGCGCGCGAGCTGCTGGACGATGCGGCGCTCACCAAGCGCCTGCTGGGCGTCCACGGCGAGGCGACGGCGGGGGAGGCGCACGCATGAGCACGTTCGTCCTGGTCCTCGCGACCGGAATCGGCCTCGGCGCGCTCTACTTCCTGGTCGCCTCGGGTCTGAGCCTCATCTACGGCCTCATGCATGTGCTGAACTTCGCGCACGGTGTCTTCCTCACGCTCGGCGCGTTCATCGGCTGGGAGGCGGCGCAGCGGATGGGCGCATCGGGGTGGGTGGCGTTCGCCGCCTCCATCCTCATCGGAGGCATCGTGGGCACCGTGTTCGCGACGCTCACCGAGCTCGCCCTCATCAGACCGCTGTACGAGCGGCACATCGAGCAGGTGCTCGTGACGGTGGGCCTCGCGTTCGCCTCGGTCGCGCTCTTCGAGGGCATCTGGGGCTCCGACCCCCTGTACATCTCCGGGCCTGCCTGGCTCGACGAGACGACGTCCCTGCTCGGCGCGCGCATCCCGAACGTCTACTTCGTCCTCATGATCGCCGCGACGCTGCTCCTCGCGAGCCTGATCGTGTTCCTGCGCTACACGCGCTTCGGGATGATCATCCGGGCCGGAGTCGAGAACCGCGCGATGGTCACCGCGCTCGGCATCGATGTGAAGAAGTCCTTCACCCTGGTCTTCGCGATCGGCGGCTCCGCCGCGGGCGTCGGCGGCGTGCTCGCCGCGCACTACACCGGCTACGTCTCGGCGCACCTGGGCCAGGGGCTCCTCATCTTCGCGTTCATCGTGACCGTGATCGGCGGGCTCGGCTCGCTCGCGGGCGCCGCGATCGCCTCGGTGCTCGTGGCCGTGCTCCAGCAGTTCGCCAACTACTACCTGAGCGGCACCGGCGACCTGATCGTCGTGGTGGCGCTCGCCGTCGTCCTGCTCGCGCGACCGCGCGGGCTCCTGGGAAGGAGGCCGGCATGACCGAGCTCACCCGCCGCTATGGCGTCGCCGTGGGAGGCATCGCCCTGGTGACCCTGATGGCGCTCCTGCCGCTGCTCAACATCTCGTTGCCTGGCATCCTCCCGACACCCACCTATCAGCCGGGCGCCCTCGCGATGCTGTCGCTCGCGATGGTGTTCGCCGCCCTCGCGCTGTCGTACAACATGCTCCTGGGCACCGGCGGGATGCTGTCCTTCGGGCATGCGCTGTACTTCGGCGCCGGCGCGTACGGCCTCGGCATCATCCTCGAGAACCTCGGAGTCCCGCTGTGGCCCGGCATCGTCCTCGCACTCGTCGGTGGACTCGCCATCTCGCTCGTGACGGGCGCCATCAGCATGAGGGTCACCGGCATCCCCTTCGCGATGGTGACGCTCGCCTTTGCCCAGGCCGGATCGGTGCTCGTGCGCAGGAACTCGTCGGTGACCGGCGGCGAGGAGGGACTCGCGCTCGAGACGGATCACGTGCCGGACTGGCTGGTCGGCGTGGCGAACACCCGCAACCTGTACTGGGCCACGCTTGCCGTGCTGGTCGTCGTGTACCTGGTCGCGGTCTGGGTCGACCGGTCTCGGCTGGGTCACCTCGCGCGGGCCTCGCGCGAGAACGAGCTCCGCATGCGCGTGCTCGGGCTCGAGCCGACGCGCGCCAAGCTCGTGCTCTTCGTGCTCGCCGCGCTCGCCGCCTCGTTGTCAGGCATCGCGTACATGCTCCTCCAGTCGGGAACGGTGCCGCGCGCGGTCTCCGCCGATCTCACGATCACCGTCCTGGTAATGGTGGTGCTGGGCGGGGTCGGCTACCGCTGGGGAGCGATCCTCGGTGGCGTGCTCTACACGGTGCTCGACCAGCGGCTCACGGTTCTCGCGGGATCGGACGCGATCGCGGGCCTGCCGTCGATCCTCCGGGTGCCGCTGAGCGAGCCCCTCTTCCTGCTCGGGACAATGTTCATCCTCGTCGTCCTGTTCCTCCCGGGGGGCATCGCCGGCACCGCGCACACCTGGCTCGACGGGCGCCGGCGCGGGCGCTCCCACGATCAGCTGAGCGACCTCGAGGCCGACTCCGAGGAGAACCGCACACCGGTCGAGACGAGGCAGTCATGAGCACGCGCCACACGATCGGACGCTGGCTCCTGGACGCGGCGGAGCAGAGGCCCGACCACACGGCGATCGACGAGGGCGGGGTCTCCCTCACCTACGAGGCGCTTGCGGCCCGGGCACGGGGACTCGCGGACTCCCTGCGCGAGGCAGGCTACGGCGCGGGTGACCGCATCGCGACCGTGTCCGCGAACTCGACCGACCACGTCGTCGCGTTCTTCGCGTGCGCGCTCGACGGGCTCACCTTCGCGCCGCTGTCGCACAGGCTGACCGTGTCGGAGCTCGGGCGCCTTCTCGCACGGACCGCCCCGGCGCTCATCCTGACGGACGACGAGCACGAGGCGGCGGTGCGACATGCTCGCGTGGCGGCGCCCCACCGGGTGCCGACCGCGCCGCTCGGCTCGTCCGGAGTCGAGTCCCACGCGCCCCGCGCCGCCCACGCCCGCCAGGCACGGGACGCGCGGGACGATGACCCGCTGCTGCTGATCTTCACGTCGGGAGCGGAGGCGGACCCGAAGGGCGTCGTGCTCACGCATGAGGCGTGCTTCTGGACCAATCAGTCGCTCAGCCAGGCTATGCCGATGCGCGAGGACGACGTCGTGCTCGCGGTGCTTCCGCAGTGTCACGTCGCCGCGTGGAACGTGCAGCCCCTCCTTGCCTGGCGCTCGGGCGCCACCGTCGTCCTTGAGCGGGGGTTCTCGCCGTCGCGCGTCCTCAGCCTCATCGAGAGCAGGCAGGTCACGGTGATGATGGGCGTCCCGACTCAGTACCGTCTGCTCGTCGAGGATCCGGCATGGGCCGCATCCGACCTCGGCTCCTTGCGTCTCGCCGTCGCTGGTGGGGCCGCGCTCGCCGGGGAGGTGGCGCGCCAGTGGGAGCGCCGAGCGATCCCCCTCACGCCCGGATACGGGCTCACGGAGGCCGGGCCCAACACGCTTCACCTGCCCCCGGCGCTGCGGGGCGAGGCAAGCGGCTCCGTGGGCGTGCCCTATCCCATGGTCGAGGTGCAGCTCCGGGATCCCGCCACGGACCTCGTGCTCGACAGCGAGGCCACGGGAGAGCTGTGGGTCCGGTCCGGAGGCCTGTTCACCGAGTATCTCGGCGACCCCGAATCCACCGCGGCGGCCCTCCAGGACGGCTGGCTTCGCACCGGCGACCTGGCTCGCAGGGATGCCCGCGGCCACTTCAGCATCGTCGATCGCATCAAGGACATCTACATCTCCGGCGGCGAGAACGTCGCCCCCGCCGAGGTGGAGCGCGTGCTCGAGGACCACCCGGCGGTGTCCAGGGCCGCGGTCGTCGGGGTGCCCGATGAGGTCTGGGGGGAGCGCGGAGTGGCCTACGTCCGCCTGCATCCCGGCGGGGCCGCCTCCGTCGACGAGCTGATCGCTCATGCCCGGGGCCGACTCGCGGGGTTCAAGGTGCCCGTGAGCGTGATGTTCGTCGACGATCTGCCGACCGGAACGCTTGACAAGGTGTCGCGCAGGCGGCTGCACGCCGCGCATGCCTCGGAGAGGAGCCCGCGATGACCCAGCTCGACGCAGAGGAGGACGCGCTGCTGTCGCAGGCGACGGGCAAGCCGCTTACCGAGCGGGGGAAGGCCACGAGGGCACGGCTCGTCGAGGCCGCCGAGTTCGTCTTCGCCGACGCCGGCTACCACGAGGCCTCGATCGTGAGGATCACCGAGCGCGCCGGGATCGGGCTGGGGACGTTCTATCTGTACTTCGACTCCAAGCAGGCGATCTTCGAGGCCCTCGTGCTCGATCTCAACCGCCGGGTACGGCAGGCGATGTCCTCGGCGATGGCCGGAGCCTCGACCCGCATGGAGGCCGAGCGCCGGGGCTTCGAGGGCTTCTTCCGCTTCACCGCGGAGCACCCCGCGCTGTACCGGGTGGTGAGGGAGGCCGAGCTCGTGTCCCCCGAGACGATGCGCGAACACTACGCCCGCATCGTCTCCGGCTATCGGGAGGGGCTCACGGCGGCTCAGCACGAGGGCGACATCGATGGAGGGCTCGATCCCGAGGTGACCGCATGGGCGCTCATGGGGATCGGTGAGCTGATCGGCATGCGCTACGTCCTGTGGGAGCGCGACGAGGCCGGAACCGCTCCGACAGCGATCGATCCCGACGTGCTCGCCTCTGCCATGCGTTTCATCGACGGCGGCCTCCGTCGCCATCGCGCCGCGACGACCGACGAGCAGGAGCAGTGATGAGCGAGAGACGACTCGACGACCGCCGCGCGATCGTCACCGGAGGTGCGAGCGGCATCGGGCTCGCGTGTGCGAGGGAGTTGGCCGCGCAGGGCGCCCATGTGGTCGTCGCCGACCGCGACGAGGAGGCCGCCCGCCGCGCCGCGGAGGAGGTCGGTGGCGAGGCCTGGGTCGTGGACCTCTCAGCCACCGAGGCCCTCGACGACCTCTCGCTCGAGGCCGACATCGTGGTGAACAACGCCGGGATCCAGCGGGTGAGCCCGATCGAGGAGTTCGATCCCGCGGACTTCCGACTCATCCAGGACCTCATGCTCGTGGCACCGTTCCTGCTGATCCGCGCCGCCCTTCCCGGCATGTATGCGCGCGGCTGGGGCAGGATCATCAACCTCTCGTCGGTCCACGGCCTGCGCGCGTCGCCGTTCAAGTCGGCGTACGTCGCCGCGAAGCACGGACTCGAGGGGCTGTCGAAGGTCACGGCACTCGAGGGCGGTCCGCACGGCGTGACGTCGAACTGCGTGAATCCGGGCTACGTGCGCACCCCGCTGGTCGAGAAGCAGATCGGCGACCAGGCACGCGCTCACGGGATCCCGGAGTCCGAGGTGGTGGAGAAGGTGATGCTCACCGAGGCCGCGGTGAAGCGCCTGGTGGAGCCCTCCGAGGTCGCGTCACTCGTCAGCTGGCTCGCGTCGGACGACGCGGGCATGGTGACCGGCGCCTCGTACACGATGGACGGAGGGTGGTCCGCGCGATGACGAAGCGAGAGATCGACGTCCCCGTGTCGGGCGGCGAGCTGCACGTCGCTGTGTGGGAGCCGAGCGTTCCCGCCCGCGCCGACGTGATCGCCGTGCACGGCATCACCGCGTCGCACCACGCGTGGGAGTGGCTCGCCAAGGCCGCGCCCGACCTGCGCCTCGTGGCCCCGGATCTGCGGGGACGCGGCCGGTCGCAGGGCCTGCAGACGGACGGCGGACTCGCCTCGCACGCGGACGACCTCGCCGAGATCGCGGCCGCGCTCGGTCTGCGGTCGCCAGTGATCCTCGGTCACTCGATGGGGGCGTTCGTCGCGGTCACGGCGGCTTCGCGCCATCCCGATCTGACCTCATCGCTCGTCATGGTCGACGGAGGCGTGCCCCTCGGACTTCCTCCGGGCATCTCCGCAGCACAGGCGATGGAGATGGTCCTGGGGCCGACGGCGGCCCGGCTGCGGATGCGCTTCCCCGACACCCAGGCGTACCTCGACTTCTGGCGCGCGCATCCCGCGTTCGTGGGGGAGTGGAGCCCCTCGCTCGAGGCGTACTTCGCCTACGACCTGGTCCCCGACGGGGATGGCCTCCGCCCCGCCACGGCGTACGAGACGGCCGCCACCGACACCGCCGATCTGCTCACCGGCTCGGCGCTGCACGAGGCCTGGGACGCGCTCGCCGTGCCGACGCGGCTGCTGACCGTGCCGCTCGGGCTGACCGCACAACCGCCCGGCCTGTACCCGGCGGACGTGCTCGAGCCGCTGCTCGTCGACACTCCCGTCATGCACGAGCGCGTCGACGGCTTCAACCACTACACGATCACGATGTCGCCTTCGGGCGCGGAGATCGTCGCGGGAGTGCTGGACGACGTGCTGCTCGTCGACGCGTCCCGCGACGGAGGTGTGTAGCTGCGACAGGCTGATCGGCCCGGCAGGCCCGAGCGCCAGCGGAGCTGCGCGTGACGGCATGGGACCTCAGGGAAACCTGAGCGACATCTCCATGCACCACAATGGTGCGGTTCGCGCGGCGGCTGAGGCTGCGCCTGATCCGGAGGAACCAACGTGACCGTCATCGAGCCGCCGCTCGACGTGAAGAAGCACGCCCTGTGGGAGGACGCCCTCGCGCTCGTCGTGGGCGCGTTCATGATGTCGTGGGGCATCTATCTGCTCAAGGCCATCGCGGGTGTGTCCGGGGGGCTCGCCGGTGTCGCGTTCCTCACGACGTACCTCACCGGCTGGGGCTTCGGGGTCGTCTACTTCGTCATCAACCTGCCGTTCTACTACCTTGCCGTGAAGCGGCTCGGCTGGACGTTCACGATCAAGACCCTGATCGCCGTCGCCCTCGTGTCGATCGGCTCCTCGCTGCACCCTCACTTCATCGAGATCGGCGACCTGAGCCCGATGTACGCGGCGATCTTCGCAGGACTGTCGATCGGCATGGGAATGCTCGTGCTCTTCCGGCACGGCGCCTCGGCGGGTGGGTTCGGCATCCTCGCGGCCTACGCGCAGGAGCGCTTCAACATCCGCGCCGGCTACGTGCAGGGTGCCCTCGACCTCCTCGTCGTCCTTGCCTCCCTCGCGCTCGTCGACTGGTGGATCCTCCTGTGCTCGATCGTCGGTGCAGTGCTGCTGAACTTCGTCATCGCCATCAACCACCGGCCGGGGCGCTACTTCGGCTGACACCGCGACTCAAGGAGACCCGATGAATCCCGCGCAGTTCTGGGACGAGCAGGGAACGCACCTCGTGCGCTACGGCGCACCCTTCACGCCCCGCCTCATCGCGCGGGCCGAGGGTGCATTCGTGTACGACGAGGCGGGCAACGCGCTGCTCGACTTCACGTCGGGCCAGATGAGCGCCGTGCTCGGGCACTCGCATCCTGCGATCGTCGAGGCCGTCACCCGCAGCGTCAGCAACCTCGACCACCTGTTCTCGGGAATGCTCAGCGGCCCGGTCGTTGAGCTCGGGGCGCGCCTCGCCTCGACGCTGCCGGCGTCGCTGTCGCGCATGCTGCTGCTCACCACCGGCGCCGAGGCGAACGAGGCTGCGATCAAGATGGCCAAGAGCGCGACGGGACACTACGAGGTGGTGTCGTTCAACCGCTCGTGGCACGGCATGACCGGGGGCGCCTCCGGTGCGACGTTCTCCGCGGGGCGGCGCGGGTACGGCCCGATGGGTGTGGGCCTCCACGCGCTGCCCACGCCGGACGCCTATCGCTCGCCGTTCCGCGCGGCGGACGGCTCGTACGACTGGGAGGCCGAGCTCGAGTACGGTCTCGACGCCGTCGACCGCGCGAGCACGGGCTCGATCGCCGCGGTGCTGGTCGAGCCGATCCTGTCCTCCGGCGGCATCATCGAGCTTCCGCTCGGGTACCTGGCGCGGCTGCGTCGCTGGTGCGACGAGCGAGGTGCGCTCCTCGTGCTCGACGAGGCCCAGACGGGCCTGGGGCGCACCGGCCTCATGTATGCGTTCGAGCGCGACGGTGTCGCGCCCGACATCCTCACCCTGTCCAAGACGCTCGGCGCCGGCCTGCCGGTGGCCGCGGTCATGACGGGCGACGCGATCGAGAAGCGCTGTCACGACAACGGCTTCCTCTTCTACACGACCCACGTCAACGACCCCCTGGCGGCGTCGGTCGCTCTCGCGGTGCTCGGGGTCATCGAGGACGAGGGGCTCGTCGCGCGCGTCGCAGAGCTCGGACCGCAGCTGACCGAGCGGCTCCGGGCGCTCCAGGACAGCTTCGAGGAGATCGGTGACGTCCGGGGACGTGGGCTGCTCCAGGGGATCGAGATCGTGAGCTCCCGGGTCACCAAGGAACCCGCCGAGAGCTTCGGCGTGCAGGTGACCGAGGCCAGCCTGAGGCGCGGCCTGCACATGAACATCGGGCAGCTCAAGGGCATGGGCGGGGTCTTCCGGATCGCACCGCCGATGACCATCACCGACGACGAGCTGCACCGCGGGATCGACATCCTCGGCGAGGCGATGCGCGAGGTCGCGGACAGCAGCGCGCGCGCCTGACGGCGGGCGCGGCGCACGTGTGCGAGCCTGACGACGTGACCCACGAGTCCCCTCCCGGACAGCCGTCCCCGCGCATGCCTCACAGGCAGCGGGACAGGGCGGACGACTGGGTCGTCGCCGCGTCGGGGGAGCGGTACTGGGGGCTCAACGGGGCGGCGGGTCTGCTCGCGCACGATCCCGGCAGGGGAGTGCTCCTCCAGCATCGGGCCGAGTGGAGTCATCACGGCGGCACCTGGGGCCTGCCCGGCGGGGCACGGCACATGGGGGAATCCGCTCTCGACGGTGCGCTGCGGGAGTCGGCGGAGGAGGCCGCGGTGCCGCGCGACGCGATCGTGCCGCGTGCCGCCTTCGTGCTGGACCTCGAGGTCTGGACGTACACGACGGTCATCGGCGAGGTGATCCGCCCCTTCGAGCCGGCGATCGTCGACGCCGAGTCTCTCGCGCTCGCCTGGGTCCCGCTCGAGTCGGTCGAGGGCCTGCCGCTGCATCCTGGCTTCGCGTCGACGTGGACGCGGCTGCGGTCCGTGCTCGCGGACCGGCCGGTCCTGCTGGTCGATGTCGCGAACGTGGTGGGCGCCAGGCCCGACGGGTGGTGGAAGGACCGGCGGAGCGCCGCGGACCGACTTCTCGACGACCTCGACCGACGTGCGCGAGCGGGGCTGCCCGCGCAGGACCTCGGGATCGACGCCGCGATCGTGATGCCCCGGGTCGTCGCGGTCGTGGAGGGCGCAGCGAGGGGAGTCGGTTCGCGTGGGACCGTCGAGGTGGTGAAGGCGACCGCGGACGGCGACAGTGAGATCGTGGCTCAGGCGGAGTCCCTCGTCGCGGGCGGTGCGTCCGTCACCGTGGTGAGCTCGGATCGAGGGCTGTTGGCGAGGCTTCCGGCGACCGCACGATCGCAGGGCGCGGGGTGGCTCAGGAGCCTGCTGGATTCCTAGGCCGCGCCGGGTGCCAGGTCGGCCCGTTCGCTGCCGGAGGTCGTCAGGAGGGGGAGAGCCCCGGCTCGACCAGGTTCCAGAGCGTCTCGCCGAAGTTGCGGCCGAGCGGCATCCGGGTGAGCAGGAGCCGGTGATAGATCGGTGAGAAGAGCGCATCGATCACGGCCTGCACATCGAGGTCCTGGCGGAACTCGCCGGTGATCATGCCGTCCTCGAGGATGGTCGCGGCGACCGCGCGTCGGGGCTCGAGCCAGTGCTCGATGAAGGAGGCGCGGACCTTCTCGTTCGTGAGCGCTCCCGCGGCGAGCGCGCGCAGCGGGCGCCCGGTGTCCGGGGCCGACAGGATCTCCACTGCGTCGATGACCTGAGCGCGCAGTCGCGCGGCTGCCGTGCCCTCGGAGTCGTGGTCGAGCGACCACCGGGTGCGCTCGAGCATCGCGTCCAGCAGCAGCTCCTGCGGACTGTCCCACCAGCGGTAGAGCGTGGTGCGGCTCGCACCGGCCTCCTGCGCGATGCGCTCGAAGCCGAGCTCGATGCCGGCCGTCATCGCGAGCGTCGCGGCGGCATCGAGGATGCGCTCGCGCAGCGCAGGGTCGCGGGGCCGGCCGCGCGTGCGTGCCCCGGGATCTGAAGCGGCTGAGGTGGACATCGTGTTCAGCATATCGGTCCGGCGTCGAAGCCATTCGACGCCCTTCGCGGAATTTCGGAATATATTTAGTGGACACGACGTACACATAATGAGCCCGAGAGACGTCGGGCCCGAAGGCAGCCACCACACAGGGAGAGAGCCATGGCGCAGACAGTCGCCCACACCTTCATCGACACGCTCGTGCGCGCCGGCGTGACCCGCATCTGGGGCATCGCGGGAGACTCGCTCAACGCGCTCACCGACGCGCTGCGCGTCGACGGCCGCATCGAGTGGATGCACACCCGCCACGAGGAGGCCGCGGCCTTCGCGGCCGGCGCCGACGCGGACGTGACGGGCCGGATCGCGGTGCTCGCCGGGAGCTCCGGACCGGGCAACCTGCACTTCATCAACGGGCTGTTCGACGCGCAGCGCAACCACACGCCGGTGCTCGCGATCGCCTCGCACATCCCGCTCGAGCAGATCGGCTCCAACTACTTCCAGGAGACCCACCCGCAGGAGCTGTACCGCGAGTGCTCGGTCTACTCCGAGCTGGTGTCCGACGCCTCGCAGCTGCCGTGGGTGCTCGAGACCGCGATGCGCGCCGCGGTGGAGCAGCGCGGCGTGGCCGTCGTCGCGGTGCCCTCCGACATCTTCTTCCAGACCGCGCCCACGCGTCGACCGACGGCCCCGATCGTCGCGACCGCGTCCCGCATCGTCCCTTCCGAGGACGAGCTCAAGGCCGTGGCCAAGGCGCTCGATCACGCCGAGCGCGTGACGATCCTCGCGGGCTCGGGCGTCGCGGGTGCCCACGATGAGGTCATGGCGCTCGCGGAGCGGCTCCAGGCGCCGATCGTGCACGCGATGCGCGGCAAGGAGCACATCGAGTACGACAATCCCTACGACGTCGGCATGACCGGCCTCATCGGCTTCGCGTCGGGATATCGCGCGATGGAGAAGGCGGATGCGCTGCTCATGCTCGGTACCGACTTCCCGTATCGGCAGTTCTATCCCGAGCACGCGACGATCGTGCAGGTGGACATCAAGGGGGAGAACCTCGGCCGCCGCACGCCGATCGACTTCGGCCTCGTCGGAGGGGTCAAGGAGACCGCCGAGGCGCTGCTGCCCCTGCTCCGCGTGGGCCGCGAGGGCCGCCACCTGCGGGACTCGGTCAAGCACTATCAGCGCACGCGCAAGGACCTCGACGCGCTCGCCTACGACGACGGCAAGAAGCCGATCCACCCGCAGTTCCTCACGCGCACGGTCTCACGCGTCGCCGCGGACGATGCGATCTTCACTGCCGACGTCGGCAGCCCGACCGTATGGTCGGCCCGCTACCTCGAGATGACCAAGGAACGCCGCCTGCTCGGGTCGTTCAACCACGGCTCGATGGCGAACGCCCTGTCACAGGCCCTCGGCGCTCAGGCGCAGGACCGCGAACGCCAGGTGGTCGCGCTGTCCGGCGACGGCGGACTGACGATGCTCATGGGCGAGCTTCTCACCGCCGTCCAGAACGACCTGCCCGTGAAGATCGTCGTGTCGAACAACTCGTCGCTGAACTTCGTCGAGCTCGAGATGAAGGCCGCCGGCATCCCGACCTACGCGACCGGCCTGCAGAACCCCGATTTCGCCGCGGTCGCGCGTGCGATGGGCATCACGGGCATCCGCGTCGAGGACGGCAAGGACCTCGAGGGTGCCCTGCGCACCGCCTTCTCGACCCGCGGCCCCGTGCTCGTCGACGTCGTCACCGCGCGCGAGGAGCTCACCATGCCCCCGACCGTGACCGCGGAGCAGGCGAAGGGCTTCGCCCTCTGGGCCCTCAAGACCGTGATGTCGGGCCGCGGCGACGAGATCCTCGACCTTGCCGACACGAACGTGTGGCGCCGAGTCTCGGGCGGACGCCTGCGCTGACCTGACGCGGTTCACAGCCCAGGGACGATGCGGGGCCTGGCTGTCGCGAGCAGGTTCCACCCCGAGGTACGACAGAGGGCCCGGGCCACACGAGTGGTCCGGGCCCTTCGTCGTCCGGGGGAGTCAGGCGGTCACGACGATGCGGGTGCCCCACGGATCCTCGGTGCGCACCGCCTGGTCCTCGCGCACGTAGGCGACGCCCGAATCGGTCAGCCGCTGCTCGAGTGCGTCGAGCTCATCCGCTCCCGCGACCGTGACCGTGACGACGGACAGCCCCTGGCTCTCGGGTCGCGCTCCGGCGCCCTCCGACGACCACACGTTCACCGCGAGGTGGTGGTGGTAGCCATCCGCCGAGAAGAAGAGGGCGCCCGTGGCTCGCGCGGTGACCGCCATGCCGAGAGCATCCTCGTAGAAGGCCTCGGCCTCCTCGAGGCTGCCGCCCCGGAGGTGCACGTGTCCCATGACGACGCCGTCCGGCACGGTGATGCCGGCCTCGGCGTCCAGGTGCTCGGAGATGAAGGCGTTCGGGTCGAGCGCATAGCTGCCCATCGTGACCTCTCCCTCCGTCCACAGCCAGGACTCCGCCGGGCGATCGACGTACAGCTCGACGCCGTTGCCGTCGGGATCGGCGAAGTAGAAGGCCTGACTCACGGTGTGGTCGGCGGAGCCGTCGAACGACGACGGGTAGGCCTGCGCCGTGCGCAGGATCGCCTCCGCGAGCGAGCTCTCATCTGGGAACAGGAATGCCGAGTGGTAGAGGCCGGCCTCGGCGGGATCGTCGGCGGGTGCGTCGCTGGTCACGATCCGCAGCAGCTCGGCGCCGCCGACGCCGAGCGAGACCGCGGCTTCCTCCTCGGCGAGCACCTCCAGCCCGACGCCTGCGGTGTAGAACTCGGCAAGCGCTTCAGGGTCGGACGAAGCGAGCTCGACGGCGCCCATGGCGGTCCCCTCGCCGAGCGCGGACACGGGAGCGGCGTCGGCGCTGCCGCCCCGCGTGAGAAGAATGGCGGCCGCCGCGACGATGGCGGTAGCGAGGCCAGCGGAGACGATCAGTACGGTGCGGGTGGATCTGGCGCGCATGGGGGACTCCAATGTCGTGGGTGCGGGGGGACGCGTGAGGCCCGGCCGAGCGATGCTCGACCGGGCCTGGTCACGAGGTGGTTCAGCGGACGACGCCGAAGCCGCCCGTCCACGAGACCTTCTCCGCGGCCGCGAGGGTCAGCTGAAGGAAGCCGTAGGCCTCGAGCTCGTGCGCACGCTTGAGGGCGCCCGCGTCGATCGCGGCCACGCCACCGGCCTCGACGGCGGCGGCGAGAGCAGCCTTGGCGTCGGCGTCGTCACCGGCGATCTGCACGGTCGTCTGCAGGTCGCCGATCTTCTTCGCGACAAGCGTGCCGGCGAACGTGGTGTTGAAGGCCTTGAGCACCTTGGACCCGGGCAGCTTGGCCTGGATCTCCGCGGCGGCGGAGCTGCCGACCGGGACGACGAGGGAGTCGAAGGTCGAGAAGTCCAGGGGGTTCGTGATGTCGACGACGATCTTGCCCGCGAGCTGGTCCGCGTAGGCGGCGATGATGGCGTCGACGGCGGGGTAGGGGACCGCGAGGACGACGATGTCGCCCTCGATCGGAGCGGTGCCCGACTGCTCCTCGGAGATGTAGGTGACGGAGCTGCCGCCGTCGGCGAGGACGCCGCCGATCGCGTTCGCCATGTTGCCGGTGCCGAAGATGGTGGTGGTGGCCATGAGGGGGCCCGCCTTTCTGATCTGCGCCCCGGTTCCGAGGCGGTTGGTTGTACCTACAACTACGACGGTAGCGCACTCTAGTTGTATCTGCAAGTAGTTGATAGGATGGCGTCATGACGACACGTACCGAGGAGCTGCTGAGGCAGCAGGAGCGCGTGGCGGTCGCTCGATTGCACGCGCTGCTCGAGCTGCTGCCGTCCGCTCTCGACAAGCACATGGCCGCGGCTTCGCTGACGGCCTTCGAGTTCACCCTGCTCGAGGCGCTGCAGGAGGCGCCGGCGGGCAGGGTCCGGCTGAGCGCACTCGCGTCCCGCACCAACGCGACGCTTCCGAGGCTGTCCCGCGTGGTGACCGCGCTCGAGAAGAAGGGGCTGGTGGCACGCGAGGCCTGCCCCGAGGACGGGCGCGCGTTCAACGCGGTGCTCACCGCCGCGGGGCGGGAGCGCTACCGGGAGAGCCTCCCGCTGCACGCCGATGCGGTGCGCTCGATGGTGCTCCAGGACCTCACGGACGGCGAGGTGGACGAGCTCGCGTCGCTGTGCCTCAAGATCCTCGGCCGGCTGGATCCCGATCGGCGCATGGAGATCACCGCGTGTCTCGCGGACCCTGCCGCGTCGAGCGAGTGCGCGGCCGATCCGCAGCCTGCCGACGCCGAGTGCGCCGCAGATCCCGCGGACGCGTCGTGCGCCGCGGATCCCGCGCCGCTCTCCTGAGCGCGAGGGGCAGCCGCTAGTCCAGGGAAGCCTCGCGCGAGCCGAGCCTCGTCAGGGCGAGCACCTCGCCCGCGACCTGCTCGGACGTCATCTCAGGGTGCAGCACGAGCCACGACAGCGCGGCCCCCACGAGCGCTCCCATGAAGGCGCCCGCAGTCATCTCCGAGACCTCCGCGCGGGCGCGCGCGTCGGGATGCGAGTCGCGGATCGCCCGCAGATAGACCTCGACGAGGCTCTGTCGCGCCGACGCCACGGCCTCGTTCCACGGCCTGTCGGTCCGGAACAGCTCCGCGGCCATGACCTTCGCGCGGTCGGTGTTCTCGCGCAGCGCCTCGAGCGAGGCGACGGAGACCGCGAGGAGCGCGTCGCCGGGAGCGGCATCCGCGCGCGCTCCTTCGGCACGAGCCCGCAGCCCCTCGAAGCCCTCGCGCATGACGGCCTCGAAGATCGCGTCCTTGTTCGGGTAGTTGTAGTAGAGGCTGCCCTTGGCCACGCCGGCCTCGTCGGCCACCGCGTCCATCGTCGCCGAGGAGATTCCCTGTCGAGCGGCGACCGTCACCGCGGCGGCAAGGATCGCGAGCCTGGTCGACGGCCGTGCCATGGGTTCTCCTCGTGAGTTCGCGCGTCAGATGGTGAGCTCGGGGTGCAGGCGGGCGATCGTCCACACCTTCTGACGGCTGGCGGCGAAAGCGCTGACAGCGATCGAGACCACCAGCAGGCCCACCATATAGGCGAGAGCCGCCCAGAAGCGCGCGTCGATGCCACCGCCGATAAGCGCGCGCAAGCCGTCGACGACGTAGGACGCAGGCATGTACGGGTGCAGCACCTGGAAGAACTGAGGCGAGGTCTCGACCGGGTACGTGCCGCTCGACGAGGACAGCTGCAGCATGAGCAGCACGAGGCTCACGACGCGGCCGGCGGCGGAACCGAGCAGGACCACCAGCATCTGCTGCAGGGCCATGAACGCGAGAGTGGTGAGGAGCACGAAGAGCGTCATCCCGACCAGGTGGACGGGGGTGATCCCGATGCCGATGACCAGGACGAGCATCATGATGATCGTCTGTCCCAGGCCGAGGAGCGCGGCAGGGACGAAGCCCGTGAGCACCGCCCGCAGCCCCGAGGCGCGCGTCGCGAGGAGGCGAACCGGGAGCGGCCGCAGGATGAGCCACGTGATGAGCGCTCCCACGAACGTCGCGAGGGCGATGAAGAACGGCGCGAAGCCCTCCCCGAATCCCTGCGTCTCGTTGTCTGTCGCCTCGTCGAGCACCACGGGGTCGGCGACGACGTCCGCGAGCGCGACGCCCTGCGCCGTCGTGAGGGACGGAGCCTCGTCCGCGCCCTCGCTGAGCGCGACCGCGAGGGTCGATGCGCCGTCGGCGACCTCCTCGGCGCCGTCGGCGAGGTCCGACGATCCCGCCGCGGCCTGAGTGCTCGCCTCGGCGAGTGCGGACGCGCCGTCGTCGACCTGCGTGGCGCCGTCGCTGAGATCGGTCGCCCCGGCGGCGAGCTCGTCGGCCCCGAGGTCGACCTGCGTGGCCCCGTCCGACAGATCGGCGGCGCCATCGGCCAGGCTCACGGCTCCGGACGTGAGCGTCGCGGCTCCCTCGTCCACCTGGGCCGCACCCTCGGCCAGGTCTGACGTGCCTGAGGCCAGCGCGGTCGCGCCGTCGCTCGCATCGTCGAGCCCCGCCGAGAGCGCATCCGCGCCTGCGGCGAGCTGCGCGATCGCGTCCACGAGCGAGGGGCTGTCCGCATCGACGGTCTCGGTGACCGTCGCGTTCAGCTGCTCGGTGCCGTCGGCGAGCGCGGATGCGCCCGCCGCGATCGCGGACAGGCTCGTGCCTGAGGAGGCGAGCGTCGCGTCGAGCTGAGCGAGGGTCATCGTCGGATACGCGGCGGCGAGCTGGGCGACCGCCGAGGCCCCCGTCGAGAGCTGCGCGGCACCGTCGGAGAGGTCACCGGTCGCGGCTGCGAGCGTCGGTGCCTCGGCGTCGAGCGTGGCAAGGCCCGCGGCGAGCGTGGCCGCTCCGTCGTCCAACTCGGCGAGGCCGTCGGACAGGTCGTCCGCGCCGCCCTCGAGCGTGGTAGCTCCCGCGGCGAGGTCCTCGGTGCCGTTCTCGAGGGCGTCGGCACCGTCCGCGAGGTCGCTCGCACCCGACGCAAGGGAGCTCGCACCCTCCGACAGGGCGGCGGTGCCGTCTGCGAGGGTGTCCGCCCCGTCCGCGAGGACGACGGTCCCACTGAAGAGGGAGGTGGTCCCAGCGGCGAGCGTCGAGCTGCCGTCTGCGAGCTCGCCGAGCCCAACGGAGAGCTCCGTGGCGCCATTCGCCAGGGCCTGCGTCCCGTCGTCCAGACCGGTCGCGCCCGCGGCGGCGTCGGACACCCCTTCCGACAGCTCCTCGACTCCTTCGATGAGCGTCAGCGCGGTCTGCGAGGAGATGGTGTCGGAGACGGCCTCCTGGACCTGGAGCATCGCGGAGCTGCCGAGCGTCGTCGCGAGGAAGCTGTTGGTCTCGTTGTAGTGGACCTCGAGGTCGGCCGCCTCCGGGTCGTCCCCCTCGGCGGAGGCGATCTCGGCTGAGAAGTCGGCGGGGATCGTGACGGAGAAGTAGTAGGTGCCGTCAGAGACGCCCGCTGCAGCGTCGGCGGCGTCGGTCAGCACCCAGCCGAGGTCCGCCGAGTCGAGGAGGGCATCGACGACCTCATCGCCCGCGTCCAGCGTCGTGCCGTCGGTCAGGGTCGCCGCCTCATCCTCGTTCACGAGCGCGACGGCGACCTCATCGAGATTGTCCGTCGGAGCCCAGAAGGCCCAGAGGTAGAGCGCGCCATAGATGAGAGGAATGAAGAGCAGCACCGCGATCGCGATGCGGGGGAGCAGTCCGGAGCGGAAGCGGGACAGCTCGGTGCCGGGGGAGAGGATGGACATGGGGTGAGACTCGATTCGTAGATCAGCGCGACAGCGTCAGCGTCGCGAGCAGGCGGTCGTCGAAGAGGTCCGCGTCTCGCGGGTCGGCCGAGCCGACAACGACCGACACGCCGGCCTCGGTGAGCGCCTGCAGTCGCGCGGCCACCTGGGCACGCTCGCTGGGGTTCTTGACGTCGTCGAGGTCGTCGACGAGCAGCACGCGGGGCTTCTCGATCGATGCGAGTGCGACCCGGAGCAGCAGGTCCTGTCCCTCTGTCAGGTCGCGTACGAAGCTCCCGGACGTCGGCACCGGAACCTCGCCGAACACGGAGGCGAGGGCATCGTGCACCTCGCGGGGGGTCGGGGTCGGAACGCGCCGGTACCAGGGCGCGAGCCACGTGAGCCGCTCCCTCACGACCTCGGAGATGCGGGCGGAGTCGTCGAGTCGATCGATGGCGGCGAAGCCCGCAAGCGCCGTGAGTTCGCGCACCCGGCGACCATCGACGGTGACGTCGTGGCCCAGGGTGCGGATGGTTCCGGAGGACACGCGCATGCGACCGCCGAGGGACAGCAGCAGCGAGGTGCGTCCTGAGCCGCGATCGCCGAGCACGAGCGTGACGGGCGCCGCGATGCGGGCGTCGAGCGGGCCGTAGACGGTCGCCCTTCGCGTCGCGACGCTCGCGCCGCGGATGTCGAGGACCGGGGGAGTCGCCACCGGCGCACCGTGCGTCGGAGCGAGCGTGGATGAGGTGGACATGTCACTCCTTATGTACTGACTAGTCAGTCTAGTACAGTCGAGCTGCATCCGGTGCCACCGTCGGTGGGAGCGCCCAGGGAGCATCGCGCAGGGGCTCTCGTGGGGCCCGCGTGCGCGAAGGGATCCGTGCGCCCTGTGGTGCGACCGTCTAGGAGTTCAACCCGGCGATGAAGTCCCGGACGTTGTCCAGGACCCGATCGTCGATGCCGTGCCCGAGCCGGTCATGGAGGCGGATGGTCGCGGCCGTGTGTGTGGGCAGCCAGCGCTCCATTCGCGCGATCTCGGCCGGCGGGATGACCGTGTCCGAGTCGCCATGCGCCCAGAGCACAGGAGGCCGCAGGGCAGCGAGCCGCTCATCGGCGGCCCCCGGCACGTCGGCGACGAAGCCCGACAGCACGATCGCGCCGGCGAGCCGCTCGGGGCGCGTGCGCAGGAGCTGGAGTGCCATCAGGCCGCCCTGAGAGAAGCCGAGGGGGAGCAGCGGCATCCCGTCGGGTACGTGCGAGTCGATCCAGCCCCAGAGGTCGTGGGTCGCGGACTCGACCGATTCAGGGCTGTAGGCCAGCGTCGGAGGCTGGAGCGGGAACCATGCCGCCCCTCCGAACCCCATCTCGAGCGGGGCGCGCACCGAGGCCCAGGCAAGTCCGCGCGGGAGCAGCGGCGCGAGTCCGGCCAGGTCCTGCTCATTCGAGCCGAAGCCGTGCAGCAGCAGGAGCGTGGGCCCCGCAGAGTCGTCCGAGCCGGACGGCCACTCGGGTGAGGTCACGGACACGAGGCTTGTCATGCGCCTAGTATCCCGTGGGCGGGCGCGGAGGCGGCACCCGGTAGCATTCCAGGCGTGGATTCTCGCTTCATCGACCAGCTTCCGGACGCCCCCCTCGACCTGAGACTGGTGGTGTGCGACATGGACGGCACACTGCTGGACGAGCACAAGCGCATCCCAGACGACCTGTGGCCGACGCTTGAGGCGCTTCACGCCCGCGGCATCGCCTTCGCCCCGGCGTCGGGGCGTCAGTACGCGACGCTCGCCGAGCAGTTCGGGCGCGTGGGCGAGGGGCTGGACTACATCGCGGAGAACGGCGCCTACGTGGTCAAGGAGGGCCAGGAGGTCAGCTCGGATCCCCTGCCCGATGGCGTGGTACCCGCTCTGATCGAGGCGCTGCGCGCCCGTTCCGCCGCCGGCGCCGATCTGGGCGTGGTCCTGTGCGGCAAGCGTTCCGCGTACGTCGAGCGCACCGACCACGCGTTCATGGACAAGGTCGTGCACTACTACAAGGCGCTCACCGTGCTCGACTCTCTGCTCGATGCGGACGACGAGTTCCTCAAGGTGGCGATCTACGACTTCGGCGGTGCCGGGGGCACAGCGGCGGATCTCGAGCCCTTCGGCGATCGCGTGCGCATCGTCGTGTCGGACCACCACTGGGCCGACGTGATGGCTCCGGGGGTCAACAAGGGGCGGGCCCTGGCGGCGTTGCAGGAATCGCTCGGCGTGAAGGAGGCGCAGACCGCGGTCTTCGGCGACTTCCTCAACGACCTCGAGATGATGTCGCACGCGGATCTGTCGTTCGCGATGTCCAACGCCCACCCGGACGTGGCGGCCGCGGCGCGCTATCGCGCCCCGTCGAACGCCGAGCAGGGCGTGATCAGCATGCTTCAGGAGCTCCTCAACCGCACGCGCTGACGGCGGTCGACGTTGCCGCACCGGCGGTAGTCGACATACCCCTTGGGGTATCGTTGCCCCATGACCGCGTTTCTCGAGTCCTTCCGCGAGTGGCCCGCGCGCCGCTGGTGGTTCGCCCTTGGCACCGCCGTCGCGACGTTCCTGTTCATCGCGATCCCGACCGACCTGATCCCGAACCCGATCTTCGGCCGCGAGATCCCGCCGACGCCGTGGTCGTGGTGGGCGCTGGGCATCAGCTCGATCCTCGCCGGGCTTGTCGCGGCGACCTACGTGGCCACCCCTGAGGAGGCGCACACCGAGCGAGAGGGCAGGCTGGGGATGGCCGGTGGGATCGCGACGTTCTTCGCCGTCGGTTGCCCCGTGTGCAACAAGCTTGTCCTGCTGGCGCTCGGGTACACGGGGGCGATCCAGTGGTTCGAGCCGATCCAGCCGTACCTCGCGGTCGGGGCGATCGCGCTGCTCGCCTGGGCCTTCGTCGCGCGCGTGAGGCGCGAGCGCGCGTGCGTCATGCGTCCCCTCGCTCAGCCCGTAACCTAGGCGACTCCATCGGCGGGCGAGCCCGCGCTCGGGTCGCTCGTCGCCCCGACTGAGGCCACAGGCAGGCGCGGTCTCTCCCCGGAATCGAATGGGCCCCAGGCGCAGCCGAGCCGGGCACTCCCCGCACGGCGGCCCGGCTCGGTCAGCGAACGACGGTGGTTGGTCAGGACACGGCCTGCGTCAGGTTCTCCTGCTGGTACTCGTAGGTCTCGGTGAGCGCACGATAGACACCCGTCGCCGCCTCCTCGAAAAGCGCCACGGGGTTCTGCGAGGTGTCCTTGAGGTACTCCTGCTCAGCCGAGTAGAGGCACGAGAAGGTCGCGCCCGAGATCGCGCCCACGACGAGTCGCGAGCAGTCGCGGCCGGCGCGCTCCTCGCGGCGCATCAGCGCGAGCGTCGCGAGCTCGACCGTGCGACGGCGGCGGTAGTTGCGCGCCGCGTCGAGTCGAGGCGACTCGGAGATCATCCGGACCAGACTCGACTGCGAGGCCTGCTCGATCGGGTCGGCGAGGAAGCGCTCCACGATGCGGAACGACTCGCTGAGCGCGAGCTGCATCGGCAGGTCCGCGGGTGCGTTCTCGATCGACTCGACGATCTGGTCGCCCAGCTCGTCGTAGAAGTGCAGAAGGACGGCGTCCTTCGTCTCGAAGTGGCGGAAGAAGGTGCGCCGGGAGACCCCCGCACGCTCCGCGATCATCTCGATGGTGGTGTCGTCGTAGCCATTCTCGGCGACGAGCGACCTTGCTGCTGCGGCGAGTGCCCCGCTCACACGACGACGTGCGGCTTCTCTGGCACCCAAAGGACGTTCTTCAGTCATGGCGAATAGTGTACGTGACACTCGCTCACATTTGAGAACATCCCGGCATGGGGTGTCAGTCGAGAGTCGCCTCGAGTGCCGCCGCATCAGCGTCGTCTACTCCTACGATGACCGGTGCGGAGGATGCCCTGAAGCGGGGGACCACCGCGAGCACCGGGATCAGCAGGACGGCCGCTACCAGGAGAGACGGTCCGTAGCCGACGGACGCGGCGACGAGCCCAGGGACCACCGCGCCGATGACCGAGCCCGGATAGGTGAACAGGTTCACGCGAGCGACGATCTCGTCCGATCGACTCGGTTCGATATCCCCGGCTGCGGAATAGGCGAGCGGGACGAGCGCGCCGACGCCGAACCCTGCGAGCGCGATGCCGAGGAAGACCATGCCCGTCGTCGGCAGCAGCGCCATGACCGCGAGTCCCGAGGCGCCCACGACAGCCGTCACCGCCGCGAGCGGCGCGCGTCCCCAGCGACGCACCACGAAGTCGGACCCGAGCCGGCTCGCGAGCGTCGTGACCTGGTACGTGCCGTAGCCCAGCGGAGCGATCGTGAACGCGAGGCCCAGCACCGCGACCGAGCCGGTCACCCCGAGCTCGTCCTGGAGGTACAGCGTGGTCCACGTGCTCAGGGTCGAGTCGGCGGTGAACGCCGCGAAGACGACGAAGCCCACGAGCATGAGCCCGAGCGTCGGAATCGGCGCCCGGCCCGCCTTCGCCTCGGGCGTGGTGGCTCGCTCCTCCTTGGTCCTGTCGAAGATCCTCAGGCCGAGGAACGCCACCGCGGCGGCGATCGCCGCCGCCACGCCTAGCGCGAGCCCGGCCCCGAGCGACGATCCCGAGGCCCCCGACATCAGCACCGCCCCCACGGCGGAGGCCGCGGTCGCGGTCGCGAAGAACGAGCCCATGACGGAGCGACCGATGCGCCTCTGCACGAGCACCGCCTGCATCGCGGCCGACGCGTCCACGCCTCCCAGCCCGAGGCCGTACACCCCGAAGAAGGCCCAGAACAGGGGGAAGGGCACCGGGAGCAGCACCACCACGAGCGCGACGGCCTGCGTCGCGAGCGCCACGATCAGCGAGGCGCGCGATCCCCAGCGCACCGAGATGCGATCCGCGAGCACCGAGCCGGCCGCGGCGCCGACGACCACCGTGAGCGTGATGAGGGACACGATGTCCTCCGAAATGCCGTACCTGGCTCGGAAGAACGGCAGCGCGGTCACGACAGTCGCGTAGCTGAGGCCCTGCGCGATGTAGGCCGCGGTGACGCCGAGGCGCTCCGTGCCCTGAGAGACGGGGGAGGGGGCGAGGCTGGTCAAGGGGACTCCTTCGCAGACGGTGCGGCGGTCAGCTGTGGCGAGCGGAGACGATGCGGAAGGCTTCGTCGGCGATCTCGATCGTGCGGTCGACGTCGGCGTCGGTGAGCGACGCGTTGAGGAAGTGGTTGTGGTGCGAGGTGATCCACAGTCCCCGCTGCACGCACTCGGCGACCCACTCCTGATGCATGAGCAGCGAGTCGTCGTCGGCAAGGCGGAGGTAGAACAGCGCAGGCTCGCCCGATGCGACCAGGTTCAGCCCGTGGTCGGCAGCGGCAGCGACGAGCCCGCGCGTGACCTTCTCGCCTTGGCGGCGGAACAGCGCGGGGGCGTCGAGCTCCTTGAGCTTCGTGATCGTCGCGATCGACGCCGCGAACGGGACCGCGCTCATCCAGTACGACCCGGTGTAGGTGAGCGACGCCACGGACTCCTTGAACTCATCCTTGCCGCACAGCGCCGACAGGTTGTAGCCGTTGCCGATCGCCTTGCAGAAGCAGATGAGATCCGCCTCGATGCCGTAGTGGTGGTCGGACCCGGCGAGGTCCAAGCGCCAGCCCGCGCGCACATCGTCCATGATGAGGACGATGCCGTGCTTGTCGCACAGATCGCGCACACCCTGCCAGTAGCCCGGGGCGGGGAGCTGGTTGTCGATGAAGTTGCCGTGCATGTAAGGGGTCGAGATGAACGCGGCGATTTCGCCCTCGTGCTTCACGAACATCTCCTCGAGCGCGACCAGGTCGTTCCAGGGCACGTAGAGGTTGTGCGCGACGTCTTCCTCGATAACACCGGGATAGTCGAGTTTCTGGGTCCACGGAGCGACGCCGTGGTAGTAGCCCTTGACGAAGACGATCTTCTTGCGGCGGGTGTGCGCACGCGCGGTCATCATCGCGAGCGTCGTGGTGTCGCCGCCGTTCTTCGCGAAGAACGCCCAGTCGGCAGAGGCGACCGTGTCGACGAGGAGCTCGGCCAGGTCCACCATCACGGTGGAGGGCAGGGTCACCACATCCTCGATCTTTGCCTGCGCCGCGGCGGCCGCGTCGACGTCCGGATCCGCGTAGCCCAGCACGTTCGGGCCGTACGCACACATGTAGTCGAGGTACTCGTTGCCGTCGACGTCCCAGAAGCGCGAGCCCTCGGCCCGCGACGAGAAGCGCGGGAAGGCGCCGTTCGGGATAAAGCAGCCCTCGGACGGTCCGAGGTGGCCGGGAACCCCGGCGGGGATCACCTTGGCGGCGCGGTCGAAGGCCTCGAACGACTTGGTGTAGGTGTAAGGCGTGGTGGCGGGAGTGGTCGTCATGTTCAGTCTCCGAGGTAGTGGCCGACGCGGTCGAGGATGCGGCTGACGTTGTCGAGCATCGGGATGAACCCACGCATGCCGAGCGTCCCGTCGCAGATGGAGCCGAGCGCGGAGGCTCGGCCGGACAGCACGTCTCCCGCCACGTCGAGGTCGGCGAAGCGCAGCGCGGCGCGCGCGGGAGCCGACGCTTCTCCGGGCACGAAGGTGAACACGCTGTCCGCGACATGGAGCCGCAGGTCGATGTCGTCTCCCACCTCGAGCGCGACCTGGCCGTCCGGAACCATCGACGCGGAGAACTGCCCCGAGCGATCTTCATTGGCGACCTGGGCGATCGCTGCGGCTGCGACGTTCAGCGTCATGAGCGTCGACGTCTTCTTGAAGGCCGGATCGGCGAGATCCTCCTCCGACGGCCGCAGGTACGTGCCGAGCAGGTCGGCGAGCGTCGAGAACGGCCCGGTGAGGAACTTGAGGCCCGCGGGCGAGGCGACCGGCAGGGGCTGCGCCTCGCCGTCCACCATCCGGTTGAGATGCCGGGGCGAAGTGAACACGAGCGTGACCTTCCGTGCACCCTCCTGTGCGCCGGGCACGACCGTGTCGGTCGTGAACGTGTAGGACGCATCCGCGACACCCGGAGCCTTGAGGACCACGGTCGTCGGCCGGTCGAGTCCCGCGAGGGCCTCCTTCGCCTCGGGCACCCGTGCGACCAGCACGGGAAGCGCGCCTAGCACCGCGTGCGCGTTGATGTGCGCGGTCACCCGCGGATTGAGATCGGTGAGCAACGTCTACTCCTTAGTCCTGAGTCACGGGGACGGATTGCGCGGCGAGGGCATGGGCGTGGAAGCGTGCGGTCGCGAGGGCCGCCGCGTCGTCGTGGTCGGCGAGCCATGTCGTCGTGATGCCGTCGAGCATCGAGACGGTGTGCCGGGCGAGCTGGTCCACGGGGACCAGCCAGCTCGCGCCCGCAGACTCCGCGGCCTGGGAGAGCAGCGCGCCGACCAGCTCGTAGGACGGCGCATAGCGCCCCGGCGCCGGTGGCGCGTGCAGCCGGGCGCGCGACGCGTGGAGCATGAGCTCGACGAAGGCGAGCTCGTGTCCCGGGTGGGCCGTGAGAAGAGCGACGTAGCGCTCCATCCCGGCGACGAGCAGCTCGGTGAGGTCCGGTGCGGGGCCGCCCTCAGCGAGCCCCTGCTCCGCGGCGAGCCGCTCGTTCGCCGTCACCTCGTCGGCCGCCGCCGCGAGGAGGTCCTCGACGTTCTCGAACGCGTAGTGCAGGGCACCGAGAGGCATGTCCGCCTCCTTGACGATGCGCCGCGCGGTGGCGCCGGCGATGCCGTCGCGCTCGATGACGGTAAGTGTCGCGGCGATCAGCAGCCGGCGCCGCTCCTCCAGTGGGATGCGTGCCATGGATCAGCCCTTCGTGAGTCCAGCGGTGATGGCAAGAGTGGCGCGCGTCGGAACGAGGCGGGGCAGATGGGCCTGGACCGCGTTGCGCCAGCCGACCACCCGCGTGGGGCCCGCGCCCTGCTTCGTGACCGCGTCGAAAGCGGCGTCGACGACCTCCTCGATCGAGACCATCTGCCCCACGTTGAACCGCTCGGAGCCGGCGGCGGAGAAGAACTCGGTGCGGGAGGGTCCGGGGCAGAGCGCGAGGATCCGCGCGCCCGAGCCCTTCGCCTCCTGCCAGAGCGCCTCCGTGAGGGTGCGCACGTAGGCCTTCGAGGCCGCGTAGAGCGCGATCTGAGGGATGGGCTGGTAGGACGCCGTGCTCGCGACGTTGATGAGCAGGCCGTGACCGGAGTTGAGGATCGCGGGAAGCATGCGCAGCGTCAGGTCGGTGAGCGCGGCCACGTTGACCTGGACCAGGTCGGTGACGCGCTGGGGGTCGGACTCGGCGAACGGTCCATCGATCCCGAACCCCGCGCAGTTCACGAGTCCATCGGGCGACAGCCCGCGCCTGTCGAGCTGGGTCATGAGCGCGTCGGCTGCGCCCGGAGCCGCCAGGTCGATGGGGACGACGTGTGCGGCGACCCCGCTCGACTCCGTCAGCTCCTTGGCGAGCTCCTCGAGCCGCGAGGCACGGCGGGCCACGAGGACGACATCCGCTCCCTTGCGGGCGAAGCGCCGCGCGAACTCGGCGCCGAATCCCGAGCTGGCACCCGTGATGACGACGCAGGACGGAGCAGGGTTCATGACCAAGACCTCTCGTGAATTCAGTTGGACGAACGTCCAATGACCAGTACTGAACACCGGGCGCGGCTGGCCTGGCAAGAGAAGCGGCCGAAAGTTTACGAGCCGGAAACAGAGCATCCTGGCCCGCAGGCGCGGGCTTGACCCAGGTGAAAGACTGGAATCGCATCCGACCCCGCGGGTGCAGGAAGAGGAGGCACCATGATCACCAGCAAGGCGACCACTCAGTGGCAGGGTGGACTGAGCGACGGCAAGGGACGCACCGGAGCGGAGTCCGGCGTCTTCTCCGACCTGCCCGTCGACTGGCGTCAGCGCTCGACCGGAGAGGGGGCCTCGACGACGCCGGAGGAGCTGCTCGCCGCGGCGCACTCCTCATGCTTCGCGATGGCGCTCTCGCACGCCCTCGAGCAGAACGGCACGCCTCCGGTCGAGATGCGTACGGACGCACGCGTGCAGTTCGTGCCGGGCGAGGGCATCACGTGGAGCATGCTCACGGTGCACGCACACGTTCCCGGGCTGGATCCGCTCGCCTTCAGCGAGATCGCGGAGAAGGCCAAGGACGAATGCCCGATGTCGCAGGCGCTCGCAGGCACCGAGGTCAGTCTCGAGAGCGCGACTCTTCAGGAGTGAGGTCGTGCGCCCCCGCGCGGAGGTCGACGCTGTGCGACGCCGACGTGAGGGCCCCCCGCAGCGCGAGCACCGCCGGATCAGCCGCGGAGACGGCGCGCGCCGCGGTGAAGATGGTGCGGTGCGCGGCCGGGGAGAGGGCGCGGGCAGCCGCATCGAAACCGGGCCGCGTCCACATCAGGCCGGGGAGCAGCCCGACGGCGAGGCCATCCGCGATGTAAGCCGCGTGTGCCTGGAGATCCGCCGTCTCGAACAGCACGTCGGGCTCGAAGCCTGCGACCCGGCACGCCTGCTCGGCGAAGTGGCGAGTCGCCGTCCCGCTCGGCTCCATCACCCACGGTGCGCCGGCGACCTCGGGCAGACGAGTCGCCGCAGTCCACCGCCCGCCGACGCACAGGCGGATCTCGTCCGCGAGCAGCGGCTGACGCACCATGTCGGGATAGTGAGGCGCCGAGTGGTGCGGGTACTCCTCGGCGATGACGAGGTCGAAGTCCCGCGCCCAGGTGTCGGCAAGGGCCGCCCCGGGCTCGGACTGCGTGACGTGGACGCGGACCCTGGGGTGGCTCTCCCGCAGCGCGAGCAGCGCGCGGGGGACGAGCGTCAGCGCCGCGGACTGGAACACGGCGAGGCGGACGGTGCCGGACGGCTCAGTGTCGGCGTCCTTGAGCTCCGACTCGGCGAGGTCCATCGCGCCGAGGATCTCCTCGGCCCGGGCGACCAGGCGCACTCCCGCGGGCGTCAGCCGGAGCCGGCGTCCGGTCCTCGTGGTGAGCGGGGTCCCCGCCTCCCGCTCGAGCGCGGCGAGCTGCTGGGACACCGCGGAGGAGGTGTATCCCATGGCCTCGGCGGCCGCCGCCACCGTGCCGCGTCGGGCGAACTCGCGGAGCATGGAGAGGCGCATCGGATCGAGCATGAGGACAGTTAAGCATTACTTATCGTTGTAAGACAGGAACATGAACTGGTGCTGAACTGAAGTCGACTCCACACTGTGGAGTCATGGAAGCATCTGGAGGAGTCACCATGACCCGGACCGCCACCTCGTCGCACAGCGGCGACGTCGCGTCCCACACGCCCGACGCCGTCTCCGCCCAGGTCAGGTCCTGGCTCGAGAACTCGCGTCAGTACAAGGTCACCGGAGCGGCGGCCATGCTCGCCGACCTGCTTGGTCGGCCGGGAGGACTCGCGTTCCTCACGCAGTTCGTCGACGAGGTCATCCGGCCCGAGGACAAGCGCGTCGCCGCTCGCAGCCTGAGGACGCTCGCCGGTCAGACCGAGGGTCGCCTCGCACCCTGGCAGCGGGGGGCGCTGTCGCTCGGGTCGATCGCCTCTCACGTGCTTCCCGACGTCGTCGTCGGTGTCGCCCGCTTCACGGTCCGCACCCTCGTCAGCCACCTCATCGTCGACGCGACCCCGAAGCGGTTGGGCGGAGCGCTCGCTCGCCTCCGCCGTGACGGCCACAGGCTCAACGTCAACCTTCTCGGCGAGGCGGTGCTCGGCGAGCAGGAGGCCGCGCGCCGCCTCGTCCGCACCGAGGAGCTGCTCGGGCGGGATGACGTCGACTACGTGTCGCTCAAGGTCTCCGCCGCGATTGCGCCTCACAACCCCTGGGCGCTCGACGAGTCGGTCGACCACATCGTCGAGACGCTTCGCCCGCTCCTGCGCCGCTCCGCCCAGGCCGGCGGCTTCGTGAACCTCGACATGGAGGAGTACCGCGACCTCGACCTCACCATGGCGGTCTTCACGCGCCTGCTCGACGAGGAGGAGTTCCGCTCGCTCACCGCAGGCATCGTTCTCCAGGCCTATCTGCCGGACTCGATGGCCGCGATGCGCAGCCTGCAGGACTGGGCCGCGCGTCGCGTCGACGCGGGCGGCGCCCCCATCAAGATCCGCCTGGTCAAGGGCGCCAACCTGTCCATGGAGAAGGTCGACGCCGAGATCCACGGCTGGCCGCTCGCCACCTGGGGTTCCAAGGTCGAGTCCGACGCGCAGTACAAGCGCCTGCTCGACTACGCCCTCACGCCCGAGCGCGCGCGCGCCGTCAAGATCGGCGTCGCCGGCCACAACCTGTTCGACATCGCCCACGCGCACCTGCTCGCGGGCGAGCGCGGGGTCACGGACGCCGTGGACTTCGAGATGCTCCTGGGGATGGGTGAGCATGTCGCGAAGGCAGTCGCCACGGACGTCGGCTCCCTCAGGCTCTACACGCCGGTCGTGCACCCCAAGGAGTTCGACGTCGCGCTGGCCTACCTTGTCCGCCGCCTCGAGGAGGTGGCGAGCAAGGAGAACTTCATGTCCTCGCTCTATCAGATCGACGAGGACCCCCAGGTGTTCGCGCGCGAGGAGCGACGCTTCAGGGACGCGTGGGACCTGGCCGACACCGACGCCGCGGCGACCCACCGCGGACTCGGCCGCTCGGGCGCTCCCGACGGCGCCGACGGCTTCGCCAACGCGGCCGATACGGACCCCTCAGTTGCGACCAACCGCGAATGGGCGGCGGGCATCCGCGAGCGCGCCGCATCGTCGTCCCTCGGCCTCGACACGCTCGCCCTGGCGCGCGTTGAGGATGCCGACGCCCTTGGAGCGCTCGTGGGAGCCGCGGATGAGGCGGCACCCGGATGGGCCGCGCTCGGAGCCGCGGCGCGCGCCGACATCCTGCGTGCGGTGGCTCGAGGCCTCGAGGAGCGTCGTGACGACCTCGTCGAGGTGATGATGGCCGAGGCGGGCAAGACCGTCGACCAGTCGGACCCCGAGGTCTCCGAGGCGATCGACTTCGCCAACTACTACGCCGAGCGTGCGGTCGAGCTGGACAGGTGGGAGGGTTCCCGGCCCGTGCCCCGAGGCGTCACGCTCGTGACGCCGCCGTGGAACTTCCCGGTGGCCATCCCCACCGGCTCGACCCTCGCGGCCCTCGCGACGGGGAGCGCCGTCATCCTCAAGCCCGCCGAGCAGGCGCCGCGCTGCGGCGCCGTCATCGCCGAGATCATGTGGGAGGCGGGCGTCCCGCGCGACGTCCTGCACCTCCTGGACATCGACCCCGAGCGCCTCGGGGAGCCGTTGATCAAGGACGCGCGCGTCGACCAGGTGATCCTCACCGGCGGATACGAGACCGCGGAGCGGTTCCTCAGGATCCGTCCCGACCTCAAGCTGTTCGCCGAGACGAGCGGGAAGAACGCGGTCGTCGTCACGCCGTCGGCGGACCTCGATCTCGCGGTGCGCGACATCGTCGCGTCCGCATACGGCCACGCAGGTCAGAAGTGCTCCGCCGCGTCCCTCGTGATCGCTGTCGGATCCGTCGCGACGTCGCACCGCTTCCTCACGCAGCTCGAGGACGCGGTGAGGTCGCTCACGGCAGGGCCGGCGACCGACCCTCGCACGCAGATGGGGCCGGTCATCGAGCCCGTGCATGGCAAGCTCGAGCGCGCCCTCACGACGCTCGAGCCGGGGGAGCGGTGGGTCGTCGAGCCCACGCCCCTGGACGACACGGGCACGGCCTGGACGCCGGCGCTCAAGGCCGGCACCCGCCCGGGTTCGTTCTTCCACAAGACGGAGTGCTTCGGGCCGGTGCTGTCGATCATGGCGGTCGCGACGCTCGACGACGCGATCCAGGTGCAGAACGCGGTCGACTACGGGCTGACCGCCGGGATCCATTCGCTCGACCCCCACGAGGTCGAGCACTGGCTCGAGCGCGTCGAGGCGGGCAACGCGTACGTGAACCGCGGGATCACCGGTGCGATCGTGCAGCGCCAGCCCTTCGGCGGCTGGAAGCGCTCGGTGGTCGGGCCGACGTTCAAGGCGGGCGGCCCGCACTATCTGTCGGCGCTCGTCGACTGGGAGCGCACGGAGATCGCGGATGCCGAGCCCACGTCGCCCCGGCTGCGGGCGTTCCTTGATCGCGCGCAGGCGCCCGCGTGGGTGCGTGCCGCCGTCGCCGCCGACGAGAAGGCGTGGGAGTCGCAGTATGGCGTCGCGCTCGACCGCAGCGGACTCCAGTGCGAGGTCGACGCCCTTCGCTACGTCCCCGCCGAGGTCGACATCCGGTGGGATGGCGAAGCGCCGACCGAGGATCTCATCCGCGCGTGCGCCGCGCACTTCGTCACCAGGGGAGAGGGAGTCGTCTCCGCGCCGATCCCGCTTCCCGGTCCGCTCGCGCTCGCCCTGGACGAGCTCGACATCGACCTGCGGCTCGAGGACGATGCGATGTGCGTCCAGCGCGCCTCCGCTCATGACGGCACCCGGGTGCGCGCCGTGGGCCGCCTGGTCGGCAACACCAACGTGTCCGTGTTCGATCACGCGGTGACGGCGAACCCGCACCTCGAGCTGACGCCGTTCCTGCGCGAGCAGGCCGTGTCGATCACGGCGCACCGATACGGCACGCCTTTCGAGGCCGCGCGCCGCGTCGCCGACTCGCTCTAGCAGCGGGTTCGTCCTCCCGGCTCTCCCTCAGCGGGCCGGGAGGACGCCCCGGACGCCGAGGACGGGGCACCGGCCGGAGGCGGTCGGTGGCGTCGAGGGCCTTCACGAGACGAGCGCTCGCCCCGTCGTCTGAGGGGGGATCACGCCCCAACGCGTGAGGAACTTGCGCCCCGGCGCGTCACGCGGGCCAGTCGCCCTCGCCCGCGAGGAACACACGGAGATGGCGCGCGGAGGTGCGCGCGCCGCGCGAGGCCGAGATCGTCGAGGCCTGGCCCGCGTAGCCGGCGAGGATCACCCCTGGGTGGCCGACGACGCGGCCCTCGTCGACCTGGACTCCTCCGTCGTCGTGCCGGAGGCCGAGGGGCTCGAGGTGACCCAGGGCGTGGTCGAATCCGGTCGCCCAGATCACCGCGTCGGCGGACCACTCCGATCCGTCGCTCTCCACGAGTCCGGTGGCGCTCATCCTCACAGGCATGGGATGCGCGTCGAGCAGGCCCCGTGCACGAAGCCTGCGCACCGGGGGCGTCATCGGGATGCCCGTGACGGAGACGATCGAGGGGAGCGGCTCACCGGCGAGAGCGGCCGCGTCCTGAGCCTCGACGGCTTCACGCCCGCGTGCGAAGCCGAGCTCCGGGGAGGCGTCCTCGTGGATGACAGGGGGCCGCCGCGTGTACCAGCGAAGGTCCGCGACGCGGGGCGCGAGCTCATCCATGAAGCCGAGGGCTGACAGCCCGCCTCCCACGACCGCGACGCGCATGCCTGCGAGGGCGTCCGCACCCGGATACTCGGGCGTCGTGAGCTGCCGGCCCTGGAAGAGCTCCCGGCCCGGCAGATGCGGGACACGCGGCGCGGTCCAGGTGCCCGTCGCGCTCACGATCGCGCGTGCCTCGAGTCGGGGCAGCGGGCTGCCAGGGCCGGCCTCGAGCAGGAAGCCCTGACCCTCACGCGTCACACGCTCGATTCGCACCGGACGGGTCACGCGCAGGCCATAGGCCTCCTCGTAGCGGCCCATGAGGTCGGGGACCGTGTCCCGCGCGGGGGTCCTGGTGTCCGCGTCGGCGAAGGACAGACCCGCCGCGCGCATTCCGGGAAGGTCGGCGACGGAGTGGGTGCGCCCGAGGGTGAGGGAGGGCCACCGGTGCTGCCATGCGCCACCAGGGCGCGGACCAGCATCGACGATCGCGAGGCGCGCTCCGAGGTCGCGGAGGTGATAGGCGACGGCCAGGCCGGCCTGCCCTGCGCCGATGACGGCGACGTCCACGCGTCAGGCGGTGGGGTCCGTCGCCATCACGACGCGCATCATGGTCGCGGTGAACTGCTGCGAGGTCTCGGGCGTGATGCGCGAGATGTACGCCTCCCGGATGGCGGTCGCGAAGACCTGCAGCGCCGGCTCGAGGACCTGCTGACCCTCCTCGGTCAGACCCACCCAGGTGCCGCGGAGGTCCTCCTCGCACACGACGCGGGCGACAAGTCCACGACGCTCCATTCGGGAGACCTGGTGCGAGATGCGGGACTTCTCCCACATCAGCATCTCGCCGAGCTCCCCGACGCGGACACGGTGGTCCTCCGCCGTGGACAACGCGTGGAGGATCTCGAAGTCGGCCGCCGAGACCCCGGCATCCGCCGCGAGGCGCTGCTCGACCCTGTTCCACAGTTGACGGGACATCAGGGCGAATGAGCGCCAGAGGGCCCATTCGCGCTCGTCCAGGGGCGTCTCGTCGATCATGGGTCCAGAGTAGCGATCACGACAACGAAACGCCGGGACCTGAGGTCCTGCCTATGCTCAACATGTGACTCAAGACGATTCAGGCGCCTCGACCAGGCATCCCGTCCCGCACGATCCGGAGCGACGTGCGTTCTGGCACGACCGGTACGCGAAGGGCGCCGCATGGTCCGGCCACGTCAATCCCGTGGTCGAGGAGACCGCGGCGGAGCTTGCGCCGGGCACGGCCCTCGATCTGGGCTGCGGCGAGGGCGGCGATGTGCTCTGGCTCGCTGAGCGGGGCTGGCGGGCGACCGGCATCGACGCCGCGGAGCCCGCGCTCGAGCGGGCGCGCGCGGAAGCCGAGAGACGCGGGCTGGCCGAGCGCGCACTGTTCGTGGAGACGGACCTGGCCGCGTGGGAGCCGGAGGCTTCGTGGGACCTCGTGACCTGTCACTACCTCCACGAGGCCGCCGACCTGCGTGCGGCGGTCCTCGCCGCCGCTGTCAGCGCCGTCGCGCCGGGAGGCATGCTCGTGGTCGTGGGTCACCACCCCGACGAGCCCGCGCACCTCGCGGGTCCGCGGCGCCACACCCGCTTCCTCGCGGAGGACTTGATCGCGCAGGTCGGGATCGGCGAGGGGTGGCAGGTGCGCACCGACGCCCGACCCCGCACGTCGATCCGCGACGGCGTCGTCGTCGAGAGGGTCGACACAGTCCTCGTCGCCACGGCACCTTCGCTGTGATCGCGCGCGTTCACGCCACGAGTCGGCGACGCTCCTCCTGAATCCCTCGCCCGGACGGCGTGGCGCGACTACGCTGGAGTTGCGGACAACGGGGTCCGCACACGGCGAAGGGAGACCCGTCATGGACGGAAACGCCACCGACACCCGTCGTTACACGTTCGAGCAGATCCGCGCGAAGGAGCTCGCCAGGGGCGCCTCCGAGGACGAGGCCGCGAAGGTCGCCGCGGAGACGGTCGACAAGGTCATGGCTGAGAAGGGTGTCGCCCGCTGACGCCGCTGGCAGCGATGCACGTCTAGACTCAGGCGGCGTGGAGCCATCGCACGCAGTCTGGAACGTCCCCAACGCCATCTCGATGGTGCGCATCGCACTGGTGGTGGCCTTCGGCGTCCTGCTGATCACCCACCAGGACGGCTGGGCGCTGATCGCGCTCGCTGCCGCGGGGGTCTCCGACTTTCTCGATGGGTTCCTCGCCCGACGGTGGGGACAGGTCACGGAGCTCGGCCGCCTGCTCGATCCGTTCGCGGATCGCCTGCTCACCTTCGTCGTGGTGATCGGTCTCGCTTCGCGCGGCATCATCCCGTGGTGGCTCGTGGTCGTGCTGCTGCTTCGGGACGCGGTGGTCGCCGCCGCGCTCGCCATCGGGAAGATGAGGGGTACCGAGCCTCCGCACGTCACCTTCGTCGGCAAGGCGGCGACGTTCGCGCTGTACGTCTTCCTGCCGCTCGCGTACTTCGCGCACGAGCGATGGGACGCGCTGTACCTCGTGGCCCTCGGCGGCGCCGTGTTCGCGGCGTTCCTCTACTGGTGGTCCGGTCTCGGGTACGTGCAGGACGTCCGTTCTCGCATCGCGAACCTCTCGCGTGCCGCCCCGGACACGGACCTGCCCACTGCCTAGAATGCAAGTGTCCCTCACAGCCTGGAGATGCCATGACCTTCGACGAGAGCCCGGTCGAGCGCACGATGTCGCTCGGGCAGGCGATTCCCGCGCACGATGAGGCCGGACCGTACCGGCTGTCTCCTCAGGACCAGGCCGCGGTCGACGCCCTCGCGGAGGACCACGCCCTGCTGATCGTTCACCACGGACCCAACGCGGGGGCGCGCTTCCTGCTGGACGTCGACGTGACGACCGCGGGACGTTCGGTGTCGGGCGACATCTTCCTCGACGACGTCACGGTGAGCCGCGAGCACGCACAGTTTCTTCGCCAGGGCACGACGTTCATGGTGCGCGACTCGGGCTCCCTCAACGGCACGTACGTGAACCGGGAGCCCGTCTCGGAGGCACGCCTTCAGGAAGGCGACGAGGTCCAGATCGGGAAGTACCGCCTGACGTTCTACCCCGGACGGGCCGCGTAGCGTCCACATGACACCCGCCGCCAGCGCCTCCGCGTCGTCGGGGCACTCCTCCGGCATCCCCGCACGCGCGCAAGCGGCGCCCACTCGCGGCACCTGGCCCCACCAGCTGTCGCATGAGCCGCTGCTGCGCGTGTCGGACGTGCTGAGGCTCGTCCAGCCCGAGTTCCCGACGCTCACCCCGTCGAAGCTGCGGTTCCTCGACAATCACAGCCTCGTGACCCCCGTGCGGACACCGTCGGGCTATCGGCAGTACTCGCCGGCCGACGTGGAGCGCGTGCGATTCGTCCTGCGCCAGCAGCGGGACCACTTCACACCTCTCGCCGTGATCGGGGAGAAGCTCTCCGCGCTCGACGCCGGCACGCTGCACGAGGCCGTGCTCCCGCGCGCCGCAGGGGATGACGGTCCCGCCTATCTCGACCGTGCGCAGCTCGCCCAGGCCGCGGGCACGGAGCCGCGCGTCGTCGAGGCGTGCGTCGAGGCGGGGCTGCTCGGATCGGAGACCACCGCGGGCTTCGCCGCGGAAGGCGTCGAGGCGGTCGTCGCTGCCAAGGCGTACCTCGCCGCCGGGGGAGACGCCCGCACGCTGCGCGCGCTCGTTCGGGCAGCAGCTCGCGAAGGCGAGCTTGCGGCGGCCGCGGGTGCGCCGCGTCGCGCGCGCGGCGATTCCGACGGTGCCTTGGCCAGCGCCGAGGCACTCGCGGATGCGGCGATCGCGGTGTTCGCGTCGAGTGTGCGGCGGTCGTCGCGCCCGTAGGCGCCGGGGGGCCGCGTGGCACCCGGCTCACAGGGGCGACACGCGGTACGGTGAAGGCACGAATATGACGCGCTCGGGGACCTTTCGGCCCTAACGTTGAACCAAAGGTTGAAGCCCGGGGAGGAACCATGGCGACGGAAGACGACAAGAGGGTCCCAGTGATCGTCGACCAAGGCGTGCTCTTCGCCGATGGCATCGCCGAGCTCGATGAGACCGCGGGATACCGCGGACCCATCGCATGCAAGGCCGCGGGCATCACCTATCGCCAGCTCGACTACTGGGCTCGCACCGGACTCGTCGAGCCGACAGTTCGCTCCGCTACGGGCTCGGGCACGCAGCGGCTCTACGGTTTCCGCGACATCCTCGTGCTACGCGTCGTCAAGCGGCTGCTCGACTCGGGAGTCTCGCTCCAGCAGATCCGCCTCGCGGTCACCCACCTGCGCGACCGCGGCGTCGAGGACCTCAGCCAGATCACGCTGATGTCCGACGGCGCCTCGGTCTACGAGTGCACCTCCGATGACGAGGTGATCGACCTGGTCCAGGGCGGCCAGGGCGTGTTCGGCATCGCACTCGGTCGCGTGTGGCGCGAGCTTGAGGGCTCGCTGTCCGCGCTGCCCACCGACAAGGGCGAGGTGGGGCCGCAGGCGGACCCCGGCGTCGTCGACGAGCTCGCCGAGCGACGCGCGCGTCACAGCCAGGTCGGCTGACACGCCACTCTCATAAGTTCTCCTCCAACTCCTGGGTCCTCTGGCCCAGGAGTTGGCGTATATGCGATGCGGTGTTCTAGCCTTCTGACTGGCAAGATAAAGACACCGTCGAAGGGAAGTCAATGTTCTCCAAGGTGCTGGTGGCCAACCGCGCTGAGATCGCCGTCCGTGCGTTCCGCGCCGCCTACGAGCTGGGTGTCGAATCCGTCGCGGTGTTCCCGCATGAGGACCGCATGTCCGAGCACCGCCTCAAGGCGGGCGAGGCGTATCAGATCGGTACCGAGGGCGAGCCGGTCAAGGCCTACCTTGACGTCGACGAGATGATCCGTGTCGCCAAGCACGCAGGCGCCGACGCGATCTACCCGGGTTACGGCTTCCTGTCCGAGAACGTCGAGTTCGCTCGCCGCGTCGGGGAGGCGGGCCTGACCTTCATCGGCCCGCCGCCCGAGGTGCTCGAGAAGGCCGGCGACAAGGTCGCGGCTCTCAAGGCCGCGCGCGAGGCCGGCGTGCCCGTGCTGCAGTCCTCGGAGCCGTCGCGTGACACGGACTGGCTCATCGCCGAGGCCGACACGATCGGCTTCCCGATCTTCGTGAAGGCCGTCGCCGGTGGCGGTGGCCGCGGCATGAGGCGCGTCGAGACGCGCGATCAGCTCCCCGAGGCGCTCGCCGCCGCGATGCGCGAGGCACAGAACGCGTTCGGCGACCCGACCGTCTTCCTCGAGCAGGCAGTCCTGGGCCCGCGCCACATCGAGGTGCAGATCGTCGCCGACTCCGAGGGCAACGTGGTCCACCTGTACGAGCGCGACTGCTCGGTGCAGCGGCGCCACCAGAAGGTCATCGAGATCGCGCCCGCTCCCAACCTCGATCCCGCGATCCGCGAGGCGCTGTGCGCCGACGCGGTGAAGTTCGCGAAGTCGCTCGGCTACGTCAACGCCGGAACCGTCGAGTTCCTCGTGGCGACCGAGGGCGAGCGCGCCGGCCAGCACGTATTCATCGAGATGAACCCGCGCATCCAGGTGGAGCACACCATCACCGAGGAGGTCACCGACGTCGACCTCGTGAGCACCCAGATGCGCATCGCCGCGGGGGAGACGCTCGAGGAGATCGGCATCCGTCAGGAGGCCATCGAGGTTCGCGGCTACGCGATCCAGACCCGCATCACCACCGAGGACCCGACCAACGGCTTCCTTCCGGACACCGGTCGCATCATCGCGTACCGCTCGCCGGGCGGCGCGGGCATCCGACTCGACGGCGCGACCGGTATGGCGGGAAATCGCATCCTGGGCCACTTCGATTCGATGCTCGTCAAGCTGATCTGCCGTGGCCACGATTTCGACCAGGCCGCCCGCCGCGCATCCCGTGCGCTCGCCGAGTTCCGCATCCGCGGAGTCACCAACAACATCCGCTTCCTGCGCGCGGTGCTCGAGGACCCGGACTTCCGCAAGGGCGGGGTGACCACCTCCTTCATCGATCAGCGTCCGTATCTGCTGGACGTCGGCGAGGAGAAGGCCCGCTCGACCAAGATCCTGCAGTTCCTCGGCCACGTCACGGTCAACAAGCCGAACGGCGCGCACGGGGAGACCGTCCTGCGTCCCGCGGACAAGCTCCCGGCGCTCGACCTGGACGCGGAGCCGCCCGCCGGCACGCGCCAGCTCCTGCTCGAGAAGGGACCCGAGGGCTTCGCCCGCGCGCTGCGCGAGCAGGAGGCCCTCGCGATCACCGAGACAACGATGCGCGACGCGCACCAGTCGCTGCTCGCGACCCGCGTGCGCACGTTCGACCTGCTCGCCGCGGCCGGCCACACCGCCCGCATGACGCCGAACCTGTTCTCGGTCGAGTGCTGGGGTGGCGCGACCTACGACGTCTCGATGCGCTTCCTGTCGGAGGACCCGTGGCTGCGCCTGGCGCGTCTGCGCGAGGCGATGCCCAACATCGCGCTGCAGATGCTGCTGCGCGGCCGCAACACGGTCGGCTACACGCCGTATCCCGACGAGGTCGCGCATGCCTTCGTCGAGGAGGCCACCGAGACCGGCATCGACATCTTCCGCATCTTCGACGCGCTCAACGACGTCGACCAGATGCGTCCCGCGATCGAGGCGGTGCGGGGCACCGGGCAGGCCGTCGCGGAGGCGACCCTCTGCTACACGTCCAACATGATCGACCCGGACGAGAAGCTCTACACGCTCGACTACTACCTCAAGCTCGCGGATCAGCTCGTCGAGGCCGGAGCGCACATCCTCGCGATCAAGGACATGGCGGGCCTGCTGCGTCCCGCGGCCGCATATGTCCTGGTCTCGGAGCTGCGCAAGCGCTTCGACCTGCCGATCCACCTGCACACCCACGACACCGCGGGTGGCCAGCTCGGCACGCTGCTGTCGGCCGCCGAGGCGGGCGTGGACGCGGTCGACGTCGCGAACGCCGCGATGGCCGGCACGACCTCGCAGCCGCCGATGTCGGCCCTGATCGCCGCGCTCGAGCACACGACCCGCGACACGGGGCTCTCGCTCGAGGCCGCGCAGGACCTCGAGCCGTACTGGGAGGCCGTGCGCCGCCTGTACGCGCCGTTCGAGTCCGGTCTTCCCGGACCCACCGGCCGCGTGTACCGCCACGAGATCCCCGGCGGTCAGCTGTCGAACCTGCGTCAGCAGGCGATCTCGCTCGGCCTCGCGGACCGCTTCGAGGCGATCGAGGACATGTACGCGGCTGCGGACAAGATCCTGGGCCACCTGGTGAAGGTCACCCCGTCGTCCAAGGTCGTCGGAGACCTGGCCCTGCACCTCGTGGCCAACGACGCCGACCCGGCCGACTTCGCCGAGAACCCCGGCAAGTACGACGTGCCGGACTCGGTCATCGGCTTCCTGCGCGGCGAGCTGGGCGACCCGCCTGGCGGCTGGCCCGAGCCCTTCCGCACGAAGGCCCTCGAGGGCCGCGCGGAGCCGAAGCCCACCCCCGAGCTCACCGACGAGGACCGCGCGCTGCTGCGTTACCCCGGGCCGGACCGCCAGCGCAAGCTCAACCACATGCTGTTCGCGGGCCCCGCGAAGGACTTCGACGAGGCGATCGAGACCTACGGCGACATCTCCGTGATCGACACCTACCACTACCTGTACGGCCTCACCGTCGGCAGTGGCGAGGAGGCGAACGTCGACATCGCTCCTGGTGTGCGCATGATCGTGGCCCTTGAGGCGCTCGGCGAGCCCGACGAGCACGGCGAGCGCACGGCGATCTTCGCCTACAACGGGACGATGCGGCCCATCCAGATCCGCGACCTCTCGGTCAAGGTCGACGTCGTGGACAGGGAGAAGGCCGACAAGAACAACCCCGGTCACATCCCCGCGCCGTTCACGGGTGCCGTCACGGCGTCCGTCGAGGTGGGCGCGAAGGTCGCGGCGGGGCAGACCGTCGCGGTCATCGAGGCGATGAAGATGGAGTCCTCGATCACGACCTCCGTGGCCGGCACCGTGACGCGCCTGGCGGTGAGCGGCACCGAGCAGCTCGTCGGAGGCGATCTGGTCGTCGTCGTGGAGCCGACCGCAGACACCCAGCTCGCTCCTCAGGGCGAGACCGAGGGCGTGTCGACGGGGGAGTAGGGGACAGGTCCTCGAAGCGTCGGGACCCTTGTCCCGCGCGCAGAGGCGGTCGCGGGTGGACGATGGACCCAACACCCCGGAAGAAGGAGGAGCGATGAAGATCCTGGTTGCTGTCGGTTCGAAGTACGGTGCCACCCGCGAGGTGGCGCAGCACATCGCCGACCAGATCGCGGAGCGCGGCTTCGACATCGACGTCGCCGATGCGTGCGACGTGCAGGGCCTCCACTTCTACGACGCCGTCATCCTCGGCTCCGCCGTGTACGGCGGGCTGTGGCGCCGCGACGCCTCGTCGCTGCTGCGCCAGAACGTCGAGGAGCTCAAGGCCAAGGACGTGTGGCTGTTCTCGGTCGGCATGGAGACCGTCGTGAAGCCCGGTCAGCCGCTCGACGAGTCGGACGGCTTCGCGGGCCTCGTGAACGCGCACGACCACGCGCGGTTCCCCGGCGCCCTCGACTACGAGAAGCTCAACGTGGGGGAGAAGGCGCTGATCACCGCGCTCAACCCGCCCCGCGGCGACTTCCGCGACTTCGAGGCGGTCCGCACCTGGACCGACGGCATCGTGCAGCGTCTCGAGGAGCTCGCGTACGCCTGAGCCGCGGCCTCCTCGGCCACGCTGTGTCATTGCGCACATTCGGACATCTGCCGCGTCCTAGGACATCGTGGAAACGGCGGACTCGCCGCTATGCTCGGGACACCGAGCTCACGAGGAGGCGAGTGCCGTGACGATGACCGACGCATCCTGGCGCCGGCTGGCAGGGATCGTGGCGCTGGGCGCCGTGGTCGGCGCCGGCTGGTACCTGATCCCTCGGGCGGACAGCACCACGGCCGTCCCGATCGACGCCGTGTACGGTCGCGCCGCCTCGGAGTCCGTGGAGATCACTTTCGACGACTGCAACCGAGACTCCGAGATCGACGTCACCGAGACCGACTCGTCGGTGACGCTGACGGTGCGCCTGGACTGGACGACCAAGATCGACTGCACGTCCCACCTCACGTCGAGCATGATCACGCTCGACGAGGATCTCGGCGAGCGCCTGGTCTTCGACGGCAGCTCCGAGCTGTCCGTCGACGTCCAGACGCCGCCGCAGTAGCGGAGGCGCGCCAGCGGTCCGGGGGAGTACGCCTCGGATAGCCTGCGGTCATGGCTCGGCCCGCGCACGCACTGATCCCCGCCTCCTACGTCTTCCTGCGTCGTGGCGACGAGGTGCTGCTGCAGCTGAGGCACGGCACCGACTACATGAACGACCACTGGGCCGCCGGCGCGGCCGGGCACGGAGAGCGGTACGAGACCGCGCTCGAGACCGCTGTGCGAGAGGCCCGCGAGGAGCTCGGTATCGAGATCCACAGCGAGGACCTCGTCGCGATCACCGTGATGCAGAGACAACTCGTCGGTGGCCCCGACAAGGAGCAGCGCGTCGACTGGTTCTTCGAGTGCCGCACCTGGAGCGGAACGCCCCGGATTCAGGAGCCCGACAAGTGCGCCGACCTGCGCTGGTTCGCTCTGGGCGACCTGCCCTCACCGCTCGTACCTCACGAGGCGCTCGCGCTCGAGGCTCTTGCGCAGGGGAGTCACGCCACGGTGCACTTCGTCTCGCGGACGGATCCCCGTCATCCGTCGCGGTGAGGCAGCGCGGCAGCGCCGGCGCCTCACACGTGAGATGACATAATGTGCATTATCGGCGCGCGGGCCTCAACATGCCTGCTATCTGCCGAGAAAACCCCGGTGTCATAACGCATCGCAAGGACACCGCGATCCTCGAAACGGTCTGCACGCTCGGGCCTGACTCGTGCGGTGCGACCGGCCTGTGGACCATGCGCCTGAACGACGCGCGCAGCCTCACCGGGCGCGCCGTGTTCATCGAACGCGGCTGCTCGATCTGCGGCTCGCCCGCCGTGTACGCATCGGCGGCGCTGACGTGACCAAGGTGACTTCTCAGGACCTCCGTCGAGAGGAAGCCTTCGGCTGGTACGCGGTCACGTTCGCCGCGTTCTTCGGCCTCGGCATCCTCGCCGCCCAGGTGGTGTTCTCGTGATGCGCGTCGGTTCGGCTCTCGCAGCTGCGGCCATGCTCGTGCTCGACGTGCGGCGCCTCGCGCGCATCTTCGGGCGGTGGTCGTGATGGGTGACATCAACGTGTGGCAGAACTTCCCCGACTGGCTGGCCGATGTGGCTGTCGTCGCGGGCTCGCTGCTCATGCTCTCTGCGGGCGTGGTGACCGGAAGGCACCTTGTCTGATGGGCCCGCAATTCTCGTTCGATGCCGTAGTCCAGATTAGCCAGCCGCTGTTCTGGCTCGTCGCGCTCGGCATCGGATTTCGCCTCGTCGCTCGGTTCACCCGATGAGCGCCGCCATGTTCGCCGCCACGGTGTACGGCGTCGGTGTGGCTCTCGGCTGGATCGTCGGCCTGATTCGTGAAGGGAGGTGAAACTCAGCATGGACATCGCAACCCTGTTCGCGTCCCTCCAGACGACCCTTGAGGCGTCGATTGGCGACGCCGCTCCGATCGCCCTGACGGTGGGTGGTTCGCTGCTCGCCATCGGCGTCGGCTGGCGTCTCGTCAAGCGCTTCGTGAAGTAAGCGCCACCAGGCCGGGGGCGCGTGCGCCGCGCCACTGCACGGCGCACACGCTCCCGGCTTGTGCCTTGCTCGCGGGCCCTTGCGAGCGAAATCCGCGCGATGTTCGGAAGGGACATCAACATGCTCGACCTGCTGCTCGCCGCGTCGCTGTTCGTCCCGATGGGCGACGTGTGCGACATCTACCAATCGTGGGAGACCTCGCCGGTGGCCTCCTGCGAGGTCACAGATGGATCGGTCGAGGCCGGTGGTGTCTCGCTCAACGGCGGCAAAGTCACGCTCGATGACTGGGCCGACGTCGACGCTGAGACCCTGGGCTCTCTGGTCTATAAGGACGTGGACATCGCCGATGAGGACGGCTATTACACGTTCGGCGGCTGGCCGGTGTGCATCAACGAAGATGGCACCGTGTTCGAGGCCGGAACCGGCTCCTATCAGCCGTGGTATCCCGGTGCGTCGTGGCTCAATCCGCGCGTGTGGATCACGCTGGGATTCACGCAGGACCCCTGCCTGGCGCCGCTAGAACGCGGCGTCGCGGTGTGGGCGGGCTACTCGTCCGCTGACCCTGACAGTGACCAGGTGTCGGGCTGGCTCGACGGTGATAACACATGGGGGCCGCTCACGTTCGAAGCGTCGGCAGACGAGACCTCGGTATCCATCGCGATCCTCGGCAATCCGTGCACCGATGCGGACAACGCGACGCGGCTTGCGTGTATGCGAGAGACGTACACGCCGTACATGACCGAGGACATGGGGACGTACGTCGGGTATCTGCGCGCGTACGACACGGAAGACAACCTGGTCGCATCGGTCGTCCTGCGCTACCTGACGGCGGGCAACGATGCGGACATTTCAAAGACTGTGGCGCTGGCAGACGGCGTGTCCATCGCTCGTGTCGAGTGGCAGCCCTACGCGGGCGGCTCCATCGAATCGGATACGTCCTACTGGCGTTACTTCTATCCCGAGGGCACGGCGGGTTACGTCGAGTACGGAACCTCCGACGGGTACGACGTCCAAACGATGCTGGTCACTGGCGGCGCGCTCGATGACATCCCCTACGCTCCGACCTCGGTTGGCTTCGAGTACGCGGACGGCGTGTGCACAGACTTCGACTGCGTCAAGACGTACTGCGATGACATCGACTCGCTCGACGTCGTCGGCTACTTCCAGTGCCTGTTCGCAGCTGATGCGGAATGGTCCGATGTGTGGGACTCGATGGTCACCGGGATTCAGCGCTGGGAGATCTGGCAGGCGGTGGACTACGGCGTCAAAATGGCCAAGTCGGTCGGCTACTCGTTCTCCGGCCAAGAGGGTGCCTGCGGCGTCCTGCTCGACGGTGACGACGACCTCCAGGGCCTCACCCTCGACACCTGCGACCTGCCGATGCAATCCGGGGTGCGGACCTTCATGAGCGCGCTCGTGTGGCTGGCGCTGGCCTTCGCGATCTGGCGGTGGACGGTCGTGGTGGTGCAGGACCAGCGGGTCCCCGCGCTCCAGCCCTCGACCCTCGGCGAGTACGAATGGGGGTCGATTTCGTGATCCTCCAATTCATCTGGTGGCTGGCCGGGCAAGTCCTGGACTACCTGTTCTCCATCGATCTGCCTGACGCGCTGTGGGTGGGCATGGGCCACGGCGCGACGGCGGTCGGCACCATTGCGGGCTGGTTCCCTGCGATCCCCTACATCCCGTACGCGGCCATGAGCAACGTCGTCTCGACCTCGCTGACGGTCTTCGGCGCGATCCTGCTGATCGTCGTCGTCATGTTCGTACTCAACATCTTTCTGAAGTTCCGGAGGTAGTGCCGTGGGCCTGTTCCCTCAACCCATCTTCGACGTCCCCTGGTTCCCCATCCAAGGGTTCATCGGGATGAACGGCGGTGGCAAGTCCGCACTGATGGTGGACACCGGCATCGACCAGGCGCAGAAGCATGGGCGCCCGATCCTGTCCAACATCTGGATTGACGAGGATCGCGCCGGGGTCCCCGTCAAGCGGCTGACCGGGCTGCTCGACATCATGAACGCGGACGGCGACATCGTCATCCTCGATGACATCGCGTCCATCGCTCCGGCCCGCGAGACCAACGCGTCCCCGCCTGAGATGGTGATGAGGCTCGCCGCGCTGCGCCACCGCGACGCCATGCTCCTGTGGTCCGCGCCGGTCCTCGAAGACGTCGACGTCAAGATTCGCCGCGTTACTCAGTCGGTGGTCTCGCTCAAGGCGCTCGTGCGCGTGAAGCGTGAAGGGCAACTGTGGAAGGACACGAAGGTCTCTCTGGCCAAGGCATATGACTTCCGCTCCGAGACCACCACGAGCATCAACCGCGACACGCCGCGCAACCAGTACGGCTTCGTGTGGCTGAACTCGCTGCGCCTCGACGCGTACGACACGCGCGAAGAACTCGAACTCCAGGCCGATCACGCCATTTGTGCGGTGTGTGGCAAGCGCAAGCCGCGGCAGATGTGCAAGGGCCACGACGAGGGCGAGACTTCGCAGCTGCTCAACGATGAGCACGATGACCACCAGCACGAGGCGACGCCGGCCACGGTCGCGTCGATGATTTCTGCCGCTAGGGCGAACGTCTCATGAATACCGGACACCCTCTCCCCCACCATGCTCGATGGTGCCTCAACCTCTCGACCGGCTATCTCGGTCACGAGGAACGAGTGTCCGAGATGGGTGGGCGTGCCCACCACTACGGGACTCCTACCAACTCGCCCCGCTTTGGACCCCACACCGCTGCGCACCACCGGGCAACAGATCGTGCCTCGTCCCGGCTGCGGTTGTACGCAACACACGTCCTGACCCCGGCAGGGGTTGGGGCGCGAGGGGCCCCGCAGGAGAGTCCGAAGGACCGCGCCGCAGGCGCGCCGCGTAGCGGGCTCCGGTGCAGCGGGGACGCGGGGGCCCCCGACCCCGGAACATGTCACGAGCGTCAGCGAAGTGACAACCGCGAGGCCCTGATCCCCGGTCTGCTCCCTGCACCACATGTCCTCTTGGACCTCACCGCATGACTTCCCCCACAGAGGGCCCACGAGGCCCACCAGACGGCTCGGATAGCCCCTCCCCCTCCCCCACGCGCCAACGTGGGCACAACCTCCTAGGAGACATTCCGTGGCATCCGAGCAGGTCCCCCCGGTCGTAGACGCGGCCGGGGGGGCCACCCCACCCGAGCGCCTGACAGGTGAGGGCGCACACTTCGACTGGTACCAGTGCACGATCAGAGACGATCTGGAGCACGTGCTCGACGTCTTCTGCCAGGCCTGGGGACTGACCGTCCACGACGGCACTCCCCGCTACTCGTACACCAACGGCTATGACCTCAAGGGCGACGACGGTGTCGCCGTGTACGTGCTGCACGGCGGCAACGGCGGCGGGGTCCACTGCTGGGCCTCCGGCCACCGAGCCGAGCCCTTCGCCACCCTCGTGCGCGAACAGTGGCCCGACGATCACCACGTGACCCGCATGGACTCGGCGATCGACTTCCAAGACGACGGCGACGCAGACGCGATGTGGACACGGCTCTACGATCAGTGCCTAGACCTCGCGGCATGGCGCACCCGCAAGGACGGCGAACGCGTCGAGCGGGCTCGCCCGATCCAGACACGCCACTACGGCGACTACGTCGAGAAAGTCAGAGGCCGCACGCTCTACATGGGCTCACCCAAGGCCGACGCGCTCGTCAGGCTCTATGAGAAGGGCAAGCAACTACGCGGCCAGGCCGTCAAGCCCGATCTGACCGCGCCGCTGGACTGGTGCCGCCTCGAGGTGCAGGTGCGACCCAAGAAAGCCGCTCGAGCGCGCGCCGCTTACGTCAGCGCCGACGAAGTGTGGGGCATGGCCGTGTGGACACGCGACCTGCTCGAAGCGGTCGAGGGCGTGAAGGTCAAGCATGAGCCGCTAGACATCTGGCGCGAGACGAACGACGAACGGGCACTGATGTGGCTTGCGCACCAGTACGGGCCCACGCTCGACCGGCTCGCAGCTGCTAACGGTGGGGACTGGTCCAAGGTCTTCGACCTCGTCGCTGCCGCGCTTGACAACCGGCCCAAGCCCGAGCCGCTACGGCTGACCCCCCGTGGCAGTAACCACGGGGGGTAGGTGAGATAACCCCCCCACCCTCTAGGTGCTCAAGGGAAGATCCCGGCGCGGATGCGTCGGGCTTCTCGTTCTTCCAAGAGGCCGCGCTCCGTCTCGTACTCGCGTAGACCGAAGGTCGCGATGTCGGCGGCGTGCTGCGCGGCCCACAGGTCGCCGGTGGCGAGTGCGAGTGCGCAGCGCTGCGCGTAGTCGCGGGCGGTCTCGCGCATGGCTGTCAGGCGGTCGGTGCTGAGTGTGTGCGCTCGCACTGCGTGGTCCCACTCCACTACCGCGTAGCCGGGTAGGCCATTATGCACGCTCCGTTGTTCACGTGGCATGGATCAATTGTCGGCGTGTCGTAGACAGAACTTGAGATAGGCGCTACGTTGCGAGTGCAGGACACACCCGGGAGCGCCAACTCCCCACAACGAAAAGAGGGTCCGTCGTGGCCAAGATCATGCACATCACCGGACGCGCCGTGCGCGCCGACATCCTCCGACGCAAGTCCGACCAGGCGGTCTATGGCGCCTGCGTCACCGTTCTCACCGAGCCGCGTGGCGACACGTGCGAGGTTCTCGTCTTCGAGTCGGTGATCCCGGCTGTCGAGGTCCTCGACCTGCAGGACATGACCATCGACGCCACCGTCGCGGTGGACACCGCCGAGAGGGGCATGTTCGCGGTCAAGATGGTGACGCTCGACGCGGTCACCGCTCCCGCTCCCGCCGCTGCTCCTGCGACCCAGGAGAAGGCGAAGGCGTAGGCAAAAAGGGGCGGTCCCGGGGCCTCGCCAAAGGCACCCGGGACCGGCTCGACGCCACGCCTCGCCACAACCGCGAAGGGGTATCTGATGACCAGCATGACAGCGACGGCGCAGCCTGTCCAGGCAGACGCGCAGAGTGTGCATTATCGGCGTGATGCACATGGTTGTGCCGGAGCGGCATCTGAACGCTGGCGGCCTGTCACGCCTCGTCGCTCCGCAGCGTCGGCGGCTCGTCCCTGAGCAGCTGCCCCAGCGACTCGAGCCCCGACCGCAGCGCGTCGCGTGCGTCGGGCTCGAGCATGTCCAGCGCGCGTCGCTGTCCGTCGAGCATCGCGTCGAGCCCTTCAAGACACGCTTCGTGACCAGCGTCAGTGAGGGCGACCCAGACGATGCGCTTGTCCCTGTCGTCGCGCACGCGCCTTACGTAGCCGCGACGTTCGAGCCTGCCGATGCGGTGCGTCGTCGTGCCCGACGTGATGAGCGTGAGCCGCTCGATATCGCCCGCGGTAAGCCTGTGAGGCGTTCCCTGACGCGTGAGCGCCTCAAGCACCTCGAGCTCCCAGGGCTGCAGGTCGTGCGCCGCCAGCACGCGCTCGTTCATGACCGACACGAGCCGTGCGTACCGGCTCAGCCGGCCGAAGATCTCGAGCGCCTCCGTGTCGAGGCCCGGCCGTTCGCGGTGCCACTCGGCGACGAAGGCATCGATCGCGTCGTCCGAGGCGAACTGCTCATCCGCGTCGTGCCCGCTCATGGTGCCTCCCGCATCGTCCCCGTGGCGTCGCCGTGTCGCCCCACCACACGCCTTCACGCACTATCTTGAGATAAAGATATACCAGGTATTCTTCCTATTCGATGATCAAGGCCGCCGCATACAGCCTGCTGAGCTCGGTCAGCATCCTCCGCGGCTCCACCGACTGCTCCTGTGCAAGCCTGTCACCGAAGCCGTACACCCGCTGTGCGAGGCCGAGGTACGCGTTGGTCAGCGTCGAGGCCGTGACCTCCGGCGAGTCCGCAAGCCGCAGGGTGCCGTCCTGCTCCCCCAGGCGCAGCACGTCCACGAGGGGTCTCAGCAATGCACGGATCGCCGCCTGGAACTGTGCGCTGAGGTCGCTGTCCTCCCCGCCGCCGAGCTGCACGTCGAAGACCTGGGTGAAGCGCACCTCGTCGGCGTGGTCGTCGATGAGTCCCTCGATGTCCGCAAGGGCGCTCCCCAGCCGCGCGGCCGCGGTGCCGGACCAGCGCGCGCTCAGGCCCTCGAGCAGCACTCCCCAGCGCTCGAGGAGATCCACCTCGACGGCCAACGCGACATGATCGCGCGTCGGGAAGTAGCGATAGACGGTCCGGCGCGTGACGCCGCATTCATCCGCGATGTCGTCGATCATGACCTGGTCGAAGCCGCGCTCGAGGAACAGCGCCCGCGCGGCGTCGACGAGCTCCTGCCGTCGCCGCTCCCTGACGCCCATGGCTACTCCCTCTCGAGGACTCGCCCGGTCCTGTCTCCGAGCTCGAGCACGAACGGACCCTGGTCCGTCTGCATACGATCGATCATGCCCGACCGGGTATGCGCGACGATCCTCGCCGCTCCGGGCGGGTCCCAGGTCGCGAGCAGCGCCGTCGTCTCCGGGTCGTAGGTCGAGATGTCGTCGCTCACGAAGACGAGCGAGCCGAGCGTCGTGTTGACGGCGTGAAGAGTGCGCCTCTCGGCGTCGCTCAGACGCGTGTCCGTCGTGCGCAGGATGACGACGTCGGGATCGTTGCCGAACCACGTGCCGTCCATCCAGGCGCGCGCGATCGTGCTGCGCATCGACGACACGGTAGAGATCCGCTCCCGGTAGTGCATGCGGCGCTGTGCATGGTCCTCCCACTTCGCGGCGACATCGGCGCCGATGCGGCAGTACTCGACGAGCCCCGCCGCGCTCACGAGCGGCACTCCGCAGCCAAGAATCGCGGCGTCTCCCGCCCACGACCGGAGCAGCTCCATCGCCCGGCGCATGCGCTGCGCGCGCGTCATGCCCGGCCGGCCGTCCAACGCCGCTGCGTAGAGGAAGTCGAGCTTGAGCAGCCCGAAGCCCCACTCCCCCGTCGCCTCCGCGAAGACCCGCTCGAGGTAGGCGAGCACCTCGTCGTTGAAGAGGTCGAGCGCGTAGAACGTGCCCTTCCACCCGCCGTTCCATCCCGCGGGGACCCGCTTGCCGGAGGCATCGCGCAGCACCCAGTCGGGATGCTCGCGGAGGAGGTCGCTGTTGCCCGCCGCGACGAAGGGCGCGAGCCACAGTCCCGGCAGCATCCCGCGGTCCTTCGCGGCCTCTGCGAGGGGCGCGACGCCGTCGGGGAACCCCGGGGCGAAGTCGAGCCAGTCCCCCACGTGCGTCTGGAAGCCGTCGTCGATCTGGAACACGTCGAAGCGGATCTCCGACGCGCTCAGCGCATCGATCTCTCCGAGCAGCGAGTCCGCGTCGATGTCGCCGTAGTAGCGATACCAGCTGGTCCACCCGGTCACGGGCGGGGCCGGCCGAGGCGTCCAGCTCCTGCCCGCCCAGTCCCTGAGCAGGACGGGCGCCGAGCGGCCCGCGCGGGCCTCGAGCCACGCGACCCGGGCGGTCTCACCCGGCTCGATCCTCCATCCCGCCACGTCGACCACGACGCGCAGCCACTCTCCGTGCACCTCGAGGACGGCGAACGCCTCCGTCCCGATCCGCGAGCCCCACAGATGCGCGGCCTCGCCCCGCTGCACCGCGAGCACCTCGTGCGAGCACTCGGCATCGTGGTCCCGCTGGTCCGGAGCGATCCCGTGGTCGCCCATCTGCTCGAGCTTCCACAGCCGACCGAGTCGGTTCAGCCGCTTGCGGCACGTGGCGAGGGGTCGCACCTCGGACTGGGACCAGCTCTGATAGCCGTTGAGCCACGCGAGATCGCCCTCCCTCACGTCGGCGGGGACCTCGAGGACCAGGTGATCCAACTCGAGACCCTCGGGGCCCGCCGTCACGTCGATCCACAGCTCGCCGTCACCGGCGTCGAAGCCCCGCGAGCCGACGCGCACCCGTCCGTCGTCGTCCGCGAGGGGCCGTGCGACCCCTGCCTCGCGCACTCCCAGCGTCCACGCGGTCATCCCTCACTCCTCTCGGTCGGCGCAGCATCGGCTGTCAGCGCAGCATCGGCGATCGCCTCAGCACTCTCGATCAGCCACTCCGTGCGCCAGCGCCTGCCGGGCTCGAGCACACCCTCGGGTTGCAGCCGAGCCTCCCCCGGCTTGTCGCCGCCGACGCCGCACTGCGCGACATCGAGGCACAACGTCGCGGGTCCGTCGTCCGGCAGCTGATCCGCGTACCGCGCGGCGGCAAGCTCGGCCTGCGTGTACGGCCGCACGGAGGCCTCGAACGGCTCGCCGTCGAGGCGCGTCAACCTCAGCCCGCCGCGGTCGCCGCGCAGCTCGAGGCGCTCGAGGTCCGCACGGTTGCCGTTCTCCTGAGGATGCGGATAGGCGTGCGGCATCTCACCGACCGATGCCTGCCACGCGCCGAGCGCCGACCCGGTGCGCCGGTCGCGGTGATTCTCTCCCGGCCCCCTGCCGAGCCAGTGCACGCGGCGCAGCCCCTCGTCCAGGGTCGCGGTCAGCCCGAGCCGCATGAGAGGACGGCGCGACACGGCCTCGAGGGACAGGCGCACGCCGCCCTCGGCCCCGGTGAGGGTGAGCCTCACGTCGGCGCCACGCACGCGCCAGGCAAGGGAGACCGCATTCGAGCCCACGACGGACCTCACGCGGGCGCGGCCGACCGCGCGGCGCCATCGCGCCTCCTCCGAGACGAGGTCGAGCACGGGCGCGAAGTTCGCCAGGCCCCGGTCGTTGTCCGTGGGCGCGCGCCACAGGTTGAGCGCGAGCGGCGTCGCGAGGTGCTCGCTCCCGCCGAGCACGAGCGAGTCGATCGCGCCGCTGCGCAGATCCACGACCACGCGGTCGTCGCCGCGCACGAGAGCGGCCCTGGAGCCCGACCGCCGCACCGACCACGAGCGGTCCGTCGCGGCCGTGACGACCGTGCGCGCGAGCGTGAACTGCTCCCAGGCGACCACGTGCCCGGACTCGGCCCACGTCGAGCCCTCGCGCAGGTGCAGCGCGGCCGTGAGCGTCCACAGTCCCGGTCCGTCGACGGGAGACGCCGGGATCGCGAAGGTGCGGGCCTCCGCCGGCGCCACCGTCGCATCGTCCGCGTGGCCCTTGGCCACGGCGACGCCGTCGCGCTCCACGCGCCACCGCAGCACGAGCCCCGACAGATCGTCGAAGGCGTGCCTGTTGGTGACTCGCACCCCGTCGGGAGTACGCGCGATTACCACGTGTTGGTAGACCTTCGCGAGCTCCGTGTACGCGGGATGGGGCGTGCGATCGGCCGCGACGATGCCGTTGGCGCAGAACCATCGATCGGTGGGCCGCTCGCCGAACGCGCCGCCGTACGCACGCCGCGTACGGCCGTCGTGAAGGGGCACCTCGATCGTCTGATCGACCCAGTCCCACACGAAGCCGCCAGCCCACCGGTCGTAGCGGTGGAAGTTCTCCACGTGCGCGGCCGCGTTGCCGAAGCTGTTCTCCATCGCGTGGAGGTACTCGCATGCGATGACGGGTCGGCCCGCGTACTGCGCGGCAGTGAAGCCCTTGGTGTCGGCGGCCAGCGCGTTCATGACGCGCTCGAGGGGGCCGACGGTGATGTCGCGGCCCTCGCCGATCGTCTCCTCGAGCTGCGGGTCGGGGTACATGAGGGACATCACGTCGGAGGTCTCGAGCGTCGTGTCGCCCTCGTAGTGGACGGGCCGACTCGCGTCGAGCGCGAGCACCGCGCGCTTCGCCTCGTGGAAGGCCTCGCCGTCGCCGGCCTCGTTGCCGAGCGACCACATGATCACGCTCGGATGGCTGCGTGAGCGCCGCACCATGGCCTCGACGCGCGCGACGACCGACGGACGCCATTCGGGTCCGTCACCGGGGATGCCTCGGCGCCGCACGCCGTGCGACTCCACCTCGGCCTCATCCATGACATACAGCCCGTGCTCGTCGCACAGGCGGTAGACCTGGTCGGGGTTCGGGTAGTGGGACAGGCGCAGCGCGTTGACGTTCGCCCGCTTCATCAGGACGATGTCGCGCTCGCGGACCTCGTCCGGCACGTCCCAGATTCGCGTCGGGTGGAAGTCGTGGCGGTTGACACCGTGGAGCACGACCGCGCGGCCGTTGACCCTCAGCTCCTCCCCCACGATCTCGACCCGCCGGAAGCCGACCCGCAGCCGACGCACGTCCACCTCACCGTCGGCCGAGGTCGTGGTCACCGTGAGGTCGTGGAGGTGCGGCCGCTCGGCGCTCCACGGGGCGACCTCGAGACCCGTGGCGGCCAGGGTCGTGGCAGCGAGAGTGAGTCCTCCGTCGTCGGACGACGTGCCGGTGGCGATCACGGCGCGGGCGATCTCGGCCCCGTCGAGCTCGACGACGCACTCGCCGTCCCCGCCGAGGGTCTCGATCGCGATCGATCCGAGCCCGCTCGCGGGGTCCAGGTCTGTCGTGACCGCAACGTCCCACGGCGCGTGTGCGGGCTCGGCCTCGAGCCACACGTCGCGCGTGATGCCTGAGAGGAACCACATGTCCTGGTCCTCGAGGAAGGTGCCTGTCGAGTACCGATGCACCACGACCACGACTGCGAGCTCTCCGCCGGGCACAGCGACGTCCGTGAGATCGAAGGTGGCCCCTGTCATCGAGCCCTCCGAGTAGCCGAACAGGCGACCGTCCACGAAGAGATGGAAGGCGGACTTCACGCCCTCGAAGCGCAGCGTGACGCGGCGCCCGCCCCACTCTGACGGGACCCTCACGGCCCGGCGATAGATGCCTGTGGGCGTGTCCTGGGGATCGATCGTGCCGAGCCTGCGGCCGCGCGCTCGGATCGCCGGCGGGAACCTGAAGGCCAGGTAGTACGGCGTGCCATAGCCCGCGAGCTCCCACACTCCGGGGACCTCGATCCGGTCCCAACCGTCGCCGGCCCCGGCGAGCGCAGCATCGTCCCTCCGCGCCGAGCCGAACAGCGCATCGTCCACGTCCGCCTCGGCCCACGTCGGCGACCACCGGAAGTCCCACGTGCCACGCAGGGACACTCGCTCGCACGTGTCCTCCTTCCGCCGCTCGGCGCGCTGCGTGAGCCTGCCGTAGCCGACGACCCGAGGATCGTCGACGTCGGCGCGCATCCTCGTGACGTCAAGATGTCTGGGCGCAACTCTCTCGCCCGCGCCATGCTCGCTGTGCACGCTCATGAGACCGCCTCGGGCTCGGCGTCGCGCGCCTCGAGCTCCGCGACGATCGCGGCGTGGCGCCCCTCGTCCAGGCGGTACCAGAGCAGCGGCACGAGGGCGAGGATGCCGACAATGCCAGGGATGATCGTCATGGTGGAGTGCAGCCCGTCGAGGGTCGCGACGCTCTGGTCCTGGTTCGCGACGTAGCCGAAGGCCGCGAGCAGGGCGAGCGCGAACGACGCGCCCACGCCCGACGACACCTTGGTCTTGAAGATGTTGCTCGAGAACACGAGGCCCTCGGTGCGTCGGCCAGTCCTCCACTGCCCATACTCGACGGTGTCGGTGAGCATCGACACGAGCGAGATGTTGGTGATGCCGTAGCCGAGACCCGTGATCGCGATCCAGCCGATGATCGGAGTGAGCGAGCCGTAGCCGTTCAGCCACGCGCCGACCGAGGACGCCGACGTGATCGCGATCCCGACGAACACCGCGTTGCGCTTGCCCCAACGGCCGGCGAGCACGGGGCTCAGCAGCGAGCCCGCGAGCGTCGTCACGGCGAACACGCCGACGAGCATGGGGACCATGTCCGCGGCGTCGTAGTTGTACGTGAGGTAGTAGACCGGGATGATGTTGCGCATCGTGAAGGCCACCTCGGTGAGGAACATCGCTCCGAGCAGCAGCAGCAGCGGCTTGTTCTGGACGAACAGACGCCCCATCTCCGGGAGGCTGTAGCGGTGTGACGCGGGCGCCTCGGCCCGCTCCTTGACCTTCGCGAACGTGACCCAGGTGAGCGCCATGGCCGTCACCGCGTACAGCACCGCGACGATCTGCCAGCCCTGCCGCTCGCCACTGAAGGAGAACAGCGCGACGAGCGGCAGCGTGATGATGTTGACCCCGATGTAGCCGACGTTCGCAAGAGTGCGCGGCACCATGACGAGCGACGTGCGGTCGCGCGCGTCGGACGTGAGCGCGGCCGACATCGACCAGTACGGCACGTCCATCACGGTGAACGACAGGCCCCACAGGAGGTAGCTCACGTACGCGAGGACCAGCGTCGCCGTGGTGTTCAGGGACGGGATCGAGAACGCGAGGATGGTGAGCACCGCGAGCACCGGAGGCGTGAACAGCAGGTAGGGCCGGAAGCGACCCCAGCGGGTGTGCGTGCGGTCGACGATCATGCCCATCACGGGGTCCGCGGTCGCGTCGACGATGCGCACCACGAAGAACAGGACCGACGCGGAAGCGGCCGCGATCCCGACCACCTCCGTGTAGTACACGGCCAGGTACGTGGCGACGAACCCGTACACGATGTTGTTGCCCAGGCTCCCCCACCCGTAGGCCAGCTTGGTCCTCCAGCCGATCATCGTCGCACTCCCTCTCTGGCGCTTCGTCGCGCTCATGTGGCGACCACGGTGTCACCTCGTGACGAAAATAGCACACGTGTGACATTTTCTGGACAAGGCGGCGGAGCTGGGTCGACCGGAGGGTCCGCGCTTCGCGTCCGAGGGCCCTTGCGCGGCGCCGCCCCCTGCCGCACCGCCGCCCGTGCGAGCACGTCGGAGAGCCTCGCGCAGGCGCACTCGTCTCGCCGCGCGGGGCCCGGCGCGTTCTGACACGATGGAAGTGGCGGCACGGAGCGACAGTCTCGTGGAACATCGGGCCGGTCGCGTTCGTTGCTGCTGTGAGCAGGCATCATCCCCGTCTGCTGGAGAGGGAGGCTGACATGGCCGATCGTGCACTACGAGGAATGCGACTGGGCACCCAGTCGCTCGAGTCCATCGAGAACGCCGAGCTCGCGGCACGCCGCGAGGTTCACTACGACTGCCCCAACGGGCACGTCCTCACGTTCCCCTTCTCCGTGGAGGCCGACGTGCCGCTGTCCTGGGAGTGCCACTGCGGCTCCCTCGCGCTCCTGCGCGACGGCGACCAGCCCGAGGCCAAGGAGGAGAAGACGGCACGCACCCACTGGGACATGCTCCTGGAGCGCCGCACGATCCCCGAGCTCGAGGTGCTCCTCGAGGAGCGGCTGGAGTACCTGCGCAGCATGCGCGCCAGCTGAGCCGCGACTTCACCGACGTTCGAGAGGCGTCCGCCATCACGGCGGGCGCCTCTCGTCATGTCGGCGGATACAGGGCCGTACAGCGACGACGCCTCAGCCGGGACGATGCGTCAGTCGGCCGATGCTCGGCGCTCCCGACGCTCGGCGCCGGAGACCTGACGCCACCTGCGCGTGAAGCCCCACGCCGTGGTCTTGAGCAGCGCCTCGCGGATGATCGCGCCGCTCATCTTCGACTGCCCCTGAGCCCGCTCGACGAACTCGATCGGCACCTCCACGACGGTGCCGCCAGCCTGAAGCACATGCCAGCACATGTCGATCTGGAAGCAGTAGCCCTGCGACTCGACCGTGTCGAGGTGGAGCCGTCGCAGGATGTCGGCGCTGTAGGCGCGGAATCCCGCGGTGGCGTCGCGCACGTGGATCCCGAGTGCGAGGCGCACGTAGGTGTTCGCGCCCGTCGACAGCATCTCGCGCCGCTTCGGCCAGTTCTTGACCGATCCCCCGGGAACCCAGCGCGAGCCGATCACGAGGTCGGCGTCGGGCGTGCGGGCCAGCAGCCGCGGGAGGTCGGAGGCCTGGTGCGAGCCGTCCGCATCCATCTCGACGAGCACGTCGTAGCCGCGCTCGAGGCCCCACGCGAATCCCGCGCGGTACGCGACGCCAAGCCCCTGCTTGCCTGGCCGGTGCAGGACATGCAGCCGGGGATCGACCGCGGCCACCGAGTCGGCCCACTCCCCCGTCCCGTCGGGAGACGCATCGTCCACGACCAGGATGTCGACGTCCGGCGCGTGCCCGCGCACCCCTTCCACCTGCACGGGCAGCGACTCACGCTCGTTGTAGGTGGGGATGATGACGAGCGTCCTCACCATTCGTAGCGCTCCTTCAGCCTGCGAGACACCGCGCTCACCGTGAGGCCAGCGGCGCCCAGGAAGATCGCCCACGCGATCCAGCCGCCGAAGCGCACGGCGGGCGTGATCTCGGAGCGCAGGCCCACGGACGCGAGCATGTTCGCCGCGGTGAAGAGCTCGGTCTCCTGGAGGACCCTGCCGTCCGGCGCGATGATCGCGGACACGCCGACCGTGGAGTCCTGGATCGTGTAGCGGCCGGTCTCGATCGCCTTGATCCGCGACATCTGCAGCTGCTGGGTGCTCTCCGCAGTGTCGCCGAAGGTCGCGTTGTTGGTCTGGACCACGAGCAGCTCGCCGCCCTCGGCGATCGCCTCGCGCACCACATCGTCGACCGCGACCTCGAAGCAGATCACGGTGCCGAGTGTGAGCACGCGCTCGAGCGAGGGGATCGCGACCTGCATGATCGCGGGGTCCTCGCCGGCGAGCATGTCGACGGACACCCGGTCCACGTCCTCGGAGAACAGGCGCGCGAAGGACCGCATCGGGATGTACTCCGCGAACGGCACGGGCCGCTGCTTGACGTACATGTCGAGCACCGTGCCGCTCTGGGACCACAGCAGCGACGTGTTGTAGCGGCCCTCGTCGGAGGTCGTGTAGTCGACGGTGCCCAGCAGCAGCGGAGCGCCGGCCGCCTGCGCGACGGAGGTCACGACCTCGGCCGACTCGTCGTCGGTGCGCGGGTCGATGTCCGCGGCGTTCTCGGGCCAGATCACGAGGTCGATGTCGAAGCCGTCCGCGTCCGCCACCTCGATCGCGACCATCGACTCGTCGCCATGGTTGTTCAGCACCTCGCGCGCCTGCGAGAACGAGTCCAGTCCCTCGTTGGGGACGTTTCCCTGGATCACCGCGACGTTGAGCTCTCCGTCGGTGTCCCGCGTGTCCAGCGGCACGAGGCCTCCGACGAGCACCACCGCGATGCCGAGGATCGGCGCGGTCGCGGCCTGGATCGGCCTGCGTCCCACGCCGCGCTCGACCGCGAGCCCGAGGTAGGCGCCCGCCAGGGCGACCGCGAAGCCGATCAGCGGCACCCCGCCGACCCACGCGAGGCGTGCGATCGGCGCGTCGGCCATCGCGAAGGCGACGCGCCCCCACGGGAAGCCGTCCCAGGGCACCCAGGCCCGCAGCTGCTCGAACCCCGCCCACAGCAGGGCGAACGCGAACGGTCCGGCGAACAGGCCCTTGCCGAGCATCCCGCTGCGTCGCACATGCGCCCACGCGGCGCCGAGCAGGCCCCACGCGAGGCCCTCGGCGATCGACAGCGCGGCCCACGGGACGACGCCCGTCGCGATGTAGGCCCACCACACGTGCGGCGCGAAGAACGCGACGCCGTACAGCCAGCCGAGTCCGAGACCGCCCCACGCGCCCGTGTCACGAAGCGCCCACCACAGGCCGCCGATCGACACGAAGGCGAGCGGCCACCAGCCCAGATCGGGGAACGCGGCGGCCATGGCCAGCCCGGACGCAACAGAGACGAGGATGTTCCATTGCGCTCTCACGCAGACAGCCTATGCGCGCGCGGTCAGTACGCGACCACGCCTCGCCGCATGGCCGTGATGGCGGTCCGCGCACGGTTCCGCAGCGTCTCCGTGGGCGCGACGTCGGCGATCTGGTCGAGCGCGTCGATCACCTGCTTGCACCAGCGCACCATGTCGCCAGGGGCGATGTCCGAGCCCGCGAGCACCGTGTCGAGGCTCTTGCCCTGCGTCCAGCCGTGGATAGGCCCGACGATTCCCCACGCGGGCGCGGGCAGCTCGCCGAGGCGATGCGACTCCTGGAGATCGGACACGCGCGACCACACCCGCACCGTCTCCTGAAGCGCGCGTCCGAGCGTGCCGTGCTGCCCTCCGGGGATGCGCGGCGTCCTGAGCTCGTCCTCGCGGCGCGCGTTGTAGATCAGCGTCGACACCGCCGCGGCGAGCGCGGGGGCCTGCAGCTCGTTCCATGCGCCCGTGCGCAGGCACTCCGCGATGACCAGGTCGTTCTCGGAGTACAGGCGGCGCATCATCTCGCCCTCGCTGGAGACCTCCCACTGCGCGGACTCGCGCACGAGGTAGCCGAGCTCCGCGAGCACGTCGCAGCGGCGGTCGAACACTCGCGCGATCGAGCCTGTCGCCCGCTGGATCTCCCCGACCACGCGGTCCTTGTCCCGCATCGTCCTGAAGTAGCGCTCGGCCCACCGCGCGTGGTCCTCGCGCTCGGGGCACGCGTGGCACGGGTGGCCCTGCATCCGCTGGCGCAGCCGCGTGATCTCGGCGTCCGGAGTGTGCGGGGCCGCAGACTGTCCCTTGCGGCTCGGGGCCTCGAAGGTGCCCTTGGCCTGCTCGATGACCTGCCCGAGCTCGCGGCGCTGACGCGCATTGAGGTGGTCGAAGCGACGCGGCACCTTGATCGCACCGACGACGTCCAGGCCGTGGTGCAGCTCGTTCACCGCGAGGCGGTACTGGCGGCCCGCGTCGGTCACGACGACGGGTCGGGGCTGGTCGACGCGATCGTCCGGCACGACGACGACCGCGACACCCGCGCGCCGTCCCCCGCCGATCCGGATCGCGTCGCCGCGCTTGAGGCCCGCGAGCGTCTCCGCGGTCGCCTCGCGCTTCTTGCGGCTCGCGACCTTGCTCTGTCCCTTCTGGAGGCGGTTCAGGTCGTGGCGCAGCTTGGCGTACTCCATGAAGTCGCCCCGGTCGCACTCGACGGCCTCGCCGTAGCCCTCGAGGGTCCGCTCGAGCTCCTGCGCGCGCCGCGCCTTGCCCACGACCGACTGGTCGGCCTGGAACTGCGCGAACGACATCTCGAGCACCTCGCGCGCTCGCTCCGCTCCGACGGTGTGCACCAGGTTGACGGCCATGTTGTACGACGGCTGGAACGAGCTCATGAGCGGATACGTGCGCCTCGACGCGAGGGAGCCGAGCTGACGCACGTCGAGACCGGGATGCTCGACGACCACCGCGTGACCCTCGACGTCGATGCCGCGCCGGCCCGCGCGGCCCGTGAGCTGCGTGTACTCGCCCGCGGTCAGGTCCTTGTGGCCCTGGCCGTCCCACTTGACGAGCTTCTCGAGCACGACCGAGCGCGCGGGCATGTTGATGCCGAGCGCGAGCGTCTCGGTCGCGTAGACGACCTTGATGAGCCCCCGACGGAACAGCTCCTCGACGATCTCCTTGAACAGCGGGATCATCCCCGCGTGGTGCGCGGCGATGCCCGCCTCGAGGTGGTCGCGCCAGTGCAGGAAGCCGAGCGCGCCAAGATCCTCGGACGGCACTCCCCCGACGCGCTCCTCGATCACCGCGGCGATCTCGTCGCGCTCCTCATCCGTCGTGAGCGTCAGGCCCGAGGCGCGGACCTGGTCCACGGCGTCCTCGCATCCCGCGCGCGAGAAGACGAACACGATCGCGGGCAGCAGACCCTGCCTGTCGAGCTGATCGACGACGGCGAAGCGCGGCGGGCTGCGACGGGCCCTCCCCCGGCGCCCGCCGACCACATGCTTGCCTCGCGGCCCCTCGGCGTGCGCGTGACGGCGCAGGATCGCCTCGACCTCGGGGTTGATGCGGGGGTTCGGCCCGGGCTCCTGGGCGTTGACTCCCGGGGCGTAGAGATCGAACATCCCCTCGCGGATGAGGACGTGCGGCCACAGCGGAACGGGACGATGCTCGCTCACCACGATCTTGGTGTCGCCCCTGACCTCGGACAGCCACGCGCCGAACTCCTCGGCGTTCGAGACTGTGGCGGACAGCGCGATGACGGACGTCATCTGGTCGAGGTGGATGATCACCTCCTCCCACACCGAGCCGCGGAACCGGTCCGCGAGGTAGTGGACCTCGTCGAGGACGACGACGCCGAGCCGGTCGAGGGTCGAGGACCCCGCGTAGATCATGTTGCGGACCACCTCGGTGGTCATCACGACGATGTCCGCCTCGGGGTTGACCGAGGTGTCACCAGTCAGCAGGCCGACCGCCGAGTCGCCGTAGACCGCGCGAAGGTCCTGGTACTTCTGGTTCGACAGGGCCTTGATCGGCGTCGTGTAGAACGCCTTGAGGCCGTTGTCGTACGCGTGCCGGATCGCGTACTCGCCCACGAGCGTCTTGCCCGCGCCGGTGGGTGCCGCGACCAGCACGGACCGCCCCTCGGCGACGGCCTCGCATGCCTCGCGCTGGAACGGGTCGAGGGGGAAGGACAGGGACTCCTCGAACTCGACGAGGTCGCGGTGGCGGTTCCTGCGTCGGGAGGCGGCATAGCGTTCCGCCGGTGTCGTCATGCCTTCAGGCTACCGAGGGCGCGCGCCCAGGACCCGCAGTCCGCGCGGGACGACGCGCACCGTGACGGGGCCGCCACCGACGAGCTCGCCGTCGGCGAAGGCCGGCGGCAGGGGACGACCGGCGCCGGGATCGTGGGAGATCGTCACCTCGCGCGCCTGGACGATGCGCACCCTGGGATCGCTGAGGTGCTCGCCCTTGCCGAGCGCCCGGAACAGCGGCAGGATCTCGCGGGGCGTCAGCCCGTCGGCGACGACGAGCTCCAGCTCCCCATCCAAGAACGACGAGTCGGGCGACAGGGGCAGGCCCCCGCCGAACAGCGGTCCGTTCGCGACCGCGACGAGCGTGCAGGCCTGTGTCCAGGACGAGCCGTCCGCCTCGATCCGGACCCCGTAGGGCCGGAAGCGCGGGAGCTCCTGGAGGACCGCGAGTCGGTACTTGAGCGGGCCACGCGGCCAGGTCATCACGCGGGCGCGCGCGGCGACCGCAGCATCGATCCCGGCAGACGCGATCGCGAGCACGTAGCGGGGCGACGAGGGATGCTCGATCGCGGGTCCTGTCACGGCGGAGACGTCGATGGCGGGGGCATCGCCCACGCGAAGCGCCTCGTCGATCGCGGCGACGGAGGCATTCACGTCGTGGGCGGGAAGGCCCCACGCCGCCGCGAGGTCGTTGCCCGAGCCGACAGCGATGACGCCGAGCGGGAGCGGATGCTCGGAGCATGCCTGCGCACCGAGGTGCACGGTCCCGTCTCCGCCGACGACCACGAGCGCGTCGAGGCTGTCCCGGTGCCTCAGCGCGTTGTCGAGCGACGCGGCCCAGGACCCCGCGGTGAGGTCGCGCAGGCGGTGCCCGCGCGCGGCGAGCGCCGCGAGGGCCTCGGTGCCGGCCCTGGCGCCGCGTCCGGACCCGGAGGTCGGGTTGGTGATGACGCCGAGCGAGCTCACAGGCCCGCCTCCGACTCCTCGTCCGCCTCGGAGGCCTTCTTGCGTGCGCGCTGGCGCTCGCGCAGGTAGCCCACGCCGATCGCGACGAAGTACAGCACGGTCATGGGCGCCGCGAGCATGAGCATCGTGATCGCGTCCGGCGTCGGCGTCAGCATCGCCGCGGCGAGCGCGATGATGAGGATCGCCCAGCGCCAGCCGCGTGCCCACACGCGCGCGGGCACGACGCGCGCCCACGTGAGGGCGACCATGAGCACGGGGAACACGAACGCGAGCCCGAACGCGAGCAGGAGCCGCATCGCGAAGGTCAGGTACATCTGCGCGTCGAGGACGTTGGCCGCCCCCTCGGGGGTGAATCCCACGAGGATCGTGACGGCCTGGGGCAGCACGAACCATGCGACAGAGATGCCGACGAAGAACAGGGGCACCGCCGCGGCCATGAAGCCGATCGTGTAGCGCCGCTCGACCTGGCGCATGCCGGGCGCGACGAAGGCCCACAGCTGATAGAGCCACCAGGGCGAGGAGATGATGATGCCCAGGATCACCGCGACCTTGAGCTGCATGTCCAATGCGGACGCGAGGCCGCCGAAGTTGACGGTCACGAGCGCGTCGTCGCGCGCCGCCAGCTCGAGAACGGGCGCCTGAACCGCCTCGTAGACCGGGGTGTAGAGGAACCAGCCCGCGACGGCGCCGACGATGATGCCGATGGCCGCGCGAGTGATGCGCTTGCGCAGCTCGACCAGGTGGTCGCGCAGCGCCATGCGCGCATCGGGGTTCGCCTTGCGGGCGGCCCTCCTACTCGCCACGCTTGTCGCCGTCGGCGGCGTCGGTTCCCTTGCTCGTGGAGTCCGTGGCAGAGTCGTCCGAGGTCAGCGACCTGGTCTCGTCCTTGAGGATGCGCATCGACTTGCCGAGCGAGCGAGCGAACTCAGGAAGCTTGGGCGCCCCGAAGAGAATGAGCACGATCAATCCGATGATGATCCACTCTCTGGCTCCGAAACTGCCCATGATCTCTCCTTCGCTCGTTGCCCGCTCAGTGTACCGGCGCGTCAGACCCTAAAGGTTCTGCGCTGAGAGAACGGCCTCGGCATGCCGAGCGACCGCCTCGGCGAGCACGACGGGCTCGACAGACCGCAGCGCCGGACCCACCGCGAGCAGCCGGCCGGCTGCCCAGTCGGCGTCGGACACCGAGAAGGTCGCGACGATGTCGTCGCCCGCGTCCTCGATGCGCGCGTCGGGGAAGTCCTCGAACGCCCACCGGGCGCTCCGGCCCGCCCGCACGCGTGCCTCGAGCCTCGGCTCGAGCGAGAAGCCGAGCCCCTGCGCCGGCTGGGTGACCACCGCATCGTCCGAGACCTCGGCCGAGACGATGCGGTCGAGGCGCAGGGTCCGATGGTCGCCGGCGCGACGGCACCAGCACTCGACGTAGCCCAGGCCCTCGATCGTGACGAGGCGGTGAGGCTCGATCACGCGCTCGGTGCGGTTGTCGTGGGAGTCGACGTACACGATCCGCACGGCCCGTCCCGTCGCGAGTCCGTCACGGACACCCTGGATGCGCGCGCGGTCCACCTCGGTCGACGGCAGCACCTCCATGGGCGCGGCGGAGATCGCGTCGCGCAGCTTGGCGAGCGCGGTCGCGGCGGCATCGGGAGCGGCACCGGACGCGACGAGCGTCCCGAGCGAGCCCAGCAGCGCGACCGCCTCGCGGGGGCTGAGCTTCACCTGCGTGAGGCCCTGGGCGTCGCGCAGCCGCGCGATGCGCCCGTCGAGCGCGTCGCCGTCGAAGTCGACGAACTCGTCGCTCAGGCCTCCCGGCTTGCCCGTCATGAACAGCAGCCAGACGTCCTTGCTGATCTGCTCGGGCGTGACGCCGAACCTCTCGGCGAGCTCGTCGAAGGTCGCCTCGCCCTGATGCTGGAGCAGCGACAGGATGGACAGCATCCTGGTGACCTGCTGGATCGCCTTCTCAGCCACGGCACACCTCCAGAGCGGCGCGCGCGTGCTCCGCGACCTGAGCCGCAAGCTCCTGGGGCTCGACGACGCGCGCGGCGCCGCCGAGGGCGAGCACCTCCTCGCGCATCGCATCCGCGTGGCGGTAGTGGACGCGGATGAGGTCCCAGTCCCCCTCCGCGCCGATCTGCGTGCCGCGCGCGCGCAGCGCGTGCGCGGTCTCGGGCCGGGCCGCGATCACCGCGGTGCCTCCCTGCTGCGGAGAGAAGGCCTCGGGCCAGGTCGCCGGGAGCTCGTAGGCGTCCTTCTCCCCCGTGGCCGCGACGTCGCCCTGGATGCGCGAGAGCCGGAACGTCCTGGGCGCGTCGCGCACCGTGTCGTAGCCCTGGAAGTAGTACGCGCCCCCGCGGGTCAGCAGGCGCCACGGCTGCACGGAGCGCTCGGTGAGCCCCGAGGTCGCGGACGAGTAGTCGAAGACGACCCGCCTGCGGTCCTCGATCGCCTCGAGCAGCGCGGCGACGGCTGCGCCCGCGGCGCTCGAGCGGCCCGCGGACAGCACCGGTGCGGCCTCTCCCGCGAGGGTCCCGGAGGAGACCTTCGTGAGGGCCTGGCGCGCATCGTCGCCCAGGGTCGCGTCCTCCCAATAGGCGGTCGCGATCGACAGCACCGCGACCTCGGGCGGCGTGAGGTCGAGCACGGGGAAGGCCGCGTCCGTCGCGTCGATCCGATAGCCGAGCACGGTGCCGTGCGCGTCCTGGACCGTGAGCAGCGGGATCCCGAGGTGGCGAAGCGCGTCCTTGTCGCGCTCGAACATGCGCTCGAAGGACGCGTCCGCCTTCTTGAGCTCCGCGTCCGAGGCACCCGCCGGTACCCGCGTGTAGCCCTCGACCGTGTCTCGGATCGCCTCGCGGCTCATGCTGCGACGGCTGTCGGTGAGGGCCACCAGCAGGTTGAGAAGACGCGCGGTCGGCGTCGTCTGTGCGGCTGCCATGTTCCCCCTCGGCGACGTGTCGGGCTAGACCCGCACCGCCAGCAGCTCGGTGGTGATGATGGCTCGGGCACCGACAGCGTAGAGCTGGTCCATGATGTGGTTCATCTCGACACGCGGGATCATCACTCGCACGGCGGAGCCGTCCGAGCCGTGCAGGGGCGAGACCGTAGGGCCCTCGAAGCCGGGGGTGACGGCGAGCGCGTCCGCGAGCCTGTCGGCAGCGACGTCGTAGTCGACCATCACGTACTGACGTGCCATGAGGACGCCGCGCAGGCGACCGACGAGCACGGCGATCTCGTCGTCCGTCGTGTCGGGACCCTTGATGAGGATCGCCTCGGACTTCAGGATCGGGTCGCCGAAGATCTCGAGGCCCGCGGCGCGCAGCGTCGTGCCGGTCGAGACGACGTCGGCGACGACGTCGGCCACGCCCAGGCGCACCGACGACTCGACCGCACCGTCGAGGCGGACCACGTCGGCCTCGACGCCGAACGACTTGAGGTGGTGCTTCACGAGGCGCGGGTAGGACGTCGCGACGCGCTTGCCGTGGACGTCCTCGACCGAGCCGGCGACGCCGGGGGCCGCGGCATAGCGGAACGTCGAGCCGCCGAAGCCGAGCTCGAGGTGCTCGACCGCGGGCGCACCGGAGTCGAGAAGGAGGTCGCGGCCCGTGATGCCGGCCTGGACGGTGCCGGAGCCGACGTAGACGGCCACGTCGCGCGGCCGCAGGAAGAAGAACTCGACGTCGTTGCGGGCGTCGACCAGCACGAGCTCACGGGTGTCCCGGCGCTGCTTGTAGCCGGCCTCCTTGAGGAGCTGGGATGCGGGCTCGGACAGCGAGCCCTTGTTGGGAACGGCGATGCGAAGCACTGTTTCTCCGATTACAGGTAGCGGTAGACGTCCTGGAGGGACAGGCCCTTGGCGATCATCATCACCTGCGCGTGATAGAGCAGCTGAGAGATCTCCTCGGCGGTCTCCTCGTCCGACTGGAACTCGGCGGCCATCCACGACTCGGCGGCCTCCTCGACGAGCTTCTTGCCGATGGCATGGACGCCCTTGTCCAGGAGGGCGACGGTGCCAGAGCCCTCGGGGCGCTCGGCAGCACGGGTGCTCAACTCGGTGTACAGCTCTTCGAAGGTCTTCACGCGCTCCACCTTATCGGGGCTGAGGCGGGACCTGCGACAGCGGGTGACAGCCGGTGGTGGGGCTACAGCGTGCGCAGCGTCACGGCGGTCTGGAGAGCCGCCTCGACGGCCTCGGCGCCCTTGTCCTCCTCCGAGTCCGGCAGACCCGCGCGGTTCAGCGCCTGCTCCACGGTGTCGACCGTGAGGATGCCGAAGCCGACCGGAACGGCGTGCTCGCGAGCGACGTCCGTGAGGCCCTGCGTCACCGACTGGCACACGTACTCGAAGTGCGGCGTGCCTCCGCGGATGACGACTCCGAGGCTCGCGATCGCGTCCGCACCGCGCCGGGCGAGGGCCTCCGCGACGACCGTGAGCTCGAACGCTCCGGCGACACGGGTCACCCGATACGACGCGCCCGCCGCCTCGGCGGCCCGCACGGCGCCCGCGACGAGCCCGTCCATGATCTCGGTGTGCCACGAGGACGCGACGATCTCGACCGTGAGGCCCGTCCCGTCGACCGTGATCTCCGGTGCGCCGTCTCCGCTCATGCGTCCTCTCCCTGCAGGTGTCCCATCCGCTCGACCTTGGTCTGGCGGTAGAACTCGTTCTCCGGGTGCGCGCCCACGTGATGCGGCACCCTCTCCACGCACGCGATGCCGGAGGCTCGCAGCCCCTCGACCTTCGCGGGGTTGTTGGTCATCAGGCGGATCTCGCTCAGCCCCAGGTCGTGCAGGATCGCCGCCGCGGCGCCGTACTCGCGCCGGTCGACGGGCAGCCCCAGGTCGGTGTTCGCGTCGACCGTGTCCCGTCCCTGGTCCTGAAGGCCGTACGCCTTGATCTTGGACAGGATGCCGATGCCGCGACCCTCGTGCCCCGTGAGGTACACGACCGCGCCGCCCTCCTCGACGATGCGCGCGATGGCGGAGTCGAGCTGGGGTCCGCAGTCGCAGCGCAGCGAGCCGAAGGCGTCGCCGGTGAGGCACTCGGAGTGCACGCGCACGATCGGCACGACTCCGTCCTTCGGCGGCACGACCATCGCCACGTGCTCGTCGCCGGTGCGGGCGTCGCGGTAGCCGCGGACGGTCACGTCGCCGTGGACGGTGGGCAGGCGCGCCTCGCCCTCGAGCAGCACGCGGTGCGGCTGCGGGCCGACCGGGGCCGCGAGGTCGCCGACGTGGCGCCGGTAGGCGATGAGGTCTGCGATGGTGAGGAAGACCAGGCCCTCCTTGTCGGCGAGGGCCGTCGCCGAGCCCTGCCGCATCATGGTGCCGTCGTCGTTCACGAGCTCGGCGATCACGCCCACGTGGGAGACGCCGGCGAGCCGGCACAGGTCGACCGCGGCCTCCGTGTGCCCGGGACGATGCAGCACTCCCCCGGCGACGGCGCGCAGGGGAAGCACGTGGCCGGGACGGATGAAGGCCTCGTGGCCCGCGTCCTCGTCCGCGAGCAGCTGAAGCGTGTGGTGGCGGTCCGCGGCGGAGATGCCCGTGGTGACGCCCTCCGCCGCGTCCACGGACACGGTGTAGGCGGTGCGGCGCGGGTCCTGGCTCTGCGGGACCATGAGCGGCAGCTTGAGCGCGTCCGCGCGGTCGCCGGTCATCGGGGCGCACAGGTAGCCCGACGAGTGCCGGATGCCCCACGCGATCCACTCGACCGTCGCGCGCTCGGCGGACATGATGAAGTCCGCCTCGTCCTCGCGGTCGTGCGAGTCGGCGACGAGGACGGGGCGCCCCGCGCGGATGTCCTCGAGCGCGCGCTCGACGAGCGCGACCATCTCGGCGGTCATGAGCGGGCTCCCAGCATCTTCTCGACGTACTTGCCGATCACGTCGACCTCGACGTTCGCGCGTGCGCCGACCTGCATGTCTCCGAAGCCCGTCTCCGCGAGCGTGGTCGGGATGAGCGAGACGGTCGCGAGGTCGCCCTCGAGGGCCGCGACCGTGAGCGACGTGCCGTTGAGCGCGATCGAGCCCTTCGCGACGACGTACCGCTCGAGGTCCGCCGGGATGCGGAAGGTGAGATCGGTCCACTCGGGCTGCGAGTCGCGCGCCACGAGCTCGGCGACGCCGTCGACGTGCCCCTGCATCATGTGACCGCCGAGTCGCCCATCGGCACGCATCGCGCGCTCGAGGTTGACGCGCTGACCGACCTTCAGGTCGGACAGGGTGGTGGTCTGAAGCGTGACGCGCATGACGTCCGCGTTCCAGGTGTCGCCCGAGTGGCTCGCGACCGTGAGGCACACGCCGTCCACGGCGATCGACTCGCCATGCACGAAGTCGCCGCCGAACCCCGGTGAGGAGATCGCGATCTGAGACTGGGCGCCGTTGTCGGTGACGGCCATGACCGTGCCGACCGACTCGACGATGCCGGTGAACATCAAGGTCCTTTCGTGAACACTGCTGTGACCAGGGTATCCGCGCCGAGGCGCGTCACGGTCACGTCCGACCCTCTCAACGCGTCGGTCATGGTGCCGATTCCCAGGTCGCCGACGGCGGTCGGACCGGCGCCGAGCAGCGCGGGCGCGATGTACGCGTGGACCTCGTCGACGAGGCCCGCGCGCAGGAACGCGGAGGTGACGATCGCTCCGCCCTCCACCATCAGGGTGCGCGCATCGCGCCGCCACAGCATGTCGAGCACCTGGGCAGGGTCGTGCGTCCGCGCCGCCAGCACGTTGTCGTCGCGCCACACCTTCGCGCCGGCCGTGTCCGCCATGCCCATGACGACCCGCAGCGGCTGGTGAGGCGTGTGCACGCCGGGCGGGCGTGCGCTGAGCGCAGGGTCGTCGGCACGCACCGTGCCGGTGCCCACGAGGATCGCGTCGACCGCGGCACGCGTGTGGTGGGCGTGGCCGCGGGCCTGCTCGCCCGTGATCCAGAAGCTCGAGCCGTCCGCGGCGGCGGTGCGCCCGTCGAGGGTCTGCGCCCACTTCGCGATCACGTACGGCCGGCCAAGCTCCATCGCGCGCAGCCAGCGAGAGTTCAGCTCTCGCGCCCCGGGATGCGGCACGAACTCGGCGTCGATGCCGCGGCCGCGCAGCACAGAGCCGCCTCCCGACGCCTCGGGGTTGGGATCCTCGACGGCGTAGATCACGCGGCCGACGCCCGCGACGGTCAGCGCATCCGCACACGGGCCAGTGCGCCCCGTGTGGGTACAGGGCTCGAGCGTGACATAGGCAGTCGCACCCGCCACATCGGCTCCCTCGGCTGCGGCCCTCTCCAGGGCGTCCGCCTCGGCGTGCGGGGTGCCCGCACCGCGATGCCAGCCCTCCGCAAGCACGCGGCCCTCGGCGTCCGTGAGCACGCAGCCGACACGGGGGTTCGGTCCCCACAGGGGCCCCTGCGCGGCAAGCAGCACGGCGCGGTCCATCGCCGCCTCATCGTCGAGACGTGCGTCCGGGGTCAGCTCATCGATGATCGGCGGCCTCCTGAGCGATGCGGCGCAGGGCGTCGATCTCCCCGGCGCGGTCGGCGGCGCCGTAGATCGCGGAGCCCGCGACGAGCATGTCGGCGCCCGCGGCCGCGACGATCGGCGCCGTCTCGCGCGTCACACCGCCGTCGACCTCGATCCGCAGCGGGTGCGCGGCCGCCGTGGCCGCCTCGCGCAGCGCGGTCACCTTCGGCATGGTGTGCTGCATGAACGACTGCCCGCCGAAGCCCGGCTCGACGGTCATCACGAGCACCATGTCGAACTCGACGAGCACGTCGAGCACCTGGTCGACCGGGGTGTCGGGCTTGATCGCGACCGAGGAGCGCGCGCCGAGGGCGCGCAGGTCGCGGGCGATCCTCACCGGCTCCGCCGCCGCCTCGAGGTGGAAGGTCACCGAGGTCGCTCCCGCCTCCGCGTAGCGCGGGGCCCAGCGATCGGGATCCTCGATCATCAGGTGGGCGTCCACCGGGAGGGGCGACACCTCGGCGAGGCGCTCGAGCACGGGCAGCCCGAGCGTGAGGTTCGGCACGAAGTGCCCGTCCATCACGTCGATGTGGACCCAGTCGGCGCCAGCGACGCTGGTGATCTCGGACTCGAGGTTGGCGAAGTCGGCCGACAGGATCGAAGGAGCGATCTCAATAGCCATAGGCACAACCTAGCGCGCGGAGGAACGGCCTCAGGACAGGCGCCGCTGGAGCAGCGCAAGGAACATGCTGTCGGTGCCGTGGACGTGGGTCCACAGCTGCACGTGCGGGCCGCGACCCCAATCGCCGGGACTCGTGCCCGTCGCGCTAGCGACCGCCTCACGCGCGTCCAGGACCTCCGCGCCGGCCGCCCTCGCGACGACGTCCCGCGTCTCCGCGAGCAGCGGGGAGCACGTGATGTAGGCGACCAGGCCGCCTGGCCTCACGAGGCGCAGCGCGTTGGCGAGGAGTCGCTCCTGGGCCTCCTGCAGGTCGGCGACATCTCGGGGCTCCTTGCGCCACCGAGCCTCCGGCCTGCGCCGCAGTGCGCCGAGCCCCGTGCACGGCGCGTCGAGCAGCACGCGGTCGTAGGCGGCCTCGTCGCCCCACGCGGTGCCGTCGCCGACCGCGACCGAGACGACGCCCTCGGGGATCGCCTTGACCGAGTCCTCGACTAGGCGCGCGCGGTGCGGATGGAGCTCGAGGGCGTCGAGCGTCGCCTTCCCGAGCGCGGCGTGGGCGCCGAGCAGGGCCGCCTTGCCTCCCGGTCCCGCGCACAGATCGAGCCACCGCTCCCCCTGCTCCACCGGACGCGCGGCGACGAGCGCGCTCGCGACCACCTGGCTGCCCTCGTCCTGGACGGCGGCGCGGCGCTCGCGGACGGCCTCGATCGCGCCAGGATCGCCGCCTCCGCTCAGCACGACCGCCGTCGGGGCGTAGCGCCCCGGCTCGGCTCCGGGCACCTCGTCGACAAGGGACGATGCGTCGGCCAGGCCTGGGCGGGCGACCAGGGCGACGCGCGCGGGCGAGTTGTCGGCCTCGAGCAGCTGGGCGAGCTCGGAGACCCGGCCGTCGGCCTCGAGCGCGGACGCGAGCTCCGAGGCGACCCAGGACGGGTGCGAGTGGCGCAGGGCCACCGCGTCGCGGGACTGGCCGGGAGCGACGCGCGCCTCCCATGCCTCCCGCGTGGCCTCGGAGACGCGGCGCAGGATCGCGTTGACGAACTTCGAGGGCCCCACGCCGAGCCGGGCTCGCGCGAGCGACACGGTCTCGCCCACGGCCGCGTGGTCTGCGACGCGCATGCCGAGGATCTGATGGGCTCCGAGCCACAGGACGCGGCGCGCGCCCGGGTCGATCTTGCTCACCGGACGCTGAGCCGCGTACGCGATCACCGCGTCGTAGAAGCCGTGCATGCGCAGCGCGCCGTACGCGAGCTCCGTGGCGAACGCCGCGTCACGTCCCCCGAGCCGGTGGTCCGCGAGGATGCGCGGCATCACGAGGTTCGCGTAGCCGCCCTCGGCGTCGACCGCCTCGACGCAGTCGAGCGCGGCCGCGCGTGCGGGGTCGCTGGGGGTCGGACGACGGTTCGATCCGCCGCGGCTCGGTGACCGATGGTTCGCGCCGCCGCGGTTGCCGGAGCCGCCGCGTCCGGCCCGCCCCTTGGCGGGGCCACGCCGAGCGCCGTCGCGACGGTTCGAGTCGCGTGGACCGCCGCCGCGCCCACGCTCTACCGATCCGTCGCCGCTCATGCCTCCCCCAGCGCTGCCGACTCGGGCAGACGCGCGCCGCGCCACCAGTCCCGCGCGGCCATCTGCTTGCGCCCCGCCGGCGCGATCCACGACAGCGCGACCGGATGTGTGCCGGTGCCGACGAGGACCTCCCCGTCGGCCTCCCTGAGCTGGCCTGGCACGGTCAACGGCTCGTCGAAGCGGGGCGAGACCGGGCCGATCTTCGCGACCTGACCGTCCGGCAGCGTCGTCCAGGCGCCGGGCGCGGGCGTGCAGCCGCGGACCTGACGGTCGACGACGTGCGCGGGCCGCTCCCACCGCACATAGGCGTCCTCGCGCGTGAGCTTGGGCGCGTGCGAGACGTCGTCGCCGCTCTGAGGCTCGGGCACGAGAGCGCCCGCCTCGAGGCCGGACATGGTCTGGGCGAGGAGGGGTGCGCCGGCCTGCGCGAGCCGGTCGAGCAGATCGCCCGCGGTGTCCGTGGGGCGGATCCGCTCGGTGAGGACCCCGAGCACGGGCCCGGTGTCCATGCCCCTGTCGAGCAGGAACGTCGTGGCTCCGGTGAGGTCGTCGCCCGCCATCAGGGATCGCTGCACCGGCGCGGCGCCACGCCATGCGGGCAGCACCGAGAAGTGCAGGTTCACCCAGCCGAGCTGCGTCGCCTCAAGCATCGCGGGCCGCAGGATCTGGCCGTACGCGACGACCGCGCCGGCGTCGGCGTCGAGCGCGCGCACCTGGGCGACGAACTCCGGGTCCGAGGCCTTCTCGGGCGTCAGCACGTCGAGTCCCTTGCCGAGCGCGAACTCCTTCACCGGCGACGGGTGGAGCGTACGGCCGCGTCGGCCCCTGGCGTCGGGCTGGGTGATCACGGCGACCACCTCGTGGTCCGAGGCGAGCAGCGCCTCCAGGCTGGGGACGGCGACGTCAGGGGTGCCGGCGAAGATCAGGCGCATGCGCCCATCGTAGGTGCGAGGACGCGCTCGGTTCACGCCAGCCGCAGCGGCCCGTCCACCCGCACCCGCAGGTCGTCGCCGCCCGCCTTGGACTGCTCGCGCAGCAGGGACCGCAGCGCATCGACGCAGGCCTGGGCCGCGCCGCGGGACAGGAGCAGGGAGGCTCCCCGATCGTCGGGAGCGACGATGGCGCCGAGCGACTCGGCTCCGCTGGCCCTCACGGCCCGAGCCACGGCGGCCTCGGGGCCCTCGAGTCGCACGTGCCTGGTCACCGGCGGCAGGCTCAGCTCGGCGCGCTCGTCGTAGGCCTCGCGCACCGCGTCGGCCGCGCGCCACGTGCGCAGCGCGCGTGCGGTGAGCGCGGGGAGCTCCCCGACGATCGAGACACCCCCGCCGGCCGCCCGGCTGCGGGCGTGCGCTGCGGCGACCAGCCAATGGCGCAGCGCGACGACCTCTCCGCCGAGCCCCGACGCGGGAGCCGCAGCGTCCACGACGACCACGTGCGCGTAGCCCCCGGGCACCGCGGGGATCGCTCCGGGGACCGCGACGACGAGGCCGCCGGGCACCGCACCGTCGGGCACGACTCCGGACGATGCCGACGACACCATCACCTGCACCCCCGAGGCCATCGCGCCCAGCTGCTCGGCAACGCGTGCGACGCCCTGCCTGCGCTGTGCGAGACGGTTCCCGTGGCATTCGGGGCAGTGCCAGTCGACCTGGGTGCGCCCGCACGACGTGCATACCGGATCCGCGCCCTGCGCAGGAAGGCTGAGCGATCCCCCGCACTCGCGGCACTCGGCCCACGCGTCGCAGCGCGCGCATGCGGTCGCCTGCACGTAGCCGGCGCGGGGCACGACCACTGCCACGGGCCCGGCGGCGAGCGCCTCGGTGACGCGCCGCCAGACGCCCGGGGGCATCCAGTGGCGACCGGCGGGGCCGTCGTGGGCACGCCGCTCGTCGTCCCACAGGTCGATCGTCGCGGTGCGCGTCCTGAGGGCCTCGGTGTCCGGCTGCTCAAGCGTCGCCCAGTGGTGCGCCGTGAGAGCGACCGCCTCGATCGACGGCACGTAGCCGGCGACGACCAGGTCGCAGCCCTCGGACTCTGCGCGCATGTTCGCGATCGTGCGGGCATGCAGGTAGGGCGCGTGGGGGTCCTCGTAGGCGGTGTGGCCGTCGTCCCACAGCGCGAGGTGCGCGAGCCTCGGCACCGGCTGCATGACTGAGGGACGGGTGCCGACGACGAGGCCGACCTCGCCCCTGAGCGCGGCGAGGTACTGCCCGTAGCGCACGTTCGGTCCGTCGTCGGCGTCCAGCACGGCGAAGTCTCCGCCCCCGCGCGAGGTCCACCGCTCGAGGCCCGCGTCGCGAAGGACCGAGGCGACCGCCGCGACCGCGCGCGCGTCGGGAACGACGATGAGCGCGCTGCCCCGACCGGTCGCCGCCGCGCGCACCGCGTCCGCGGCGAGCTCGCGCGCGGCGGTGCTTCCCGGGCTCTCCGGGTCGGGGAGCGACTGCCGGACGACGCGCCTGGGCTCGCGCGCATCATGGTGCAGGCGGTCGGCGGCACCGAGCGCGTCCGCGGCGGCGCGGAGCCGGCCGAGGTCGACCTCCGTGTCGGGAGCGCGCTTCTCGACGGCCGCGACCCGGGGCGGCGCCATGAGCCGCAGCACGTCCCACGTCGAGCCGCACGAGCGCTGCGCGAGAGCCTCGGCGAGGCGCAGGGACGAGGGCGTGTACGAGGGTGCGTAGGCGGCGGACCTCACCTCGAGCAGCCGCCCCTCGAAGTCGCTGCGGTCGATGACCGCCATCACGACCGCATTGACCAGCCTCCCCGCGAACGGCACCCGGACCCGATACCCCTGCTCGACCCGGTCGAGCTTGTCCGGTATCAGGTAGTCGAACGGCGCGTCGAGGTGTGGCAGAGGTGAGTCGATGACGACGCGCGCGATCCGGCGCTCGGGCATCATGCCTGCGAGCAGGTGGGTCGCTCCTGCGTCCTCCGCTGTCGTGTCCTCCCCCACGGTTGGGGTCAGACCGCGGACTTCAGCGCATCGACCCTGTCGGTGCGCTCCCAGGTGAAGTCGGCGAGCTCGCGTCCGAAGTGGCCGTAGGCGGCTGTCTGACGGTAGATCGGGCGACGGAGGTCGAGGGCGTCGATGATGGCGGCAGGCCTGAGGTCGAAGACCTCCCGCACCGCCGCGACGATGCGCTCGGGCGCCACGTGCGCCGTGCCGAAGGTCTCGACGTACAGGCCCACGGGGTGCGCGGTGCCGATCGCGTAGGCGACCTGGACCTCGCAGCGGTCGGCGAGGCCAGCCGCGACGACGTTCTTGGCGACCCAGCGCATCGCGTACGCGGCGGAGCGGTCGACCTTCGACGGGTCCTTGCCGGAGAACGCGCCGCCTCCGTGACGGGCCATGCCTCCGTACGTGTCGACGATGATCTTGCGACCGGTGAGTCCGGCGTCGCCCTTGGGCCCGCCGATCTCGAACTTGCCGGTCGGGTTGATGAGGCTGCGGTGGCCGGTCGAGTCGAGCTCGACGTCGGCGAGCACCTTGCCGATCACGGCCTCCTCGAGCGCGCCCCGCAGCGAGGCCATCTCCATGCCCTCGGTGTGCTGGCTCGAGAGCACGACGGTGTCCACGGTGCGCGCGACGTCGCCGTCGTAGCCGATCGTCACCTGGGCCTTGCCGTCCGGGCGCAGCCCCTCGACCTCACCCGAGCGGCGCACCTCCGCGAGCCGCGAGGTAAGGCGGTGCGCGATCGCGATCGGCAGCGGCATGAGCTCGGGGGTGTCGGTGCATGCGTAGCCGAACATCAGGCCCTGGTCACCCGCGCCGAGGTCGTCCCCGTCGACGTCGGTCGCGTGCCCGACGCCCATCCAGATGTCGGGGCTCTGCTCGCCGATCGACACGGAGACGCCGCACGAGTCGCCGTCGAAGCCAATCCTCGACGACGTGTAGCCGATCTCGTTCACGACCTTGCGGATCGTGCCGGGGATGTCGACGTAGGCCTCGGTCGTGACCTCGCCCGCGACGTGCACGAGGCCGGTCGTCACCATGGTCTCGACCGCGACTCTCGAGGCGGGGTCCTGGCGCAGCATCTCATCGAGGATCGCGTCGGAGACCTGGTCGCAGACCTTGTCCGGGTGGCCCTCGGTGACCGACTCGGACGTGAACAGACGAAGGGAACTCATGCGGCCCATCGTACGGCCGGGGTCGGACAATGCGGAGCCCGAGCGACGAGCATCACACCTGGTGCAGCAGCCTCACGACCTGATCGAGCACGCCGTGCGCCACCGCGAGCTTCGTGCCGGCGACCTCACCCACCCGCCCGCCGTCCGCGTCGAGCATCGTCACGGCGTTCGGGCGGTCGCCGAAGCCCTTGGCCTCGCCGACCTCGTTGACGCACATCAGGTCCGCCGCCTTGCGTCGCGCCTTCGCCGCGCCGTGCTCGCTGACGGACGCCCCCGCGTCCCCCGTCTCGGCCGCGAACCCGACGATCACCTGGCCGTCGCGTCGTCCCTGGACCAGGGAGGCCAGCACGTCCTCCGTGGGCACGAGCGACAGCTCGAGCGTGCCGTCGCCGGACTTCTTGATCTTGTGACCCGCGACCTGCGCAGGGCGGAAGTCGGCCACCGCCGCAGCCATGATGACGACGTCGGCGCGCTCGGCCTCCTCGCGCATCGCTGCGCCGAGATCGGCGGTCGTGGAGACCTCGACACGCCTCACGCCCTCGCCGGCCGGAAGCGCCACATGCGCGGAGACGATCGTGACGTCGGCGCCGCGCTCGCGCGCCGCCTCGGCGATCGCGAAGCCCTGGTGACCGGAGGACCGGTTGCCCAGGAAGCGGACCGCGTCGAGGGGCTCGCGCGTGCCCCCGGCGCTCACGACGAGCCGGACGCCCTCGAGGTCTCCCCAGCCGGCCGTCGCATCGTCCTTGGAACCGCCGGGCGTGACCGAAGCGTCGTCTCCGGCACCGCTCTCCGTGGCACCAGCATCGTCCGTGCCGCCCAGCACGCCCTCGGTCGAGGCGACCGAGTACAGCGCGGCGACGATGTCCTCCGGATCGGGCAGGCGGCCCGGACCCGAGTCGGGCCCGGTGAGGCGGCCCACGGTGGGCTCGATCACGTGCACACCGCGCGCCTTGAGCGTCGCGACGTTGGCGCGCGTCGCCTCGTTCTGCCACATCTCGGTGTGCATCGCGGGCGCGACGACCACCGGTGCGGAGGTCGCGAGCAGCGCGTTGCCGAGCAGGTCGCGCGCCTCTCCCCTGGCCATCGAGGCGAGGAAGTCGGCGGTTGCGGGGGCGACGAGGACGATGTCGGCCCGCTGGCCCAGCCGCACGTGCTGGACCGACGGGACGTCCTCGAAGGTCACAGTCGGCGCGGGCGCACCCGAGAGCGCCTCCCACGTGGAGCGCCCGACAAAGTTGAGGGAGGCCGCGGTGGGGATGACCCTCACCGAGTGCCCGTCCTCGGCCAGGCGCCTCAGCACGAGGGCGACCTTGTACGCGGCGATGCCGCCCGTCACCCCCAGCAGGACGCGCATGCGGCGCTACCGACGCGGTTGAGGCGGGCTACTCGGCGGAGTCGCCGAGCTCCAGCAGGTCTCCGGCGTTGATCTCGCGGAGCGCGACCGACAGCGGCTTGTCGGTCTGGTCGGCCTCGACGAGCGGGCCCACGTTGTCGAAGTGGCCCTCGCCGAGCACCTCGTAGTACGAGTTGATCTGGCGCGCACGCTTCGAGCTGTAGATCACCAGCGCGTACTTCGAGTCCACCTTCTCGAGCAGCTCGTCGATGGGCGGGTTGGTGATGCCCTGGGGGTCTGCGACGGTTCCAGCCACGTCATGCTCCTTGTGTTGCTCTTCGGTGTCGATCGGCGGGACGTCGTCCCGCAAACCTGCTCAGTCTACCGTGCCGCGTCAACCAGGGCCGCGAGGCCCGCGACGGCCGTGTCGAGATCGTCGTTGACGAGCTCCTCGTCGAACTCCGAGGCGGACGCGAGCTCCTCGCGCGCCGTGCGGAGCCGTCGCTCGCGCTCCTCCTCCGTCTCAGTGCCGCGGCCCACGAGCCGGCGCACCAGCTCATCCCACGACGGCGGCTGGAGGAACACGAACAGCGCCTCCGGCATGGAGGCGCGCACCTGCCTCGCGCCCTGGAGGTCGATCTCCAGCACGCATGGCACGTCATCCGCGAGGCGCTCCTCGACGGGTCGCCGCGGCGTGCCATAGCGGTGGGTGCCGTGCACGGTCGCCCACTCGAGCAGCTCGCGGTCGTCGATCATGCGATCGAACTCCTCGGGGGTGACGAAGAAGTAGTCCTCGCCGTCCACCTCGCCGGGCCGTGGGGCACGCGTGGTCGCCGACACGGACACCCAGATCTCCGGGCGCGCCTTCTTGAGGGCGCGGACGACGGTGCCCTTGCCGACGGCCGTGGGGCCCGCCAGCACGACGAGTCTGCTCACGCCTTCTCGCGCGTGAGCAGAGCCTCGACCTGATGGGTACCGAGGCCGCGGATGCGGCGTGCGTGCGAGATGCCGATGTCGTCCATGACGACGATCGCTCGCTTGGGTCCGATGCCCGGCAGGCACTGCAGGAGATCCTTCACGCGGATCCCGGCAAGCGCGTCGTCGGACTTCGCCTTGGAGATCGCCTGCTCGAGCGTCATCCCGCCGCCAGCAAGGTCCTCCTTGAAGACGCGTCGGGCCGAACGCACGGCGGTGGCCTTCACCAACGCCTCGGCACGCTGCTCCTTGGACAGCTCCGGAGTGGCCATGGGCCTTCCTTCCTCGTACCTAATCCTGCAGACCTAAGGACTGCAGGGTGTACTGCGCTGCGCCGGCGGCCGCCTGGATCGCGCCGCGCAGCCTCTCCACGAAGGGGCCCGCATTGAGCACCCCTCGTGACTGGTTCACGAGCACACGCCCTCGGGCGTTGCCGAATACCTGCAGCAGCTGCTGAGGTCCCGCACCCTGCGCGCCCACGCCGGGCGACAGGATCGGTCCGTTGAACGACCCGAGATCGATTCCCAGGTCCCTGACCGCGTCGCCGACGGTCGCGCCGACGACGAGGCCCACATCTCCCATACGCTCGGCGCCCTCGTTGAGCTCCTGAGCCTGGCGCACGATGGCTCCCGCGACGGACTCGCCGTCCGCGGTGCGCGCGTGCTGCACCTCGGGCCCCTCGGGGTTCGAGGTCAGCGCGAGCACGAAGACGCCCTTGCCGGTGTGCTTCGCGAGGTCGAAGGCCGGCTGGAGCGATCCGAAGCCGAGGTACGGGGACACGGTGATCGCGTCCGCCTCGAGCGGCACGCCTTCGGAGAGGTACGCGTCGGCGTAGCCCTCCATCGTGGAGCCGATGTCGCCGCGCTTGGCGTCGAGGATCGTGAGGATCTCGAGCTCACGGGCCCGTCCGAGCACGTGCTCGAGAGCGGCCACTCCCCTGGCGCCGTGGCGCTCGAAGAACGCCGCGTTGGGCTTCACGGCCGCTGCCGAGCGGACGCTCGCCTCGAGCACCGTCTCGCCGAAGGCGGCGAGGCTCTCGGCCGAGTCGTTGAGGCCCCAGCGGGCCAGCAGCTCGGGGTGCGGGTCGATGCCCACGCAGAGCGGACCGGCCTCGTCCATCGCCGCGGCCAGCCGTTCACCGAATGCCATGCTTCTCCTCCTGGGGCGCGGGGCTGACCCCCGCTGTCGCAATCATCCTCATGGTACCTATGTCACCCGCTCCTTGCAGGGACTATGCGTGCGCTTCTTGGAGGCTGAGCACCTCGAAGCGGCCGTCCTGGAGCGCCTCGATGGCCTGGACGGCCGCCGAGAGCTGCTGCGTGGTGGTGATGATCGCCGCGTCCGCGGACGTCGCCGCGGCACGGATCTCGTAGCCGTCGGCGCGCGCGCCCTGGCCCGAGGGCGTGTTCACGACGAGGTGCACCTGGCCCTCGTTGATGAGGTCGACGATGGTCGGCTCACCGTTCGGACCGCGGCCCTCGAAGTGCTTGCGCACCACGGTGGCGGGGATGCCGTTGCGCGCGAGCACCTGCGCGGTGCCCGCGGTCGCGAGGACCTCGAAGCCGAGCTGGTGCAGGCGCGCGATCGGGAACGTGATCTGACGCTTGTCGCGGTCGGCCATGGAGACGAAGACCTTGCCCGAGGTCGGCAGTCCGCCGAATGCGCCGGCCTGGGACTTCGCGAAGGCGAGCGGGAACGTCTCGTCGAAACCCATGACCTCGCCCGTCGATCGCATCTCGGGGCCGAGCACGGTGTCGACCGCGAGCCCCTCGTGCGTGCGGAAGCGACGGAACGGCAGGACGGCCTCCTTGACCGCGATGCGCTGCGACATGTCGATCGTCGCGGCGTCCTCGACCGGGAGCACGCCGTCCCTCTTGAGGTCGGCGATGCTCGCGCCCGCCATGAGCAGCGAGGCCGCCGTGGCGAGCGGCACGCCGGTCGCCTTGGCGACGAACGGCACCGTGCGGCTCGCGCGCGGGTTGGCCTCGAGCACGTACAGCACATCGCTCACGAGCGCGTACTGGACGTTCATGAGGCCGCGCACACCGATGCCCTTGGCGAGGGCCTCCGTCGAGCGGCGGATGCGCTCGAGCTCCTTGGCGGACAGGGTGACCGGGGGCAGCACGCACGCCGAGTCGCCCGAGTGGATGCCGGCCTCCTCGATGTGCTCCATCACGCCGCCGAGGAACAGCTCCTCGCCGTCGTAGAGCGCGTCGACGTCGATCTCGATCGCGTCGTCGAGGAAGCGGTCCACGAGCAGCGGCGCGTCGGTGGAGTGGTCTCCGACCTCGTCCATGCGGGTGCCGTAGTCCTCGAGCTGGGCGCGGTCGTAGACGATCTCCATGCCGCGGCCGCCGAGCACGTATGACGGGCGGACCAGCACGGGGAAGCCGATGCTCTCGGCGATCTCGATGGCCTCGTCGATGCCGCGCGCCGTGCCGTAGGCGGGCGCGGGCAGCTGCGCCGCCTCGAGCACCTTGCCGAAGGCCTCGCGGTCCTCGGCGTTGTCGATCGCCTCGGGAGAGGTGCCGAGGATCGGCACGCCGGCGTCGGCGAGGCGCTGCGCGAGGCTCAGCGGCGTCTGGCCGCCGAGCTGCACGAGCATGCCCTTGACCGGGCCCGCGGCCTTCTCCGCCTCGTAGACCTCCATGACGTCCTCGAACGTGAGCGGCTCGAAGTAGAGCCGGTCGGCGGTGTCGTAGTCGGTCGAGACGGTCTCAGGGTTGCAGTTGACCATGACGGTCTCGTACGTGCCCTTGAGGCTCAGCGCGGCGTGGACGCACGAGTAGTCGAACTCGATGCCCTGGCCGATGCGGTTGGGACCGGAGCCCAGGATGAGGACCGCCTCGCGCTCGCGCGGCGCGACCTCGTTCTCGGCGTCGTACGAGCTGTAGTGGTACGGGGTGCGCGCCTCGAACTCGGCCGCGCACGTGTCGACGGTCTTGAACACCGGCGTGACGCCGAGCGCCTGGCGCGCGGTGCGCACCTCCTCGACGGACAGCCCGCGCAGCGACGCGACCTGCTCGTCGGACAGGCCGTGGCGCTTGGCCTCGCGCAGCACGGACTGCGTGAGCTCGGGAGCCTTCGCGACCGCGTCGGCGACCTCGTTCATGAGCAGCATCTGGTCCAGGAACCACATGTCGATGCGGCAGGCCTCGTAGATGCGCTCGAGCGTGAGATCGCCCGCGTGGACCGCGCGCAGGAGCTGCTGCACCTGGATGAAGCGGCCCTCGGTCGGGGTCTTGATGGCCTCGAGGAGCTCCTCGATCTGGCCGTCGACAGGAGCGTCGCCGCGCCAGTGGAAGTTCGCGTTCTTCTTGTCGATCGAGCGCAGCGCCTTGCCGAGCGCCTCGGTGAACGAGCGGCCGATGCTCATGGCCTCGCCCACCGACTTCATGGTGGTGGTCAGCACCGGATCGGCGGCCGGGAACTTCTCGAACGCGAACCTGGGCACCTTGACGACGACGTAGTCGAGCGTCGGCTCGAAGCTCGCCGGGGTTGAGCCGGTGATGTCGTTCGGGATCTCGTCGAGCGTGTAGCCGAGGGCGAGGCGCGCGGCGATCTTGGCGATCGGGAAACCCGTGGCCTTCGAGGCGAGGGCTGACGAGCGGGACACGCGCGGGTTCATCTCGATGACGATGAGGCGGCCGGTCTCGGGCTCGACCGCGAACTGGACGTTGCAGCCTCCCGTGTCGACGCCGACCTCGCGGATGATCGCGATGCCCACGTCGCGCATGCGCTGGTACTCGCGGTCGGTGAGGGTCATCGCGGGGGCGACCGTGACGGAGTCACCGGTGTGGACGCCGACGGGGTCGACGTTCTCGATCGAGCACACGACCACGACGTTGTCGTGCTTGTCGCGCATGAGCTCGAGCTCGTACTCCTTCCAGCCGAGGATGGACTCCTCGAGGAGCACCTCGGTGGTCGGCGAGTAGTGCAGCCCGGCACCGCCGATGCGGCGCAGGTCCTCCTCGTTCCACGCGAAGCCCGAGCCGAGACCACCCATGGTGAACGACGGGCGCACGACGACGGGGTACTTGAGGTCCTCGGCCGCGGCCAGGAGCTCGTCCATCGTGTGGCAGATCGCCGAGCGGGCCGAGTCGGCACCGCAACGATCGACGACGCCCTTGAACAGCTCGCGGTTCTCACCGAGGTTGATGGCCTCGAGGTTCGCGCCGATGAGCTCGACGCCGTGCTTGTCGAGGATGCCCGCCTCGGCGACCGCGATCGCGGCGTTCAGCGCGGTCTGGCCGCCCAGGGTCGGCAGCAGCGCGTCGGGGCGCTCCTTCTCGATGATCCGCTCGATGACCTCGGTGGTGATCGGCTCGACGTAGGTCGCGTCGGCGAACTCGGGGTCGGTCATGATCGTCGCGGGGTTCGAGTTCACGAGGATCACGCGGACGCCCTCGGACTTGAGGACCCGGCACGCCTGGGTGCCGGAGTAGTCGAACTCGCAGGCCTGACCGATGACGATGGGACCGGAGCCGATGACCAGGACGGAATTGATGTCGTCACGCTTCGGCATCGTCAGCGCTCCCCCTTCATGAGGTCGATGAATCGGTCGAACAGGTAGGCGGCGTCGTGGGGACCCGCGGCGGCCTCCGGGTGGTACTGCACCGAGAAGGCGGGGATGTCGAGGCACTCGAGGCCCTCGACCACGTCGTCGTTGAGGCACACGTGGCTGACCTTGACGCGGCCGTAGCCTGCGGGGGCGTCGCTCTCGCCGTCCAGGGGCGCGTCGACCGCGAAACCGTGGTTGTGCGCGGTGATCTCGACCTTGTCGGTCGTGCGGTCCATGACGGGCTGGTTGATGCCGCGGTGGCCGAAGGGAAGCTTGTAGGTGCCGTAGCCGAGGGCGCGGCCCAGCAGCTGGTTGCCGAAGCAGATGCCGAAGAAGGGCACCTTCTGGTCGAGCACCTTGCGCAGGTCGCCGACGGAGCGGTCTGCCGCCGCGGGGTCCCCGGGGCCGTTCGAGAAGAACACGCCGTCGGGGTTCATCGCGAGGATCTCCTCGCCCGTGGTGGACGACGGGACGACCGTGACGCGCAGGCCGCGCTCTGACATGCGCTCGGGGGTCATCGCCTTGATGCCGAGGTCGACCGCGACGACGTGGAGGCCCAGGTCCTCGCCCTTGGCGGAGATCTCGTAGGGCTCGGTCACCGAGACGGCGTCGGCAAGGTGGGCGCCCGCCATCTCCTCGCCGGCCTTCACGCGGGCGACGAGCTCCTCGACAGGGGCAAGCGCCGCGCCGGAGAAGATCCCTGCGCGCATCACGCCGCCGCGCAGGATACGGGTGAGCTGGCGCGTGTCGATGCCGGAGATGCCGACGATGCCCTGCTCCTTCAGCATGTCGTCGAGCGAGCGCGTGGCGCGCCAGTTGGACGGCACGCGCGCGGGGTCGCGGACCACGTAGCCGGCGACCCAGATCTGGGTCGACTCGTCGTCCTCGTCGTTGACGCCCGTGTTGCCGATGTGCGGCGCGGTCATGACGACGATCTGGCGGTGGTAGCTGGGGTCGGTGAGGGTCTCCTGGTAGCCGGTCATGCCGGTGTTGAAGACGATCTCGCCGAGCGTCTGGCCTTCGGCGCCGTACGGGCGCCCCTCGAAGACCTGACCGTCCTCGAGGACGAGCAGAGCCGTGTCTGTCACGGTGGGGACTCCTTAGAAGGTCTGGTCGAAGCGGGCGTCGACGTACGTGGGGACGCCTCGCAGGAAGGTGGCGACGGCCTTGCCGGGCAGCTCGCGGCCCGCGAAGGGCGTGTTGCGCGAGCGGCTCGCCATCGTCGACGCATCGACGACGTACGCGGCCTTGGGGTCGATGAGCGTGAGGTTCGCGGGCTCTCCGTCCGCGATGGGTCGGCCGTGGAGGTGCTCCACCCGACCGATCCTGGCGGGCGCCTCCGACATCACGCGCGCCACATCCCTCCAGGTCATGCGTCCAGTGTCCACCATCGCGGCCTGCACCGCGCCCACGGCGGTCTCGAGGCCGATCATGCCGAACGACGCGGCGGCCCACTCGCAGTCCTTGTCCTCGGACGCGTGCGGGGCGTGGTCGGTGCCGACGATGTCGATCGTGCCGTCCGCGAGTCCTTCGCGCAGCGCCTCGATGTCCTCGTCGGTGCGCAGCGGCGGGTTGACCTTGAAGCGCGGGTCGTACGACCGCGCCTCCTCGTGGCTCAGATTGAGGTGGTGCGGCGTGGCCTCGGCCGTCACGTTGTAGCCCATGGACTTCGCCCAGCGGACGATGTTCACGCCGCCCGCCGTGGTGAGGTGCTGGATGTGGACGCGCGAGCCGACGTGCCCGGCGAGCAGCGCGTCGCGCGCGATGATCGACTCCTCGGCGACCGCGGGCCAGCCGGCGAGGCCGAGGTCCGCCGAGACGGGGCCCTCGTGCATCTGCGAGCCCTCGGTCAGGCGCAGGTCCTGCGCGTGCTGGATGATCACGCCGTCGAACGTCTTCACGTACTCGAGCGCGCGGCGCATGATGACCGGGTCGTAGACGCACACGCCGTCGTCGGAGAAGCCGCGCACGCGCGCCTTCGAGTTCGCCATCGCGCCCATCTCGGACAGGTGCTCGCCCTTGAGGCCCACGGTGACCGCGCCGACCGGGAACACGTCCACGAGGCCGATCTCGCGGCCGCGCGACCAGACCTGCTCGACGACACCCGCGGTGTCGGACACCGGGTTCGTGTTCGCCATCGCGTGCACGGCGGTCCAGCCGCCCTTGGCGGCGGCCTTGGAGCCGGTCTCGATGGTCTCGGCGTCCTCGCGGCCGGGCTCGCGCAGGTGGGTGTGCAGATCGACGAGGCCGGGCAGCAGGACGCAGCCGGCGGCGTCGACGCGGACGGCGTCGGCGGGCGCCTCGGCCACAGGGACGATGCGACCGTCGACGACGGCGATGTCCCGCACCTCCTCGCCGTAGACGGAGGCTCCGCTGATCAGGAACGGACGGTGCTCGGTCGTGGCGCTCATTCGGCGCTCTCCTCTCCTGCCAGCAGCAGGTACAGCACGGCCATCCGCACCGCCACACCGTTGGCGACCTGTTCGACGATGACGGAGCGCGGCGAGTCGGCCGCCTCCGCAGAGATCTCGAGCCCGCGGTTCATCGGACCGGGGTGCATGACGATCGCGTGCTCGGGGAGGCGACCCATGCGGTCGGCGTCCAGGCCGAACAGGCGCGTGTACTCCTCGGGGCTCGGGAAGAAGGCCGAGCCGCCGCCGGTCATGCGCTCGCGCTGGACGCGCAGCATCATGACGGCGTCGAGATCGTGCGCCTCGATGGCCTCGTCGAGCCCGTGGTGGATCGTGGCGGGCCAGCCCTCGATGCCGACGGGCACGAGGGTCGGCGGCGCGACGAAGACCACCTCGGCGCCAAGCGTCGTGAGCAGCGAGACGTTCGAGCGCGCGACGCGCGAATGGAGGATGTCGCCGACGATCGCGATCTTGAGGCCGTCGAGGCCCTTGCCCTCGGGGTCGGCGACCAGGTGGCGGCGCGCGGTGAACGCGTCGAGCAGCGCCTGCGTGGGGTGCTGGTGAGTGCCGTCGCCGGCGTTCACCACGTGGCCCTTCATCCAGCCCGCCTCGGCGAGCTGCTGCGCGGCGCCCGAGGCCCAGTGACGGATGACGACCGCGTCGGCGCCCATCGCCTGCAGCGTCAGCGCGGTGTCCTTGAGGCTCTCGCCCTTCGAGACCGAGGAGCCCTTGGCCGCGAAGTTGATGACGTCGGCGCTGAGGCGCTTGGCGGCGGCCTCGAAGGAGATGCGCGTGCGCGTCGAGTCCTCGAAGAAGAGGTTGACGACCGTCTTGCCGCGCAGCGTGGGGAGCTTGCGGACCTCGCGCTCCTGGGTCGCGGCCATCTGGGCCGCGGTGTCGAGGATCTGGATCGCCTCGTCGCGCGACAGCTCGGGCGTTCCGAGAAGGTGCCTCATGCGTCGTCCCCTCCCCTGCTGTGCGTGAGGATCACGGCGTCCTCGCCGTCGATCTCCTGGAGGTGGACGTCCACGCGCTCGCTGCGCGACGTCGGCAGGTTCTTGCCGACGAAGTCCGCGCGGATCGGGAGCTCGCGGTGGCCGCGGTCCACGAGGACCGCGAGCTGCACCGCGCGGGGCCGGCCCAGGTCCTTGATCGCGTCCAGGGCGGCGCGGATCGTACGGCCCGTGTGAAGCACATCGTCCACGAGGACGACGACCTGGTCGTCGATGCCGACGCTCGGGACCGACGTGGTGCCGATCGAGCGGATCGGCTGCTTGTGGAGGTCGTCGCGGTACATCGTGATGTCGAGGGCGCCGCAGCGGGCGTCGGAGTCGAAGCCGGGCTCGACCGCGGAGATCTTGCTCGCGATGCGCTCAGCGAGCGGGAGGCCTCGGGTCGGGATGCCGAGCAGGACGACGGAGTCGGCGCCGTCGTTGCGCTCGAGGATCTCGTGCGCGATGCGTGTCAGTGCGCGGCCGATATCGGGCGCGCCGAGCAAGGTGCCGGTCAAGGCGACCTCCTTCTCCGCCTCACGGGACGGTGGTTAAAGGGTGTCGATACTCGCTTGCCCGGGCTGTTGAAGGCCCGGGGTCGTGCTGCTGTCAAGGCTAACGGACGCGGGACGGTGCCGCGTGCCATGCCGGGGGTCGTGTCTGGGGTGAGGCTGCTGCTTTGGCTCTTGCTGCTGCTTCGATTCTTGCCGTGCCGCGGGTTACTGCGCGTCGTCCTCGACGTCGGCGACGTCCGACGGGAAGGCGGGCGCGTCGCGGGCGATCTTGCCGAGCACGCCGTTGATGAAGCGGGGCGAGTCGTCCGTCGAGAGGTCCGAGGCGAGGTCCACGGCCTCGTCGATCGCGACCGCGGTCGGGACGGACGGGTTGAAGAGGATCTCCCACGTGGCGAGGCGCAGCAGGGCGCGGTCCACGGCGGGCATGCGCGTGAGCTCCCAGTCGGGCGAGGCCTCCTGCACGAGCGCGGTGATCTCGATCCAGCGGCCCACGACGCCGCGCACGAGCTCCTCGCTGTACGGCGGCAGCGGGGTCTCGCGGCCCGAGTTCTGCAGGCGCTCCTCGAGGACCTCGGAGACGTTGGCGCCGCGCTGGTCGGCCTCGAAGAGGATGTCGAGCGCGCGCTTGCGGGCCTTGGTGCGTGCGGCCATGAGCGGTGAGCCTCCTGGGGTCGTCCAGCGGCGCCGAGAAGCGCCTCGTATGCGACTCACAAGGATACGCGGTGTGTGGGGGTGTGTGCGCGAGCGATCAGTTGCCCTTGGCCGCCGCCCAGCCCTGCGCCTCTTCCGCCGACGCGAGTGCACCTTGCGCAAGAAGAGTGTCGAACACCTCCCCTGGGTAGATCCATGCGGCCTGAGTTCCCGTCTCGCCTGTCGACAGCATCCTTGCGCCTTGCTCAGCAGGTGCGGTCTCCCACTTCCACGAATAGACGACCTGCATTCCTTCAGGCACGTCGTCGATATCCACGAGGTCCAATGGCTGGCCATCGGAGGTGAAGTACAGCATGTTGCCCAGGGATCCGAGTGAACGGTCGATGCCGACGTGATCGTCGTCCTCCAGATAGCTGTAGACACCGGGGACCGAGTAGTGGCTCAGCTGGCGTCCGTCCCGGATGTCCAAGCCGAGCACATCGTGCCAAAGCGAGATCGCGGTCCATCCGATGAGTAACACGGGCGCCACGGCGCCGCGCCACAGCGCCGCAGCCAGGACCGCGGCGGTAAGCGCCACCGTGATTCCGGTGATCAAGAGCCACGACTGCGCGCGATCCTCTGCCCACGCGTCGAGGCTGAGCCACGGAGCAACTCCCAGCACGTGCAACTCCACCCAACGCGAGCCGTTGGTGATCTTGGGAGCCGTGATCAGGACCATTCCCGCCGAGGTGGCGAGCGAGACGCCGAGGGCCAAGACGGAGACGATCGCCCACCGCAGCCGCACCAGCACTGCAATGCCGATCACTGCCAGGATCGCCCACATGTGGTCGTTGTAGCGGCCATAGAACCACACATCAAAGCGCGAGACACCCTCGACGGGTCCGAGTTGGAAGGTGGCAAGACCGAACGCCGCGACGAAGCAGATCGCAACGACTGATGCGAGCGCGTCTGCGCGAAACCGACGCAAGATCCAGAAGGCGCCCACTGTCGTCGTGCCGAGCCACCCAGCAGTGCCGTACCACGTCTGCCCCACGACTACAGCGAGAACACTGTCCCAGGTCGTTCCTAGCGCGGCGCCGAGGTTGTCCTCCACCCTTGAGTCGTCGGCGATGACCTGCGCGGTGACCAGCACGTAGAAGGCATACACAAGGCAGGACGCGCCGAAGGCAAGAAGTCCTGCGACGATGCCACGCCAACGCAGACTACGGAGACGGACCAGAAGCCATATCCCGACGCCCACAGCAATCGCGACTCCGCGTCCATGCGCGAGGACTGTTGCGCCGACCGATAGGCCGAGCAGTACAGCACGGGTCCATGTCGGATGCTCCGCGAGCCTGACGGCTGCGACGATCGTGACAGCGGTGAAGACGAGCAACAGACTCTCGGACAACAGATAGTTCGCAACCAGCAGTTTCGCTGGAGCGACAACGACCGCGCTCGCAACGACAACCGATGCCGAATCGCTCAGGCCGGTGCGCTTCGCGATCCGGGAAAGCGGCCAGATTGCGGCTACGCCCAATGCTGACGCAATTGCTATGCCCACCTGGTACACCAGTTGCGGGTCCGACGTGAACCACCAGGCTGGGGCCATGAGGACAGCAAGACCCGGCATGAAGCCCGCGTCCTGCAGACTCCACGTCGCCGGCAGGCCAGCGATGATCCTCGAATTCCCGACCATCACGACTTCATCGAGAGGAATGGCTGGGTAGCGAGCGTTCCACGCCACGAGCACGTATGCGAGTACGGCAATCACCACGGCGGTGACCGCCATGGAGCGCGGCGGTTCCCAGACGTAGTCGGGGCGGCGCGCGAGCCAGGAGGCGACACGCGAACGTGATGGGGTCAGGGCCTCGACGGTCATGCGCTGGAACCTACCAGCGGACGGGCTAGCGACACGCCGATCGTGAGGAATACGACAACACGCCCGTCCCTCGCGGGACGGGCGTCTGTGATGCGGCCGCAGCCTCAGTCGTTCACACGGCCGAGGTACTCGCCGGTACCCGTGTTGACCTTGACCTTCACAGGCGCCTCAAGGAACAGCGGCACCTGGATCTCCTTGCCGGTCTCGAGCGTCGCGGGCTTGGTGCCACCGGAGGAGCGGTCGCCCTGCAGTCCGGGCTCGGTGTAGGTGACCTCGAGCACGACGGAAGCCGGGAGCTCCAGGAAGATCGGGTTGCCGTTGTGCGAGCCGATGGTCGCGGACTCGTTCTCAAGCAGGTAGTCGGTCGCGTTGCCCATGACGGCGGGCGAGACGGGGACCTGGTCGAAGGTGGTCGGATCCATGAAGATGAAGTCCGTGCCGTCGTTGTACAGGTACTGCATGTCGCGGCGGTCGACGGTCTCGAAGTCGACCTTGGTGCCGGCGTTGAACGTCTTGTCGACGACCTTGCCCGAGAGCACGTTCTTGAGCTTGGTGCGGACGAAGGCGCCGCCCTTGCCGGGCTTCACGTGCTGGAACTCCACGACGGACCAGAGGTTGCCGTCGAGGTTGAGCACGGAGCCGTTCTTGATGTCGTTCGAGGTCGCCACGGTGTAGTCCTTCGGTTCTCGCTTCTGATGGTCGCACGCATCACGCGCGACGGGCCGCAGACGATTCTAGCGGAGGCGGGCGGCGAGGGCGCTGAGGGCGAGTCGGTACGAGTCGACTCCGAATCCTGCGATGGTTCCTGTAGCGACGCCGGATACCACCGAGGTGTGTCGGAATGCCTCTCGTGCGTGGGGGTTGGTGAGGTGGACCTCGACCAGCTCCAGCTCCGCAGCGGTGACCATCGCGCATGCGTCCCGTAGCGCGTATGAATAGTGGGTGAAAGCCGCGGGGTTGAGAACCACGTGGGTGCCCGAGTCGACGCAGCCGTGCATCCAGCCGACCAGCTCGGACTCGTCATCGGTCTGGCGGACCTCGACGTCGAGCCCAAGCTCGTCGCCCCAACCCGACGCGAGGCTCACGAGCTCGGCATAAGTCGTGCTCCCGTACTTCTCGGGCTCGCGCGAGCCCAGCCGACCCAAGTTGGGGCCGTTCGCGATCAGCACGCTCGTCATGCGGTCAGACTAGCGGGCGCGTCACGAACTGACGGCGTCGTACGCGCCTAGGAGCATCGCGGGGTCCGGGCCCTCGAGCCGCACCGGGTTGCCGATGCCCTGCAGCACGACGAAGCGCAGCAGGTCTCCCCTGGTCTTCTTGTCGCGTCGCATCGCGGTCAGGAGCGCGTCCCAGCGCCCCGCCGGATAGGACGTGGGTAGCCCGAGCGACGACAGGATCCCACGATGGCGATCGACCTCGGCCTCGGTCAGACGCCCGGCAAGGTGCGCGAGCTCCGCCGCGAAGATCATCCCCACCGACACCGCGGAGCCGTGGCGCCACTGGTAGCGCTCGGTGTACTCGATCGCATGGCCGAACGTGTGCCCGTAGTTAAGGACTTCGCGCAGGTGGGACTCCTTCAGGTCCTGAGCCACCACCTCGGCCTTGACCTTCACCTTGCGTGTGATGAGCTCCTCGAGAACGTCGAGCGCCTGCGGGGTGAGGGTCTCGGCCTTGAGCGCGTCGGCGTGCTGCTCGACGAGGTCCAAGATGACGCCGTCGCGGATGAAGCCGCCCTTGACCACCTCCGCGAGGCCCGCAACGCGGTCGTACGCGGGGAGCGTCGCAAGCATGTCGAGGTCGCACCACACATCGTCGGGCTCATGGAAGGCGCCGACGAGGTTCTTGCCCTCCGCAGTGTTGATGCCGGTCTTGCCGCCCACTGCGGCGTCGACCATGGCGAGCACCGTGGTGGGCATCTGCACGACGGCGATGCCCCGCATCCACGTCGCGGCGACGAAGCCAGCGAGGTCGGTTACTGCTCCCCCGCCGAGGCCGACCACGACGTCGGAGCGGGTGAAGTCCGACTTGCCGAGCACCTGCCAGCAGAACGCGGCGACTTCGGCGGTCTTGCCAGATTCTGCATCGGGCACCTCGGCGAGCACCGCCTCGCGGCCCGAGGACTCGATGCGCTGCCGCAGGATGTCGGCAACCTGGCGAAGCGGCGCGGAGTGCACGACCAGCACCTTGCGGGACTTCTTCGGAAGCCCCTGAACGGCCTTCTCCAGAAGCCCGGTCCCGACGTGGACGTCGTAGGGCGCGCCCGATGCGACCCTCACGGTAGCGCTCATGCGGTGGCCCTCCCCTCGGCAATCAGTGCGGCCACGGCCGCGGGAGTGTGCCCGTCGGTGTCGACGATGCGCGTGGCGATGCGCTCGTAGACGGGCCGGCGCGCGTTCATGAGCTCCTGCCAGCGCTGGCGCGGGTTGCCCGCCAGCAGCGGTCGCGCGGCATTGAGCCCCACGCGCGGGGCGGCCTTGGCAAGCGAGACATCGAGGAACACGACCTCTCCGCCGTCGGCCACGTACGACGCGAGCAGCGCCTCGGTGCGCGGGTCCAATACGGCGCCGCCGCCGAGCGAGAGAACGCCCTCATGCTCCTTCAGCGCCGTCGCGACGGCGGCCGCCTCGAGCTCGCGAAAACGCGGCTCGCCGTCGTCGACGAAGATGTCGGAGATCGCCTTCCCCTCGGAGGCCTCCACGTCGTCGTCCGTGTCGCGCCAAGAGACGTCCCAGAGGCGCGCGAGCCGCGTGCCGACCGACGACTTGCCGCTGCCGGGAGGACCGATGAGCACGGCCCGGGGGACGGCCATCAGCGGAGGTGCTCGGGGATCGACTCCACGTACGAGGAGATGTTGCGGCTGACCTCCGCCACGGAGTCGCCGCCAAACTTCTCGAGCACTGCATCGGCGAGCGTGAGCGCGACCATCGCCTGCGCGACGACCGCCGCCGGCGCCACGGCGCACACGTCCGAGCGCTGGTGGATCGCCTTCGCAGACTCACCCGTCGCGGTGTCGATCGTGTCGAGCGCGCGGGGCACGGTGCTGATGGGCTTCATCGCCGCGCGCACGCGCAGCGGCTCGCCGTTGGTCATTCCGCCCTCGAGGCCGCCCGCGCGGTTCGTGCGGCGGGTCACGCCCCCGTCCCTGTACTCGATCTCGTCATGCGCCTGCGATCCGCGCCTGGCTGCGGTACGGAAGCCGTCGCCGACCTCGACGCCCTTGATCGCCTGGATTCCCATGAGCGCGCCCGCGAGGCGCGCGTCGAGGCGGCGATCGCCGTGGACGTGGCTGCCGAGCCCGACGGGCACGCCGTAGGCCACCACCTCGACGACGCCGCCGAGGGTGTCGCCATCCTTCTGGCACTCATCGATCTCAGCGATCATCGCGGCCGATGTCTCGGCATGGAAGCAGCGGATGGGATCCTCGTCGAGCGCCGGGGTGGCGTCGGCGGGAGGGAGCGGCGCATCGTCAGGAACCACGATGGGGCCCACCTGGACCGTGTGCGCGACGAGGCGGATGCCCGCGGCCTGCTCCAGGAACTGCTCGGCGATCTCGCCGAGGGCGACGCGCGCTGCGGTCTCGCGTGCCGACGCACGCTCCAGGACGGGGCGCGCATCGTCAAAGCCGTACTTCGTCATGCCGACGAGGTCGGCGTGGCCCGGGCGCGGGCGCGTCAGAGCTGCGGCCCGCGCGCCGGTGAGGTCCGATTCGTCCACGGGGTCCGCGTTCATCACGGTCTCCCACTTGGGCCACTCGGTGTTGCCGATCATCACGGCGACGGGTCCGCCCTGGCTGACGCCGTGGCGCACACCGCCAAGAATGCTGACCTGATCCTGCTCGAACTTCATGCGCGCGCCGCGACCATAGCCGAGTCGACGACGGGCAAGAGCCCCCTGGATGTCGGTGCTCGTCACCTCGACACCCGAGGGCAGTCCCTCGAGGGTGCCGACCAGAGCCGGGCCGTGCGATTCGCCTGCGGTAAGCCATCTGAGCATGGTCGTCATTGTTCCATGCCCACGACGCAACTCGGCCCCGCCAGAACCTGTCTGGCGGGGCCGAAGCGTGAACTGAGGTCGATCAGCCGGTGGCCGACTCCGAGCCGTACGGGTCGCCCGGGTCGAGCTCGCTGCCAGAACCTTCCTCCTGATCGGCAAGCGACTCCGGAACCGTCGGTTCGACACCGTCCTTGAGATACGTGAACACAGTGAGACTGAACTCGCCTGTAGAGATGACCTCGCCGGCCTCCTCATCGTCGTCTGTCTTGATCGCCGACGCGTTGACGTAGATGAAACGGTGGTCGCCGAGCTGAAGATCGGTCAGCATCGCGAACACACTGGCGTACTCGCCTTCGATGATGAGCGTGACAGGGGTAGCGACAAGCCCGTTGATTTCGAGACCGTCGACCTGCGACTCCTGTCCCACGGCGGCTGCGGCGTCTGCCAGCACGAGCTGCGCAGCATCGACGGAGGAAGCAGAGCCGACCGTCTGATTCACGATGGTGACACCGTAGTAATCGGCAGCATCTTGGATGATCTCGCGGACAGAGGCCGGATCCTCCCGCGAGGGAAGATCGATTCTCGCCTCCTCGAGTTCCGCCACGATCTCGTCGTAGCGCGCCAAATCGGCCTGGAGGGCTGAGAGCTGGGTCTGCAGGATGTCGTTCTGATCCTTGGCCGCGGTCGTCTGCTCGATCGCGTTGGCGCGCGCGTCCAAGGAAGGCGAGAACAGGACGAACCACGAGGCAGCAGCGAGAAGCAGTGCGACGACGATCGTTCCGAGCGCGATGTCAGTATTCGAACGCTTCATCTCAATTCCCCACCTTTCGGGCCGCCTTCAGGAGACGCGCGTAGTCTTCCGAAGTCCCCGCAGACTCATCGTTTCCGAACCACTGCTCGGAGAAGCGCTGGGTGTAGACGTCGTAGGTCACTCGAATCGTGCCCGTGAATCGGAATCCGGTCTCCTCGTCACCCTCAGTGGACTCGCCCTCAGATTCGAGATTCGTCACGTCGGTCACGCGGACCTGAGAGAATGCGTCGAATGTAGCCAAGTTCTCCTCGACCTCATTCGCAGCGATGTACTCGGGCGACTCGACAGTGAAAGTGATCTGTCCGACGTCCGCCACAGCGAACGCATCCGACGCGGCACCAGCCGCCGAGTCGAAGGTGGTGAGTCCCACCTTCACGTCCGTCAGCACACTGTCCTCAGGCATGCCGCCCAGGAGATCGGCAACGATCTCGGCACGGATCGCGTCCGTTGAGCCGACGAAAATCAGTGCCTCCTCAACGTTCGAGAGCTCCTTCGTGGTGTCTGCCACGTACTGCAGCTCCGCGATCGCCGAGTTGAGCTCTGTCTGCCGCTCCTGCTCATCGGCCAGATCCTGCTCAGCGCCAGTCTGGAGCGAGTGGATGAAGTAGTAGCCGCCGCCGATAAGAAGAACGAAGACGACGAGCGCCGCAAGGGCGCCGCGGAAGTACGCCGCACGAGCACGGCGCTGCCCGACCTCTGGGGGGATCAGGTTGACCTGGGGAAGGACAGGAGCCTTCACGGACTCTGGCACGGGATTCATGCGGTGGCCTCCGTCATGCCGAGCCCGACGGCGACCGCGCCGACGGTCTGCTGGCCGTTGATCTGTGCTGCGACCTTGCTCGAGACGTTCAGCCTTCCGAAGGCGTCACCGAAGCCCACAGGAAGTCTGCAAGCTGTCGCGAGATACTGGCCGAAGCCCGGGAGGTGCGCGCCGCCTCCGACGATGAAGACACGGTCGATCGGAGCACCGGGGTTGTTGCCCGCGTAGTACACGAAGGTGTTGCGAATGCCGTCGACGAGGGCACGCGTCGCTTGCATCGCGGCCTCGTGCGCCGGCTCGAGCGCGGGCGACCCACTCGCGTTGATGCCGTTCTGGTACTTCAGGTTCTCAGCGTCCGCCATCGACATGTTCATCGCGGCCATGATTCCTGTCGTGGCCTCGCCACCCCCCGAGGGGATCACGCGAATGAATCGAGGCATGCCGTTCTGGACCACCACAACCTCCGTCGTGTGCGCACCCACGTCGACGATGCCGACCACCTGCTGCTCGGCCTCGCCGTAGACAAGGGATCGCACGAGCGCGAGGGACGGGATGTCCACGCCGACCGGCCGCAGGCCTGCGTCCTCGACGGCTGCAACTGTCGAGGCAACGGAGTTCTTGTTGGCCGCCACCAGGATTCCCCGCAGCTGCTTGACGCCCTGCTCCTCGGTCTCCGCGGTCGGATAGAAGTCGAGCAGCGCGTCGTCCACAGGCATGGGCAGCAGGTCCGACACCTGGAAAGGCAGTGAGGACCGCAGGTCCTTCAAGGGCATCGAGGGAAGCTCGAGCTCCCTGAGCACCGTGCGTTGGTTGCCGAACCCGACCACCACCTGCTTTCCCGACATCTTCGCCGAAGACCACAGGCCCTTGAGCGCTGCGGAGAGCGCTCCGGTGTCGAGCACCTCGCCCTCGCCTACGACGCCTGCGGGCAGTTGCGCCGACGCGTACTTCACCAATGAAGCACGCCCACCCGCACCGGGACCCTTTCCGGAGATCTCGACCTCGGCGGCCCTCACCTGCGTCGTTCCGATATCGACGCCAATCGCACGTGTCGCCACGATGCTCCTTCCCAAAAATCGCTACCTGATTATCGGCAACGAGATAGAGGTACTCAATATCTCAGTGACATTTCTCCCATTGGAGCGGGAATCGACCCCTTGCCTGTTTTCTCCTAGCCGACACCCAACATTCCCAGATATGCGGAAGATATCGCGTCCCCTCCAAGAAAACCTAGCCACGCGCCGGCGATCAGCATGGGACCGTACGGAACCGCCGATTTGCGCTTGAGCCTTCCGCTGATCAGGCCGACCACGACGACGACTCCACCCAGCAGCGGGCCTGCGATCGCCGCCACCGCCAGCGGACCCCACCCCAGGAAGCCGGCAGCGAGACCGAGCAGACCCGCCGCGACAACGTCTCCGAAGCCCATCCCCTGCGGATACACGAGCCACAGGCCGCCGTAGAAGCCGCCGAGGATGCCGGCGCCCACGAACAGCATCCACCAGTTGCCGCCCTCACCTAGCGCAATCTCTATCCCAAGGAGCACGGCCATCACGGCGTAGCTGGGAAGGACGAGCGAGAAGGGCAGACGCTTCACGTCGAGGTCGATGAACACCAGCGCCACAGACACCACTGCAAGGTAAGCGAACGCCAGCGTCGTGACTGAGAGCCCCCACTCGAGGTACACCGCGACCCATAGTGCTGCAACCAGCACCTCGACGAGGGGGTACCGCCATGAGATCCGCTCGCGGCACGCCCTGCAACGGCCGCCGAGGACCACGAACGACAGGAGGGGGACGTTGTCGAACCATCTGATGTCGGTTCCACACCGGGGGCAGTGGCTACTGTCACTGACCCAGTTCGCGCCCTCGGGAACCCGCGCGATGAGCACGTTCGTGAAGGAGCCCCATAGCAGCCCGAAGACCGCCACGATCGCGATACTCACTAGTTGCGCATCTCCCGCTTGCTGGCGATCTGCACGTAGTAGCCGGATGACGCCGACGATTGGTTGATCGCGAGCTCGACACCTGGCACGTCAACCTCCTTGTAGATGAAGGACGTGCCGGTGGCGCCGATGCGCACACTCCCCGCATAGACCTGTCCGTACGCGGTCGACGTGTTCTGGAAGCCGATGGTGCACGGCGTGTACATGAAGATCGAGATCTCAGGAGCGACCGTCAGCGCGGCGGAACTGAGAGAGATGTCGCCTGGCGTGTAGGAGCCACGGGTAGTGCACTCTGCCACGCCGTTGTTCGCCGTTCCACCGTCGGTCACGATGATCGCAAAGTCATGGTCCGCCCCGTCGCCCGACTGCACGACCAGTCCGTTGGTCACCGACAGCGACTCCACGACGATAGCCGTGTCCGCGTAGAGATTCATCGTGAAATAGGTGTTGCCGGAGTGACTGTTAATGGTGAGGTTGCAGTCGCGCATGTCGTAGACAGTTGCCACCGACGGGAAGTCGATCTCGACATCGGACATGTGCGCGGGCACCGTGCAGCTGGCAAGCGAGGACGCGAGGTTCGTCGCCTGCCAATCATGCTTGAAGTCGGGGAGCCAATCCTCCTCTATCTCGTCGCCGAAGCCCTCGGAATCTGAGATCGTGTAGCCGTCCGCAGTCCAGTCCGAGGCCACCCAATCGATCTCCGGAAGCCCCACCGGGGTGTAGTACTCGAGCCCGGGACACACGGTCGTGTTGGCGGAGCAGACGGTGCCGCCGACATCGGTGCCTGTCCACTGGACGGTGCCGAGGGGGACATCGCCAGCGATCGACAGGTTTCCAAGAACGGTAATGGGATTGTTGAGGACGAGATCACCGGCGTAGGCGACCGCATTGCCGCCCACGTGGTATCCGCCGCTCTTAGCCTTCACCTGTGTCCGAATGTAGGTCGCAGCGTAGAGATTCCCAGTGACATAGCAGCCGCTGCTCTGGAAGGTCGCGCTTCCATTGGGGACGAAGACCGAGCCATCGATCTCGGTATTGTTGGGATTGCAGATCCAGTCGCCCGAGTCCTGCCACACAGCGGCGGCCTCGGACTCCGCGGCAGCGCTGACGTTGTACCCACCGCCGGGGGTGATGGTGCCGCCGCTGAAGAGCGCCGCCCCGGGAATCGAGGTCGCGATCGCCTGGAGGTTCACGGTCGCCTCATACACGCGCTCCGGCTCCACGCCAACTACCGAAGCCGTGTCAGCAGGGACCGAAGTTGCGGTCACGACGGCCTTGGTGGCAGTGTCGCTCAGCACTCCGCTCGTGCACGTCAATGCACCGGTCTCGTTGTAGTACTCCAGCTCCACCGTGACCTCAGTCGCAGTGGACCCTGACCCGTACGAGTACGTGTCCTCACAGATGGCGCCAGAACGGAGCGACGCAAGCGTCGCGTCCACGGCTCCCTCCGCAGAGTGGACCTCGGTGGTGCGCACGCGGTCGCGCTGCGTGTCGTTAGTGACCACGATGGCCTGGGACACCACGACCACCACAAGCATCATCGCAATCACAGCCACGCCGACCGCAGCCACGAGCGCGCTGCCCACATCGTAGGACTTCGCTTCGTTGCGTGCACGCATGTCCGCTCCTCTGACCTTGCTCATGGTGCCGGATACGCCTGGCACTTGGACTCGGGATAGCCGATGACACTGTTCCGGCCCGTCACCACGGTCGAAACCGAGACCGCCTTGGCACTGTCCCGCGCATCGGGATCCTTGAGCCGCAGGGTCACCCGCACGAACTGCGCGGTCGTGGTCGAAGTGTTGGTGGTGTCGACCCAGAATGGGGGCCACGTCGTGGGATCGTCGGGGTCGATGTCGGCTTCACTCGTCGGGGAGACATCCATCTCCACGAGATTGCGGGCCACCACTCCCCAGTCGGTCACGCTGCCTGTGTTGCCAGGCTCCCACTTGCGGAACTGCAGATCGCCGAAACCATCACCGTCCGAGTCGATGACACGCCACTGCACGCACATGTCATCGCCGTCCTCCTGGGTGTTGATGCGCATCGAGAAGAACGCTCCCACACCCGAGGTCGCGACCGACTCACTCGCCGGGTCGAGGATCACGTTCCCGGAACGAATCTGGCGGTCGATCTGCGAGACTCCAAGCCGTGCCTCCTCAATCGCCCGCACCTGCCCCAACGTGTCCTTGGACATGTACGTCACGGAGATCAGCGCCGTGAACACGATCGCCATGAGCACGCCGAAGATCGCCATCGAGATGAGCAGCTCAGTGAGAGTGAGTCCCGCATCGTCAGGACGCCGCTTCCATGTCCTAGGCATCGGACGACTCCAGGTACGTGGCCGAGGCTCGCATCCCGCCGAGAACGGTTGTGGTCGTCAGGCTGTATTCGGTCGAACCATGCTCGATCGTGTACGTCACGACGACAGAGATCGATCCTCCGTCAACAGTGGCGGTGCAGGCCTCGTCCTCGCAGTCAGGATCCGAGCCCTGCTCATCGATGTTGGCGGCGCTCACCGACACGCCCGCGACAGCGGTCACGACGTAGGCGCCGCTGGTCCACTGCACCGTCTCCGTGGTCTCGGACCTTGAGGTGCTAGCTGAGATCGAGAACGAGTCATAGCCTCCGGCGCCCGTCCACCATGACACGGTTCCGCTCCGCGTCGCGACGGGGTCCGTGTCGCTTTGACTGACTCCCCGCTGTGCCAGCACCGATTCCGTGTAGCCGGTCACCTTGACGAGACCATCGGAAGGGGACGACGCGGTGGACACCACGTTGCCGTCATCGTCAAGGGTGTCCCAGCTACCGCTGATGATCTTCGCGATAGACAGCGTCGCCGAGGAACGCGAGGCTCCGGCTGACACGCATCCGGAATCGGTGACCGTCGTGCAGCCCACGTCGGTCGTCGTGGCCGCAGACGTGGGGAACCGCGCGGTCCACGCCTCGTCGGAGTTCGAGGTCGACTCGGAGAGACGTCGCGCAAGCCTGAACGTCGTGCCGGCGACATCCATCAGCATGTAGGTCGAGCCATTGGCGAGTGACCCCTCGTTGCCGAGGTCCGCCAGGCTGCAGCCCGAGTCCGCGGGGATGCCCGTCACGCAGGGGGTTGTCATGCTCGCATCGATGGTGCCCGTGCGCCCCCGGTCCGAGTACGCCCATAGCGTTGCAAGGGCGCTCGAGGAGCTCAGCGTCCTCGCGGACTCGGTTCCTCCGGTGGCGCTCACGTCAGTCGGGTTGGACGACGTCGACGAGACGATGTCGTTCGACGCGGAGAGCTCGAAACTGTCGCCTCCGTTGAGCCACCCGTTGTCCCCAATCTCCGTCGAATCGTCGTTGTCGTCGATCGCAGTCGAGCCGTACTGGACATACGCGGTCGTGTTGGTCACCTGCTGGCTCTCAAGGATCGACGAAGTCGTCGCACTCTTCACAAAGAACGAGTAGAAAGCGTTGGACGAGGGGTAAAGCAGGTTGGTCCGCGTCGCGGAGCCCGTCGCTGCATCGATGATAGAAGCCTGAACGCTCGTGGAGAAGGTTCCCGAGGACGACTCCGACGAGAAGTAGGCCTCACAACCGGTGAGGTACGGCTGAACGGACTCCTGCGCGCTGTTGCAGGCATCGCCACGGAAAGCTTCCGACCACATCGTTGTGGTGTTGTCGCCATCGCTATCGGTCCAGTTCACCACGACCGCCAGCGTCACGATGGAACTGTCGGCGATGCTCGGCTCCAAGACGTAGGCCCTCACAGTGAAGGTTGCGCCAGCGAGAGAAGGGTCCGTCCGCTCTTGCGTATTCGAACCGCTGGTATCGATGAAGATAGGCGTCCACAGGTCGTCACGGAGATCCACATCGGCATTGGTGAAGTCATGAGTCGAGGTACGGATCGCCCTCGACTGACCATCGACCTCGAGCTTGCCCGACTGCACATTGGGATCTGTGCCGGCCGAGGCGTAGTTCGTATCGAGCCCATTGGCGAGCACGGCCCAAGGTATCGCGCGCAACTGCTCCATCGCCTCATTCGCGAACGCCGTCGCCTGCTCCCGCTTGCGCGCGTCCGACACAGTCACCATCGATGAGATCTGGGCTCCAATGAGGAACACGAGAACGATAGCGATGACGAACATCGCGACAATGAGCTCAACGAGCGAAAATCCTCCTTCTCGCTCGCTCAGCTCGCGCCGTCGCGCGGTCATCGCTCGCAGCACTTTCCCTCCCTCAGCTCGGTGTGTTGCCCGTTGTGCGCCGATGTGTGGGGTGACGCAGACCGCGCGCCACCCCACACATCCGCTATGCAGGACTACTTAGCAGGCCGCGTCCGCGCCGACCTCGAGGCCGCCGGCCGCCGAGTACGAAGCGCCGCCCTTTGCCGAAGTCGTCGCGTCACCGGAGTCGTTGTACACCGAGACGCACCAGTCGGTCGCGGTGGCGGTCGAGGAGACCGCCGTCTGGAGGATGACGTTGTTGGACGCGTTGCCGATGAACGAGCTGTCCAGCGTCCACGACACGCCGTTACCACCCGCGATAACGGGAACGCCGGTGCCGTCGACGTAGTAGGTCGCGATCTCCTTGCCGATGGTGGACACATCGGCCTTAGCCGCCGAGTCCTCGGCCTTCTTGCGCTGGTTCAGGAAGATCGGGATGGCGATGGCCGCCAGGATGCCGATGATGATCATGACGACGAGGAGCTCGATCAGGGTGAAGCCCTGGTCCTTGTTCTCAATGCTCTTGCGGATGCGCGCGATCATGCGTGCTCCCCCATTTCTGTGAATTGTTTTCTCATTGATAGCCGCAGCGAACTGCGGATTTAACGTCCTGCACCCCAAATATCGGCATGCCTGACGAGCCTATTGAGTTTTTCGGGACATCTACTCGATGAGGTCGAAAACACCGAAGATCGGCAGGTAAAGCGCGATCACCATGAAGCCGACAATTCCACCCAGCACCGCAATCATGAGGGGCTCGATAAGCGAGGTCAACGCCTCTGTGGTGGATTCCACTTCCTGGTCATAGAACTCGGCGACCTTGGTCAGCATCTCATCGAGCGCTCCCGTATCCTCGCCCACCGCGATCATCTGGACGACCATCGGCGGGAACACGGGATGCTCCTTGAGAGGCGCAGCGAGCGAGTTACCCGTGCGTACGGATTCCTTGACCGCCTTGGCGGCGTCCTCGATCACGACGTTGCCCGAGGCCTCGCCAACGATGTCGAGGGCCTGGAGAATCGGCACGCCGGCCTTGATCATGGCGCCGAAGTTGCGAGTGAAGCGCGCGATCGCGATCTTCTGCACCAGCCCACCGAACACCGGCGCCTTGAGGTACAGCGGCTCGACCTTTTCGCGGAAGCCTCGCTTGTGCTTGTTCTTGTTCCACAGGTACACGCCCACACCGATGCCGATGATCAGCGGGATGATGCCGATCTTCAGCACCGCAGACATTGTCACGAGGATCTGCGTGAGCGCCGGCAGCTCGCCGCCCAGGTCGGTGTACATGGTCGCGAACACCGGCACGATGAAGAGCAGCATGCCGATCACCGCGAGCACGGCGATCGCGAACACGACGATCGGGTACGTCATCGCCGACTTGATCTTCGCCCGCAGCTTGACCGACGCCTCGAAGTTCTCGGCGATCGACACGAGCACGTCGTCGAGGAATCCGCCCACCTCACCCGCGCGCACCATGTTGATCATGAGCGGCGGAAAGACGTCGGGATGCTTGCCGAGCGAGGCCGAGAGCGAGTTTCCGGTCTCGATGTCGTTGCGCACCTCCTTGATGACTTTGGTGAGCGCCTGGTTCTCGGTCTGCTCCGACAGGATGGTGAGTGCCCGCAGCAGCGACAGGCCCGCCTGGATCATGGTCGCGAGCTGGCGCGACATGACCGCGATGTCCTTGAGGCCGATGCGATCCGACAGACCGGGGATGCTGATCTCCATCTGGAGACCCGTGGCCTTGTCCTCCTTGATGGACACGGGCGCCATGCCCATGCCCTTCAGTCGCGCGGAGACCGCCGACTCGCTCGCGGCCTCGATCTTGCCAGTCTGGATGTTTCCCGCCGCGTCACGAATCTGATACGTGTAGGTCTGAGTCGCCATCTGTCATTGCTCCCGTCAGAACGCCTGGCCAGCGGCGGTCGCGCCCTGCGCCTGCCCGCCCGAACGACCGCTCAGGCGGTTGAACTCCTCGGTGTGGTGGCACTTCTCGAGGCCCGTGTCGTACGTGATCTTCCCCGCCTTGACGAGGTTGGCCAGGTGCTGGTCCATCGTGTGCATGCCCTGCTTGGAACCGGCCTGCATCGACGAGTAGATCTGGTGAGTCTTTCCCTCGCGGATGAGGTTGCGAATCGCGGAGGTTGCGACCATCACCTCGGTGGCTACCGCACGGCCCGGGCCGTCGGCGCGCTTGCACAGCGTCTGACACACGACGCCCTGAAGCGCGGTCGCAAGCTGGACGCGGATCTGGTCCTGCTGGTGCGCAGGGAACACGTCGATGACACGGTCGATCGTCTGCGCGGCGTCCTGCGTGTGGAGCGTGCCGAAGACCAGATGGCCGGTCTCCGCCGCGGTCAACGCGACGGAGATGGTCTCAAGGTCACGCATCTCGCCAACCAGAATGATGTCCGGGTCCTGGCGCAGCACGTGCTTGAGCGCATTCGCGAACGACTGGGTGTCGGTGCCGACCTCTCGCTGGTTCACCACCGACTTCTTGTGGCTGTGCAGGAACTCGATCGGGTCCTCGACCGTCATGATGTGGTCCGCGCGCGAGCGGTTCGCCATGTCGATGATCGACGCGAGGGTGGTCGACTTGCCCGAACCGGTGGGGCCCGTGACGAGCACGAGGCCGCGGGGCAGACCGGCGAACGTGCCGACGATTTGCGGAATGCCGAGCTGCTCGAGCGGGAGGATCTCGTAGGGGATCACTCGGAACGCGGCGCCGATCGACTCACGCTGCATGTAGACGTTGACTCGGAACCGCGCCTCACCCGCGAGCGAGTAGGCCAGGTCGAGCTCGAGCGTCTGCTCGAAGTCCTCGCGCTGCTTCTGCGTGAGGATCGAGTAGATGACGCGCTGGAGCTCCTCCGGCTCGAGCTTGTGGAAGCCATCGAGCGGGGCGAGCCCACCGTCGACGCGGATGGTCGGGGCCGCACCTACCGTGAGGTGAAGGTCCGAGGCCTTTGCCGCGAGCATCGCGCGCAGCGCGGCGCTCAGGTCGAAGTCGTCCTGGCGGACCTCGTTGTTCATCCCGACACGGGCACGGGCGGGGGTGGCGAAGTGGCGTCCCGCGTTCGAGGCGGGCGCCTCGGCCGCGGTGGGCTGCTGGCCAGTCGCGGGCGGCGCGGCCGGGCGCGCGGGCTGAGCAGGCTGCTGCTGCGTCGGCTGCGTGGGCGCTGGCTGCGCGGGAGCCGGGTTGAAGCTCGCGGGCTGGGCCGGAGCCGTGGGGCGCACGGGCGGCTGACCCTGCGTCGCCTGAGGGATGAACGGCTGGCGCTGCACCACTGGTGCGCCGGCGGTCTGCGGTGCACCGGCAGCCTGAGGAACGCCAGCGGCCTGCGGAGAACCAGCAGCCTGCGTCGGCGAAGGGACATACGACGGCGGAGCCTGGAACTGCGGGGCGGGCTGCTGAGGCGCCACGGGAGGCTGCGCCGGGACCTGCGCGGGCACGCCGGGCGCGGACGAAGCGGTCGGCACGAACGTGGGAGCGGCGGGCGCGGGCGAACCCTGGCCCGGCGCACCCTCAGGCATGAACGACGTCATCGGCACTTCCCCTCAGCACTCACTTCATAGCACAACGATGGCTTCTCGCGACAGTAATCGGCAGATCCGGCCTGGTACTCAACCGAAAGCCCCACGAAAGGACATTCGTGAGAATGATACCGATACAAGACACGTCCCCTACTTGACGACACGCAGAAGCTCCTCGACCGTCGTGAGGCCATCCTGGGCCTTCGCCCAGCCGTCCTCAAGGAGCGACTCCATGCCCGCCTTCTTCGCGGCACGGGTGATCTCCGCGGCCGAGGCGCGATCGACTGCGAGCCGCTCGATCTCCTCGTTCACCGGCATGATCTCGTGGAGCGCGACGCGTCCGCGGTAGCCGGTGTTCGAGCACGAGTTGCAGCCCATCGCCTTGACGAGGGTGGGCATCTCGGTCTCGGTCCAGTTGAAGCGCGCCACCTCGGACTCGGTCGGCGTGTACTCCTCGCAGCAGCGCTGACATACGCGGCGCGCGAGGCGCTGGGCGACCACGCAGTCCACGGCGGACCCCACGAGGAACGGTTCGATGTCCATCTCGATGAGTCGCGTGATGGCCGACGGAGCGTCGTTCGTGTGGAGGGTCGACAGCACAAGGTGACCGGTGAGCGCCGCCTCGATCGCGATCTGCGCGGTCTCGTGGTCGCGGATCTCACCAAGGAGCACGACGTCGGGGTCGGCACGAAGGATGGATCGCAGGGCGCCGGCGAAGGTGAGGCCCGCCTTGACGTTCACCTGCACCTGGTTGATGCCCTCGATGCGGTACTCGACCGGGTCCTCGACTGTGATGACGTTGATCTCGGGTCGCGCGATCTGGTTGAGGGTCGCGTACAGCGTCGTGGACTTTCCCGAGCCGGTCGGGCCTGTCACGAGGATCATGCCGTAGGGCTTGGTGAAGGACGACGAGAAGATCTGGTAGTTGCCCTCGCGGATGCCGAGATCCGCGAGCTCCATCGTCGCCGTGGAGTTGTCGAGGATACGCATGACGATCTTCTCGCCCCACACCGTGGGCAGCGCGGCGACGCGGAGGTCGATCTTCTTGCCCTGGTGGTTGACGGACAGACGGCCGTCCTGCGGCTTGCGGCGCTCGGCGATGTCCATGTCGGCCATGATCTTGAGGCGGGACAGCACGCCGTTCTGCAGGGCCTTCGGAGCGCGCTGCATCTCGTGGAGCACACCGTCGATGCGGTAGCGGACCCGCAGCTCCTTCTCCCCCGGCTCGATGTGGATGTCCGAGGCACGGTCCTGGATGGCCTGGGTGATGAGCAGGTTCACGAAGCGGACGATGGGCGCGTCGTCCTCGACGACCGCGGACATGTCCGACAGATCCTCGACGGCCTCGTCCTCGAGCGAGCCCTGGAGGTCCTCGATCTCGTGGTCGGCACGGCAGTACCGGTCGATCGCCTGCAGCAGGTCGTCGTGCGCGGCGACGACGGGAAGGATCTTGTAGTTGGTCAGCGACTGGAAGTCGTCGACGGCGACGACGTTGCCCGGGTTCGACATCGCGAGCTTGAGCATGCCGTCCTCGAACCCGAGGGGAAGCGCCGAGTGCCGGCGGCATACCTGGGCGGAGACGAGCGATACGGCAGTGCGGTCCACCTGGTAGTCGGTGAGCTCGACGAACTCCATGCCGACCTGGCTCGCGAGTGCCTTCACGAGCTGCGGCTCGGTGAGCATGCCGAGCTCGACCAGCGTGCGGCCCAGGGACTGACCGCGCTGCTGTTGCGCGTCGATCGCGTCCATGAGCTGGTCCTCGGTGACCAGTCCCTCCTCAAGGAGGATCGAACCGAGCTGCTTCACTGTGACTCCCTCATGCCCATCGGCTGCTCGCCAGGGCCCATCGCCCTGCGAACCTAACATCGGCACCCGGGCCAGGGAACACGAGAGTCGGAATAATCACACTTGGGCTAGCGCGTCGCTCAATGTCCGAATCTGGACGGTCCTGCCCGTCATGAGGCGCACCTGCTCGGCTGCCTGGTGGAGGAGCATGCGTTGACCTCCCACGAAGGTGCCGCCACCCGCGAGCCACGACTCGGCCAAGGGTGTCACGAGCGGGTCGTAGACCACGTCCAGGAGCACGCCTCGAACCGAGTGGACGCGTGCGCCGAGCGCTGCGCCCGCCGACGCCGGGATCGTCGAGACGACCACGTCCGCTTGGCATGCTCGCGCGACGACCGCATCGTCCGCATCGTCCGTGCCGAGCGGCACGAGCACAGGCGAGACGCCCATGCGCGACGCGGCGCGCACCAGTCCCCCGGCGCGCCCCCGGTTGCGGACGGCGACCACGGGCGAGGTGCAGCCCAGCTGCCCGAGCGCGGCGAGCGTCGAGGTGGCGGTCGCTCCCCCGCCGATCACCACGGCAGAGTTCACCCGCTCGAGGCCGCCCTCGCGAAGCGCGGCGACGATGCCGTGGACGTCGGTGTTCGCGCCGACGAGCTGACGCTGAGAGCCGACGTGCTGGACGACGACCGTGTTGAGAGCGCCGACCAGCTTCGCCATGGGCTCCACGAAGTCCATCAGCGGCATGGCCGCGACCTTGAGCGGCATGGTCAGCGACAGTCCGGCCCACTCCGGGCCGAGGCCGCCGATGAAGTCACCGAGGCCTTCCTCCGTGACGTCGTACGCGTCGTACTCCCAGTCGAGCCCGAGCTCGGCGTACGCAGCACGATGCAGCACCGGCGAGAGCGAATGGGCGATGGGGTGCCCGAGCACCCCCGCCCTGCGCGGCGAAGAGCTCACGAGATCAGTCGTCGCTGTTCTTCGCGTACCACTCCTGGAGCTGCTGCACATTGACCAGGTGCTCCTCGTACGTCTCGGCGTACTTGGTCTTGCCGGTCGTGAGGTTGACGGTCACGAAGTAGAGGTAGTCGTGGTTCGCGGGATCGATCGCGGCCTGGATCGATGCCTCACCGGGGCCGGCGATCGGGCCCGGGGGCAGCCCCGTGTACAGGTAGGTGTTGTACGGGCTGTCGATCGCACGCTCGTCGTCCGACGTGAAGACGCCCTCCGAGGGCGAGATGTACTTCACCGTCGAGTCGAGCTGGAGCATCATGTCGAGATCGAGGCGGTTGTAGATCACGCCCGCGATCTTCGCGCGGTCCTTGTCCTGACGGGCCTCGCGCTCCACGAGGGAGGCGACGATCAGGGTCTCCTCCCAGTTCTCCTCCGAGACGCCGTTGCGCTCGAGCACGGAGATCGTGGTCGACACCATGGTCGACAGCACGTCCGTGGGGGTGACGCCGGGGTTGAACGAGTACGTCGACGGGAACAGCCAGCCCTCGAGGTTTCCCTCCGCCTCCTCGGGCAGTCCGAGCGCCTCGGTGTCCTCCGCGGCCTCCGCGACCTCCTCCTTGGTGTAATCCGTGAGGTCGGCGATCTTCTGGTAGTACGTGTCGAGCGTCTTGCCCTCGACCACGGTGATCGTGCGGATCTCGCGGTAGTCGGGGTCGAGCAGCTGGAGCACGGCCGACGCGGCGGACATCTCGCGCTGCATGAAGTAGTAGCCCGCCTGGATGCTCGCGGAGTCCGGGTTGTCGTTGTAGGCCTGGATGAAGGCCTCGGTCGAGGCGACGACGCCCGCGTCGTACAGGGTCTGCGCGATCTGCGCGCCCGTGTCACCCGACTCGATGATGACCTGGACCGTGCCCTGACCGGTGCCCTCGAAGTCCTCGATCGCGACCTCGCCGCCACCGAGCGACTGGAAGAAGTTGTAGGCGATCGAGCCGCCCAGCGCGAGCACGACCAATCCGACGGCGGTGGCCACCAGGGTCCACTTGCGTCGCGTCGCACGGCGCTTGCGCCGCTGCAGGCGGCGCATGTCGAGCGACGTGGTCGACGTTGGCTCGGCCTCGAACAGGTCAGTCATCGTTCCCCTTGCTGGACGGGACCTCGGTCGTCACCGAGCCGAGGTTGTCTCTCTTCTGCACTTCCAGAGCGGTCTCGAGGATCACCACGGCGGCCGCCTGGTCGATGACCTGGCGCTGTGCCTTGGCGGATCGCCCGGCGGCGCTCATCTGCCGCGACGCCGAGGCGGTCGAGAACCGCTCGTCGATCAAACGCACTGTAGCGGGTGTGAGTTCCGCGAGCCGCGCGGCGAAGTCCCGCGCGTCGGCCGCGGAGGTGCCCTCGCGCCCCTTCAGTGTACGCGGCAGCCCCACGAAGACCTCGGTCGCGGAACGCTCCGCGACGAGGTCGGCGACCTCCTGCACCGCCTTCGGCGACCGCTGCACGGTGCCGACGGGGAAGGCCATCAGGCCGTCGGGGTCGCTCGCGGCGACGCCGACGCGGACTGTGCCGACGTCGACGCCGAGGCGCACGTGCCTATCCACGGTTCGCGATCGCTGCCTCGACTGCCTCGAGCGCCGCTCCGATCGCGGTCGCGTCCTGGCCGCCTCCCTGCGCGAGGTCGGGCTTGCCGCCGCCTCCGCCGCCAAGGACGCCCGCGGCGATCTTCACGAGGTCGCCCGCCTTGATCTTCAGGTCGCGCGCGGCCTGGTTGGTGCCGATCACGATCTGCGGACGCCCGCCGATCGCGGCCGACGCGGCGACCACGGCGGGCGCCGACTCGCCGAGGCGCGCGCGGATGTCCATCACGAGGGTGCGCAGGTCGTCAGACTCCCCCGCCGCGTCGGACTCGTGGGCGACGACGCGCACGCCGCCGATCTCCTTTGCGGTGTCCACGAGAGAGCCAGCGGCGTCGCGCATGGCCTGCGCGCGGAAGCCTGCGAGCTGCTTCTCCGCGTCGGAGACGCGCTCGAGCAGTTTCTCGATGCGGCCCTTGAGCTCGCCCGGCTGGACCTTGAGGGTCGAGGTGAGCTCGCTCACGAGCGCGCGCTCGGCGGCGAGGTGCTCGAAGGCCTCGAAGCCGACGAAGGCCTCGATGCGGCGCGAGCCCGAGCCGACTGAGGACTCCGTGCTGACCGCGACCATGCCGACCTGGCTCGAGTGCTCGACGTGGGTGCCACCGCACAGCTCGCGCGACCACGGACCGCCGATCTGGACGACGCGCACATTCGAGTCGTCGTACGTCTCGCCGAACAGCGCGACCGCACCCCACTCCTTGGCCTCAGGCAGGCTCATGTACTGCCACGAGACGGGCAGGTCGCTGCGGATCGCGCGGTTGGTGACCTCCTCGATCTCCGAGCGGGTCTCCGTGCTGAGCGCCTGGCCCCACGAGAAGTCGAGGCGCAGGTAACCGGGCTTGTTGTACGAGCCGGACTGAAGCGCCTCGGGTCCGAGCACCTCGCGCAGCGCGGCGTGGATGAGGTGCGTGCCGGAGTGCGCCTGGCGCGCCCCGAGGCGCCACTCGGCGTCGACCTCGGCCGACACGGCATCGCCGACGGCGACCTCGCCCTCGACCACCTTGACGGTGTGGACGACGAGGCCCTTGATCGGGCGCTGGACGTCGACGACCTCGAGCGTGGCGTTCGCGGCGCCGATCACGCCCGCGTCGGCTTCCTGACCTCCGGACTCCGCGTAGAACGGCGTCTGGGGCAGCACGACCTCGAGCGTGTCGCCCTCGACGCCGACCGGGACGGGCTTGCCGTCCTTGAGGATGCCCTGCACCTCGGTCGCGGTCGCGAGCTCGTGGTAGCCCTTGAACTCGGTCGCGTGGGCCTCGAGCAGGCCCTGGTACACCGCGGTGTCCGCGTGGCCGCCCTTCTTGGCCTTCGCGTCGGCGCGGGCGCGCTCGCGCTGCTCGTTCATGAGCTCGCGGAACTTCGCCTCGTCCACCTGCAGGCCAGCCTCGGCCGCCATCTCGAGCGTGATGTCGATCGGGAAGCCGTAGGTGTCGTGGAGCTGGAAGGCGTCGGCGCCGGGAAGCGCGGCCGCGCCCTTGCTCTTCGCCTTCTCGACCGCGGTGTCGAAGATCGTCGTGCCGGAGGCAAGGGTGCGTCGGAACGCGTCCTCCTCCTTGTACGCCACTTCGCTGATGCGTGAGAAGTCGGCCTCGAGCTCGGGGTAGGTGAGCTTCATCGCGTCCTTGGACACGGGCAGGAGCTGCGGCAGCGAGGCCTCCTCGACGCCCATGAGACGCATGTTGCGCGCGGTGCGTCGCAGCAGGCGGCGCAGGACGTAGCCGCGGCCCTCGTTGCCGGGCTTGACGCCATCGCCGATGAGCATGAGCGACGAGCGGATGTGGTCGGCGATGACGCGGAAGCGGACGTCGGTGTCCTTGTCGTGGCCATAGGTGAGGCCAGTGAGCTTCTGCACCTCGCCGATGACGGGGAAGACCTCGTCGGTCTCGTAGAAGTTCTCGACGCCCTGCTTGAGGAACGCGATGCGCTCAAGGCCCGCACCCGTGTCGATGGCCTTCTGGTCGAGCTCGCGGATGAGCTCGTAGTCCTTGCCGTCTCCGGGGCCGCGCAGGTACTGGTCGAAGACGAGGTTCCAGATCTCGAGGTAGCGGTCGCCGCCAGGATCCACGGTGCCGCCGACAGCGTCGGGGCCGTACTCGGGACCGCGGTCGTAGTGCCACTCGGCGCACGGACCCGCGGGGCCCGGCTGTCCGGTGTCCCAGAAGATCTCCTCGCGCGTGAGCTTCACGATCTGATCGGGGTTCACGCCCGCGTTGACGAGCGAGGACAGCGCCTCGTCGTCCTCGTTCCAGATGGTGACCCAGAAGCGCTCAGGCTCGAAGCCGTAGCCACCCTCTGACTCCGGCGTGGTGAGCAGCTCCCACGCGAAGTTGATGGCGCCTTCCTTGAAGTAGTCGCCGAACGAGAAGTTGCCCAGCATCTGGAAGAACGTGCCGTGGCGGGTGGTCTTGCCGACCTCCTCGATGTCCTTGGTGCGGATGCACTTCTGGACGGACGCGATGCGCGGGTGCGGCGACTGCTCGGTCCCGATGATGTACGGGATGAACGGCACCATGCCGGCGACCGTGAACAGCAGCGACGGGTCGGGCGACACGAGCGAGGTGCTCGGGGCGATGTGGTGCCCCTGCTTCGCGAAGTAGTCATTCCAACGCGTGGCGATCTCAGCGGAGCGCATGCAGGTCCTTGTCTCTCACAGGGTCGGTCTCTTGACGGGTCGGCGTCGACCCGGGGCTACGGGGATAAGCGAAACGCCGCGGCACGCCCTCCCTTGCGGGAGCAGCGCACCGCGGCGTCTGCTGAGGTAAAGGCTCTCTAGTCAGAGCCTACCGTCGTCTCTGGCTTAGCGAGCGTAGTACTCGACGACCAGCTGGACCTCGCAGGTCACCGGGACCTCGGCGCGCTTGGGGCGACGCACGAGCTGAGCGGTGAGCTTCTCCAGCGTGACGTTGAGGTACTCCGGCACCTCGGGCAGCACGTCGCGGTGCGCACCGGCGGCGGCGGCCATGTAGGGCTCCATCGTGACGGCCTTGGGCTTGACCTGGATGGTCTGGCCCGGCTTCACGCGGAACGAGGGGCGGTCGACGATCTTGCCGTCCACGAGGATGTGGCGGTGCAGGACGGCCTGGCGGGCCTGCAGGATCGTGCGGGCGAAGCCGGCGCGGAGCACGAGCGCGTCGAGGCGCATCTCGAGCAGCTCGACGAAGGCCTCACCGGTCAGACCCGGCTCCTTCTTCGCCTCGGCGTAGGTCGAGAGCATCTGCTTCTCGCGCAGGCCGTACTGGGCGCGAAGACGCTGCTTCTCGCGCAGACGGACGGCGTAGTCGCTCTCCTTGCGGCGCGCGGTGCGGCCGTGCTCGCCCGGGGGGTAGGGGCGCTTCTCGAAGTGCTTGACGGCCTTCGGCGTCAGGGCGAGGCCGAGGGCACGGGACAGTCGCACCTGGCGACGTGCCTTCTGAACAGAGGTCATGATTTCCTTCACTGTCCCCGAGCACGCGGAAGCGCTCGGGAAAGTACGAGTGTGTGCATGTTCGCGGCGACAGCAGCCAACCGTCCGCGAGGGCTGGACAATCGTACCAGGGAAAGACCCCGCTGTCAGTCGCGGCCGAGCATGTCCCGGATCGTGTCGAGCCGCTCGCTCAGCGTGCGCTCGACGCCGTGCTCGGTGGGCTCGTAGTAGCGCGTGCCACGAAGCGACTCGGGCAGGTACTCCTGCCTCGCGACGCCGCGGGGCGCGTCATGACTGTAGACGTAGTCCTTGCCGTGGCCGAGCTTCTCGGCGCCGCTGTAGTGGGCGTCGCGCAGGTGCTCGGGGACGACGCCCGCGCGGCCGGCCTTCACGTCGGCGATCGCCTTGTTGATCGCCATGTACGAGCGGTTCGACTTGGGCGCCATGGCGAGGTACGCAGTCGCCTCCGCGAGCGGGATGCGTCCCTCGGGCATGCCGATGAAGCTCACCGCGTCGGCCGCGGCCTGAGCGATCACGAGGCCCTGGGGATCGGCGAGGCCGATGTCCTCCGAGGCAAGGATCACGAGGCGACGTGCGATGAACCGCGGGTCCTCCCCCGCGACCACCATGCGCGCCAGGTAGTGCAGCGCCGCGTCGACGTCCGAGCCCCTCACGGACTTGATGAAGGCGGAGATCACGTCATAGTGCTGGTCACCCGACTTGTCGTACGCGACGAGCGCGGCGTCCATGGTCGCCTCGACGATCGCCTCCGTGATGACGCCGTCACCGTCGGCCGCGGTGTCCGCGACGGCCTCGAGCAGCGTGAGCGCCTTGCGCGCGTCCGCCCCGGCGACGCGCACCAGCTGATCCCGAGCATCGTCCTGGAGCGTGACCTCCCCGCCCAGCCCGCGCGGGTCCTCGACGGCGCGGGACACGAGCGCCACCACATCGTCCACGCCGAGCGGCTTGAGCGTGAGCAGCAGGGAGCGCGACAGCAGCGGGCCGACCACGGAGAACGACGGGTTCTCGGTCGTGGCGCCGATGAGCGTGATCCATCGGTTCTCGACGGCGGGCAGGAGGATGTCCTGCTGGCTGCGCGTGAAGCGGTGGATCTCGTCGATGAAGACGACGGTCTCGCGCTCCCCCGTCGCGAGGCGGCGCTTCGAGTCGTCGATGACCGCCCGGACCTCCTTGACGCCCGACGACACCGCGGAGAGCTCGACGAAGCGCCTGCCGCCCGCGACCAGATAGGCCAGCGTGGTCTTTCCTGTCCCGGGAGGACCCCAGAGCATGACCGAGGTGGCAGGCGCGGTCTCGCCGATCAGCCGCCGCAGGGGCGAGCCGTCGCCAAGCAGATGGGACTGCCCCACGACCTCGTCGAGCGTGCGCGGCCGCATCCGCACCGCGAGCGGGGATGACGCGGTGGGCGCGGGCACACCCGACGCCTCGGTGCGCACCGCATCGAACAGGTCCATGCAGCAAGCCTAGGGCGTGGGGGTGACCACCTGGTCACCACGCCACCCAGCCAAAGTCCACGTCTCTCCGAACGGGCAGCCGCGCGGACGAGACCGTCACCCGCTGACCCGCCGGCCCTCCGCCTCGAGCATCTCGAGTACCGCGGTGACGGCGCGACGCTGCACCCGGTCGTGCCGCGCGAGAGCGACGATGCTGCGCACGGCGTGCACGCCCTCGAGCGGGAGCAGCCGGTAGGCGTCGCTCGGCGGAGTCGAGAACCTCGGAAGCATCGCGATCCCCAGGCCTTCCGAGACGAGCGACTCCACGAGCCGATTGTCACGGATCCGGACGATGCGGCGGGCGCGCTCGCCGGTCGCCGCCTCGATCGCCTGGAGCACGGTGTCGAACGGGTATCCCGCAGGCACCGCAATCCAGGTCTCGCCCACCACGTCGGCGGGCGAGAGCGTGGTCCGTCCCGCGAGCGGGTGCCCCGCGGGCACGGCGATGTCGATCGGCTCGCGAGCGACGACCTGCGTGAACAGGTGCTCGGCGCCCGCGGGAACGTCGGAAATGAGGCTGTGCCCGATGACCAGGTCCACGTCGGCCGTGCGAGTGGCGTAGTCCGCCTCGGCGAGGTCGAAGTCCTGCAGGTCGATCTCGAGCAGCGAGCCGGCAATCCTCGCAAGCACTCCCGGCAGCAGCGCGGCGCCCGCGCTCGGCAGCGTGCCGATGCGTACGACCCCCGACGGCTCCCCCTTGCCTGCATCGAGTCGTGCCTGCAGCGCAGCAATCGCGCCGAGGACGTCGTCCGCGCCGTCCGCGAGCATCTGGCCCGCCCAGGTGAGGCGCAGCCCGCGCGACGCGGGCTCCGTGAGCGCCACACCTAGTTCGCGTTCCGCGGTCCGCAACTGCTGGGACAGCGCCGACGGTGTGCGGAAGGTCGCCTCCGCGACCGCGCCCAGGGTGCCGCGGTCGCGCAGCTCCCTCAGCAGCTCGAGGTGACGCACTTCCATGTAGTCAGCCTACACAGATGCTTCACCAATGCTCGCTGGTGCTTCACACGCCGGTAGACTCACACTGGCGGCATGAGCACGCGCCACATCCTCCTCGCCGTCACGACCGCAGTGCTGTGGGGCGTGAACTTCCTCGCGATCCACGCGTCGCTCGAGCACTTCCCGCCGCTGTTCCTGGTCGCGCTGCGCTTCGCGCTCATCGCGATCCCGACGATGCTCTTCATCCCACGCCCGAACGTCCCCTGGCGCTGGCTGCTCGCCTATGGGCTGGGCTTCGGCACCCTGCAGTTCCTTTTCCTCTACCTGGGGATGGCGGCGGGCTTCCCGACGGGGCTCGCGTCGCTCGTGCTCCAGGCCTCCGCGCCGTTCACCGTCGTCCTCGGCGCGCTGCTGCTGCGGGAGCGGATCGGTATCCGGGCGGGCGCCGGGGTCGCCGTGGCCGCGCTCGGGCTCGCCGTAGTCGGACTGTCGTACGGCGCGGACGCCCCTCTGTGGCCGTTCCTGCTGGTCCTGCTCGGCGCGTTGGGATGGGCGTTCGGCAACCTCGCAAGCCGGCAGGCTCGCGCCGACAGGCCGCTGCACCTCGTGCTGTGGATGAGCGTCGTGCCGCCACTGCCGATGCTCGCGATCTCGCTCGTCGTCGAGGGGCCGACTACCATTGCGGACTCGCTCGCGACGTCGTTCACGGCCGCGGCGGTCCCGGCCTGGCTCGGCCTCGCCTACACCGTCCTGCTCGGCACCCTCGCCGGCTCGGGCATCTGGGTGTGGCTCATGGCGCGGCACCCGGCCGGCGTGGTCGCGCCGTTCTCGATGCTCGTGCCCGTGGTCGGGATCGCGACCGCCTGGCTCGCGCTGGGCGAGCGCACGGGCCTCGGCGAGCTCGTCGGCGGCGTGCTGGTCATCGGCGGCGTGCTGTGGGCGTCGCGCGCGGGACGCGCCGCGAAGCCTCGCGTGGACGACGAAGGGCGGGCCCCCTCTCGGGAGCCCGCCCTTGTCACGGTCAGGGAGGCGGCTTAGGCCTCGGCCTTCTCGGAGTCCTTGTCCTCGTGCACGAAGTCCACGCCGGCCTCCTTGCGCTGCTCCGGGGTGATCGGAGCCGGCGCGTCGGTCAGCGGGTCGTAGCCGCCGCCCGACTTCGGGAACGCGATGACGTCGCGGATCGAGTCGGCCTTGGCGAGCAGCGCCGTGACGCGGTCCCAGCCGAGCGCGATGCCGCCGTGCGGCGGGGCGCCGAACTTGAACGCGTCGAGTAGGAAGCCGAACTTCTCCTGGGCCTCCTCCTCGCCGATGCCCATGACGCTGAAGACGCGCTGCTGAACGTCCTGGCGGTGGATACGGATCGACCCGCCGCCGATCTCGTTGCCGTTGCACACGATGTCGTACGCGTAGGCGAGCGCCGGGCCCGGGTCGGTGTCGAACGTGTCCATGAACTCGGGCTTGGGGCTCGTGAACGCGTGGTGCACGGCCGTCCACGCCGAGTAGCCGAGCGCCACGTCGTCGTCGTCCACGTCGACCGGCTTGAACAGCGGCGCGTCGACGACCCAGCAGAACTCGAAGCGGTCCTCGTCGATCAGGCCGACGCGCGACGCGATCTCGTTGCGGGCCGCACCCAGCAGCGCGCGCGACGCCTCGGTCTTGCCCGCGGCGAAGAACACGCAGTCGCCCGGGTTCGCGCCGACCTTCTCGGCCAGCCCCGCGAGCTCGGTCTCGGACAGGTTCTTGGCCACGGGACCGGTGAGCGAGCCGTCCTCCTGGACGAGCACGTAGGCGAGGCCCTTGGCGCCGCGCTGCTTGGCCCACTCCTGCCACGCGTCGAGCACCTTTCGCGGCTGCGAGGCGCCGCCGGGCATGACGACCGCGCCGACGTACTCCGCCTGGAAGACCCGGAACGGCGTCTCCTTGAAGTACTCGGTCAGCTCGGTGAGCTCGAGGCCGAAGCGCAGGTCGGGCTTGTCGGAGCCGAAGCGCGCCATCGCGTCCGCGTAGGTGATCCGCGGGATCGGGGTCGACACCTCGTAGCCGATGAGCGCCCAGATCTCCTTGACGAGCTCCTCGCCGAGCGAGATCACGTCGTCCTGGTCCACGAAGCTCATCTCGACGTCGAGCTGGGTGAACTCGGGCTGGCGGTCCGCGCGGAAGTCCTCATCGCGGTAGCAGCGGGCGATCTGGTAGTACTTCTCCATCCCGGCCACCATGAGCAGCTGCTTGAAGAGCTGCGGGGACTGCGGAAGGGCGTACCAGGAACCGGGCGACAGGCGCGCGGGGACGACGAAGTCGCGGGCACCCTCCGGGGTCGAGCGCGTGAGCGTCGGCGTCTCGATCTCCAGGAAGTCGTGACGGTCGAGCACGCGGCGCGCGGCCTGGTTGACCTTGGAACGCAGGACGATGTTGGCGCGCTGCTGGGGACGACGCAGGTCCAGGTAGCGGTGCTTGAGGCGCGCCTCCTCGCCGACGTTGACGTGCTCGTCGATCGGGAACGGCGTGGGCGCGGACTCGTTGAGGATCACGACGTCGGAGACGACGACCTCGATCTCACCGGAAGGCATGTTCGGGTTGGCCGAGCCCTCGGGGCGCTCGCGCACCTCGCCGGTCACCTGCACCACGTACTCGGTGCGCAGCGCGTGCGCGACCTCCTCGCGGATCACGACCTGCGCGAAGCCCGACGCGTCACGCAGATCGATGAACGCCACGCCGCCGTGATCGCGGCGGCGGCCCACCCAGCCGGCGAGGGTGACGGTCGTGCCGGCGTCGGCGGCACGGAGGTTTCCTGCGAGATGCGTGCGGAGCAAGGTCTGCCTTTCGTTCGCGCCGTCCTCGGCGCAGAAGTGTGGAAGCGGGTATCAGTCTAACGGTGAGGGACGATGCGGGGACGGCCGTGGTCCCGGGTCACCCGGGAGCCTCGCGGCCGGGTTCGCGACGCGGTCAGGATGCGTCGGTCCGGACGATGCCGGGGTGCAGGTCCGCGGCCGGGGGCACCCACGCGTCGGCGTCGGCGTCCACCTGGTCTCCCGAACGGATGTCCTTGACCTGCCCGTCCCCGTCAGGGGCAGGGAACCACACGAACGGGATGCCGCGGCGATCGGCGTGCTGGATCTGCTTGCCGAACTTCGCGGCCTTGGGCGCGACCTCGCACGGGATGCCTCGCGCGCGGAGGCGGTCGGCGATGCGATCCGACGCGGCGCGCGAGTCCTCGTCGGTGACGGCGACGAGGACCGCGGACGGGACGCCGCGCGTGGCCTCCACGAGCCCGGCGGACAGCAGCAGCGCGACGAGGCGGCTCACGCCGATCGACATGCCCACCCCGGGGAACCCCCCGCCCGCGACGAGCGAGTCGTAGCGGCCGCCCGAGCAGATCGAGCCGAAGCCCTCGTGCCCGTCCATGAACGTCTCGTACACCGACCCCGTGTAGTAGTCGAGGCCGCGCGCGATCCTGAGATCGGCGACCGCGGTGCCGGGGACGGCGGCGTTGACCGAGGAGACGAGCGTCGCGAGGGACGCGATGCCGCGCCCGAGCTGCGCCTCGGCCTCGGACGGGTCCGCGACCTTCGTCGTCGTCTCCCACAGGTCCTCGACGGCCTCCGCGAAGGACGCGTCGGGCGCCGAGATCTTCGCGAGCTCGAGCGCGGCGTCGGCCGCTGTCTCGGCCACGCCCTGCTCCGCGAGCTCGGCGCGCACGCCGTCGGGCCCGATCTTGTCGAGCTTGTCGACGCTGCGCAGCGCGCCCGCGACGTCCTCGATGCCGACGCCCTTGTAGAAGCCCTCGACCAGCGCGCGGTTGTTGACGCGCATCGTCACCGACGGGATGGGCAGCTCGCCGAGCGCGCGCGCCATGACGATCGCGACCTCGGCCTCGAGGTGCTCGGGCAGCGTCTCGCGCGCGACGATGTCGATGTCCGCCTGATAGAACTCGCGGAAGCGGCCCTCCTGCGGACGCTCGCCGCGCCACACCTTCTGGATCTGCCACCGTCGGAACGGGAACTGGAGGGCCCCCTGGTTCTCCTCGACGTAGCGCGCGAAAGGCACCGTGAGGTCGAAGTGCAGGCCGACCTTCGCCTCCGAGTCGCCCTCGGCGTTCAGGCGCTGGAGGACGTAGATCTCCTTGGAGGCCTCCGAGTCGCCCGCGAGGCGGTCGATCGGCTCGACCGCACGTGTCTCGATCTCACCGAAGCCATGAAGCGCGAACACCGAGCGCAGCGTCGAGAGAACATGGGCCTCCACGACGCGTTCACGAGGGGTCCATTCGGGGAATCCAGAGAGGGGTCGCACTCGAGCCATGGGGCCCATTCTTCCATTCCGGCGGGGCCTAGACTGACGGGGCCCAACCAGGAGGAGCACACGTGAGCAGCAGGCATAGGGCGGCAGCCAAGGAGCGCAGGGCCCGCGACGAGCAGGCACGCGCGAAGGCCGAGGCCGACGCCCGCTCGCGGCGCCGTTGGCAGATCGTGATGTACGCCGCCTCGGCCGCGTTGATCGGCCTCGTCGGCTATGCCGCGATCTTCACCCTCACCCACTCGAGCGGCGCGGACAGCTCCGCCGCCGCATCGTCCTCGGCGACCGCGACGGCCACCTCCGAGGAGATCGAGACCGCGACAGGCTGGGGCGCATCACCTTCTCCGCCGCCCTCCGGCATGGCCGAGGACACGACCTGGACCGCGACGATCAGCACCAACCTGGGCGACATCGTCGTGGAGCTCGACGGCGAGGACGCGCCGCAGGCCGTGTCGTCGTTCCTCGCGCTCGCGGAGGACGGCTTCTACGACTCGACCGAGTGCCACCGCCTCACGACCTCGGGCATCTACGTGCTCCAGTGCGGCGATCCGCTCGGCACCGGAGCCGGCGGGCCGTCGTATCGCTTCGGCCCGATCGAGAACGCCCCCGAGGATGGCATCTACACCACCGGCACGCTCGCGATGGCGCGCGTGGGGTCGAGCTCCTCGGACGCCGAGACCGCCGCATCGTCCATGGGAAGCCAGTTCTTCATCGTCTACGAGGACTCGGAGATCCCGGAGGATGAGGCCGGCGGCTACACGGTGTTCGGCCGAGTGGTGTCAGGCCTGGGTATTGTTGAGTCTGTTGCCGAAGCCGGCACGATCACCGGGGACACCGATGGTCGACCGGCACTGTCCGTCATCGTGAACGAGGTATCCGTTTCATGACTTCCGCCGATCGCCCCGCCGACATCGACGCCACCCCCACCCCCGAGACCGAGCCCGAGCTCGTCGTCGAGGCCGACACGACCCCCGAGGAGGGTGCGGACGCCGCGCCCGCCGAGGCTCTCGCCGACGCTGCTCCCGCAGCCGACGAGGCTGAGGCCCCCGCCGAGGCCGAGAAGCCCGCCCCCAAGGCGGCCGCGAAGCCGAAGCCGAAGCCGGCGCCCAAGCCCCGCGCTCCCAAGCCCGGCTCGTTCGCGCCCGCGACGCCCGCCGTGGTCGCCGCGCACACCACGCACCCCGTGAAGGTGCCCGTGGTCGACGAGGTGACGGCGGAGATGCTCGAGGCCGCCGAGGCCTTCGGGTCGGTGGACGGCGAGGCCGTGCTCGTGGCCATCGAGTCCGACAAGGTCGAGGTCGGCCCCGCCAAGGGCGAGGACCCGCTCAAGCCGTACGCCGTCGCGTACTACGAGCTCAAGGCATCGATCGAGCGCTTCCACGCGCGGCTGAGCTCCGCCGAGCTCTCCGTGAAGGACATCGATGAGGCGCTCGCCTCGACCGGCGAGGGCCTCGCGACCCCCGTCGTCGTCGGCGATATCCCCGCGCTGCGCACGCGCTGGGTCGAGGTCGAGAAGGAGGCCACCGAGGCCCGCGACCGGATCCAGGCCGAGCGTCGCGCGGCTCGTGAGGCGGCCCTCGCCGCGCGCGAGGAGATCGTGGTCCAGGCCGAGGCCCTCGCGGACAAGCCGCAGGACCAGGTCCACTGGAAGAACGACACCGAGACGCTCCGCTCCCTGCTCGACGGCTGGAAGGAGGCGCAGCGCAACGGCGCCCGCGTCCCCAAGGAGGCCGAGCGCGCACTGTGGCGCCGCTTCACGCACGCGCGCTCGTCGTTCGAGAAGGCTCGCAAGCACCACTTCGCCGAGCTCGACCGCGAGAACGCGACCGTCGCGGAGCGCAAGGAGGCGCTCGTCGCCCGCGCCGAGGCGCTTCAGTCGTCGACCGACTGGGACTCCACGGCCCGCGCCTTCCGCGACCTGATGAACGATTGGCGCAACGCAGGCCGCGGCCGCCGCAGCGTCGACGATGCGCTCTGGCGTCGCTTCCAGACGGCCCAGGACGGCTTCTTCGAGGCGCGTCGCGCGGCGTCGGACGCCGAGGACGAGGCGCTGTCGGGCAACGTCGAGGAGAAGGAGGCCATCGTCGTCGAGGCGGAGGCCCTGATGCCGATCACCGACCTGCGCACCGCGAAGAGGGCCCTGCGCTCGATCCAGGACCGCTACGAGGCCGCCGGGCGCGTCCCGCGCGGCGACGCGGCTCGCCTCGCCAAGCGCATCGGCGTGGTCGAGAAGGCCGTGCGCGACGCCGAGGACGCCGAGTGGCACTCGAGCAACCCCGAGCTCGAGGCGCGCGTCTCGGGCGCGACCGCGCAGCTCCACGCCGCGATCGCGGACCTGGAGAAGGATCTCGAGAAGGCCACCGCCGCGGGCGACAAGCGCAAGATCAAGCAGGCCGAGGAGGCCCTCGCGGCCCGCAAGGCCTGGCTCAAGCAGATCGAGTCCGTCCAGGGCTAGGCCTCACCGCCTCGAAGCCGGCGTCCACCCCAGGGTGGCGCCGGCTTCGTTGTCCCCAGGCCCGTCTCGATCCGCCGCGAGCCGCGCGCTTCGCTGTCATCCTCGAGGGATGATCCTCGTGGACGTCTCGGACATCGGTCCCGTCGGCCTCGCGCGCGCGGCGCGAGAGGGATGCCTCGTGCCCCTCACGGGAGCGGCGGGCTGCCCCGTCGATGTGCCGGTCTCTCCCACGCTGAGAGCGCTCGCCCTCGCGCCCGAGGTGCCGCGAGGCGCGATCGTCACCGGGCTCTCGGGGATCTGGGTGAGGCACGGAGGGGAGCTTCCCGCCACCGTCGACGTGTTGCGCCGCCGAGGCTCCCGGGGGCTCCGTCCCGCGCAGGACCGGGCGCGCCGCGTACGCATCCATGCGCAGGGGACCGCTGCGCTGCCGACCTCGAGCATCGGCCCCCTCACGGTCGCGTCGACCGCGCGTTGCCTGGTCGACGCGTTGCGCTGGGCTCCCCTGACATCGGCCATCCCCACGGTGTGGCGCGAGCTGCGCGCGGGAACGGTGCGTGAGCATGAGGTGACCGCCGAGCTCCTCGCGGTCGCGCCTGACAGGGCGCGGATGCGCGCCGCGTCCGCGTGGAGAGCCGTGCTCGAGGCATGGGGCGACGCCGACCGCTCGGATCGAGGCGGCCACGCTGCCGCGTGAGCCGTCAGCGCCGGCGGGCCCCCGTGATGCGGCGCGCGTCGTAGACGCCCTCGATGCGACGGATCGCGCCGAGGACCGCGCCGAGGTGCGACGGGTCCGCCATCTCGAACGTGAACGTGTTGAGCGCCACGCGATCCCTCGACGTCGAGACATTGGCGCCGAGGATGTTGACGTGGTGGTCCGAGAGCACCTGCACCACGTCGGACAGCAGCCGGTTGCGGTCGAGCGCCTCCACCTCGATCTGCACCATGTAGGTGGCCTCGTGCTGGCCGGTCCATTGCACATCGATCAGGCGCTCGGGCTGCTGAGTCTTGAGGTTCGCGAGGTTGTCGCAATCGGCGCGGTGGACGCTCACGCCCTGACCTCGCGTGATGAAGCCCTGGATCGCGTCGCCCGGCACGGGAGTGCAGCACTTCGCGAGCTTGACCACCACGTCCGCGAGACCGTGCACGGAGACGCCGGGATCTCCCCTGCGGGTCTTCTGACCGGTCCCGGGCCGCGTGATCTCGGTGAGGTCCTCGTCGGCCCCCTCCTGGCCGCCGACGGCCTCGACCATGCGCGCGACCACGTCGGAGGGCTGCTCCTTGTGCTCGCCGATCGCGGCGTAGAGCGCGTCGACGTCGTCGTAGTGCATCTCCTTGGCGAGCGCGAGGAGCGTCGAGCGCGACATGAGGCGCTGCATCGGCAGATGCTGGCGACGGATCGCCCGCGCGAGCATGTCGCGTCCCGTCTCGACGGACTCCTCGCGGCGCTCGCGGGTGAACCACTGCCGGATCTTGTTGCGCGCACGCGTCGACTGCACGAAGTCGAGCCAGTCACGGCGAGGATGCGCGTTCTCATCGGTCGTGGTGAGCACCTCGACCGTGTCGCCGTTCTCGAGCGTCGAGTCGAGCGGGACGAGCCTCCCGTTGACCTTCGCGCCGATGGTCTTGTGGCCGACCTCGGTGTGCACGGCGTAGGCGAAGTCGACGGGGGTCGCGCCCTGTGGAAGCGACAGCAGCCGGCCGCGCGGCGTGAACACGTAGACCTCGGCGCGCGCGATCTCCCCGCGCAGCGAGTCGAGGAACTCGCTCGGGTCGGCCGTCTCCTGCTGCCAGTCGGCGATCTGCCGCAGCCAGCCCATGTCTCCCGGGGTCCCGGTCGACTCCTGGCCCGTGCGACCGTTCTCCTTGTAGCGCCAGTGCGCGGCGAGGCCGTACTCCGCGCGACGGTGCATGTCGTGCGTGCGGATCTGCAGCTCGACCGGCTTGCCCGAGGGGCCGATCACCGTGGTGTGCAGCGACTGGTACAGGTTGAACTTCGGGGTCGCGATGTAGTCCTTGAAGCGTCCCGGCACGGGCTGATAGCGCGCGTGCATCGCGCCGAGCACCGCGTAGCAGTCGCGCACGGTCTCGACGAGGATGCGCACGCCCACAAGGTCATAGATGTCGTTGAGGTCGCGGCCCCTGACGATCATCTTCTGGTACACCGAGTAGTAGTGCTTCGGGCGGCCGGTGATGGTCGCCTTGATGCGCATCTCGCGCAGGTCGGTCGCGATCTCCTCGCGCACCTGCGCGAGGTACTTCTCGCGCTCGGGCGCCCGCTCGGCGACGACCTCGACGATCTCCTGGTAGATCTTCGGGTAGAGCGCGCGGAAGGACAGGTCCTCGAGCTCCCACTTGATCGCGTTGAGGCCCATGCGGTGCGCGAGCGGCGCGTAGATCTCGAGCGTCTCCTGCGCCTTCTTGCGCGCGGACTCGGGGCTCACGAACTCCCACGTGCGGGCGTTGTGCAGGCGATCGCAGAGCTTCAGCAGGAGGACCCGGATGTCCTTCGCCATCGCGACGACCATCTTGCGGACCGTCTCGGCCTGCGCGGCGTCGCCGTACTTGACCTTGTCGAGCTTCGTGACGCCGTCCACGATCATCGCGATCTCGGCGCCGAACTCGTCCTCCATGCGCTCGAGCGAGAAGTCCGTGTCCTCGACGACGTCGTGCAGGAGCGCCGCGGCGATCACCGAGGCGGGCAGCCCGAGGTCGGCGACGATCTGCGCGACCGCGATGGGGTGCGTGATGTACGGCTCGCCGCTCTTGCGCTTCTGGCCCCGGTGCGCCTTCTCGGCGACCCGGTAGGCGCGCTCGATCAGCTCGACGCGCTCGCGCGGGTAGTGCGAGCGGAAGGTCTCGACGAGCCCGTCGATCGCGGTGGGCTCGCGCTGACCGCGACGCAGGAATCCCAGGGGCCCGACGGACGCGGTGGAGGAACGTGTCTCAGTCACTCGATCCTCCTTCCGCGGCAGGGCCCCAGTCTACTTGCGGTGCTTTCGCTTGGGCTGCGCCGACGTGCCGAGGTGCTCCCCCGGCTGCAGCGCGCCCACGCGAACCTCGCCGTCGTCACCCACGACGACCTGCGCCTCGCCCGACTCGCGCAGCGCGAGCACCTTCTCGGTGTGCTTCGCGATCTTCTCCTCGCGGGTGCGCAGCTGCACCTCGAGGGGTGTGGCCACGAACAGCGACGAGTACGTGCCGACCGCCATACCGATGAACAGCGCGAGCGAGATGTCCTTGAGGGTTCCCGCGCCGAGCACGAACGAGCCGATGAAGAGGATCGATGCGACGGGCAGCAGCGCCACGACGGAGGTGTTGATCGAGCGCACGAGCGTCTGGTTGAGCGCGAGGTTCGCGAGCTCGCCGTACGTGAAGCGGTTCTGCGTGAGCACGTCCTTGGTGTTCTCTCGGACCTTGTCGAAGACCACGACGGTGTCATAGAGCGAGTAGCCGAGGATCGTCAGGAAGCCGATCACGGACGCGGGGGTGATCTCGAATCCGATCAGGGCGTAGATGCCGACCGTGAACACGAGATCGTGCAGCAGCGCGATGATTCCGGACGCCGCCATGCGCCATGCGCGGAAGTACAGCGTCATCACGATCGAGACGAGCACGAGGAAGACCACGAGGCCCTGGAGGGCCTTCTTGCCGACCTCGGCTCCCCACGTGGGGCCGATCTGCGTGGAGGCGACGTCGGCCTCATCCACGTCGTAGGCCTCGGCGAGCGCGGCCGTGATCTCGCGCGCGGTCTCGATCTCGACCTCGCCCATCGACAGCTTGATGCGGTCGGCGCCGAGGGTCGTCGCGAGCGGCTCGGAGTCGGGGGCGTACTCGTCGCCGACCTCCTGCGCGATCGACACGTCCTCCGAGTCCGTCGTCACGAGGAACTGGCTGCCGCCGGTGAAGTCGATGCCGAGCTGGACGCCGAAGATGAGCAGCGAGCCGATCGACAGCGCCATGAGGGCGCCGGAGATCACGAACCAGCGCTTGCGCTGACGGACGATCGGGTAGATCTTCTCACCCGAGTGCAGGGCGTTGCCCCACTGTGCGAGGTTGCCGGCCATCAGTTCTCTCCGCCCTTCGCTGCCTCGGCGGCAGCGTCCGCGTCGGCTCCGTTCGCGGCCTCGGCCTTGCGCTCCGCGAGCGTCTTGGTCTCGGTCGAGCGAGTGCGACCGCGGCCCTTGTAGAACGAGTCCCTGCCCAGCTGGCGCGGGTCCAGTCCCGACCAGGCGTGGCCCCCACCGAAGAACTTGGTGCGCGACAGCAGCACGAGCACCGGATGGGTGAACAGGAAGACGATGATGATGTCGATCACGGTCGTGAGACCGAGCGTGAACGCGAAGCCGCTGACCGAGCCGACCGCGAGCAGGTACAGGACCACTGCCGCGAGAAGGTTGATCGCGTCGGACGCGAGGATCGTGCGCTTCGCGCGCTTCCAGCCGCGCTCGATCGCCGCGGGGAGGGACTTGCCCTCGCGCAGCTCGTCCTTGACGCGCTCGAAGTACACGATGAACGAGTCGGCGGTCACACCGATCGCGACGATGAGGCCTGCGACACCCGCGAGCGACAGGCGGTAGCCGATCATCCAGTAGAGGAGGTCGACCGCCATGAACGTCATGACGCCGGCGAGGAACAGCGAGCCCACGGTCACGAGACCGAGCGCGCGGTACTGGAACACCGAGTAGATGACGACGAGGATCAGGCCGATGAGACCCGCGATGAGGCCGGCCTCGAGCTGGTCCTGACCGAGCGTCGCGGGGATGTTGTCGTTGGACTGGAGCTCGAGCGTGAGCGGCAGCGCACCGAACTGGAGCTGCGCGGCGAGCTGCTGCGCCTCGGCCTGGGTGAAGTCACCCGTGATCGACGCGGTGCCGCCGGAGATGCGGACCTGCACGGCGGGCGCCGAGATCACGACGCCGTCGAGCATGATCGCGAACTGGTCCTGCGGCTCCTCGAGCTGGATGAGGCGCTGCGTGATGTCGTCGAAGATGTCGGTGCCCTCGTCGGTGAAGTTGAGGACGACCTCGTACTCGCCGGTGAGCGCGCCGGTCGAGTTGTAGGACGGGCCGGAGGTGGCGCTCGCGACGTCGGAACCGGTGAGCTCGACGGGACCCATCAGGTAGACGTAGTAGCCGTCCTCGGAGCACGCCACGTGGCCGGCGTCGGGGTCGCCGAGGTCTGCGCCACCGAGGTTGGCCTCGTCGGAGCAGTCGAGCGCATCGGCCTCGGCCTGCAGCTCGTCGGTGAGCCACGCGAGGTCGGAGGCGGTGCCCGCCGCGGCGTCGGTCGAGCTGGTCTCAGTGCTCGTGCTCGCACTCGCCGAGGCGGACGGCGACGCGGAGGCGCTCGCCGTGGGGTCGGCCGCTGTGGCGGAGGCCGCGGGAGTGGCCTCGTCGCTGGCCTCACCCACGACGACGTTGCTCGCGGCCGAGGCCGAGCCGGAAGGCGTAGGGTCGGAGGTCGCCGAGGCGGAGGCGCTCGCGGAGGCCGAGGCGCTCGCCGAGGCGGAGGCGGTGATCCACGACGAGTACTGGTAGTTGAGGACCGGGCGGAACTGCAGCTGCGCGCTCTGGCGGACCAGGTCGATGGTCTCGTCAGAGGGGTTGCCCGGCAGGGAGACGACGATGACGTTCGATCCCTGCGTCGTGATCTCCGCTTCGGACGTGCCCGAGGCGTCGACGCGCTTGCGGATGATCTCGACCGCCTGCTCGAGGTCCTCCTGAGTGACCTCGGAGCCGTCGGTGGTGGTCGCCTGCAGCGTGAGCTGGCGTCCTCCGGCAAGGTCGAGGGCAAGCCCTGGGGCAAGGGTCGTGGCACCGGTCAGCACGCCCGCCGCGAGGGCTCCATAGCCCACGACGAGGATGATGCCCAGCCACATGAGCGCGCGACGCGCGGCCTTCGCTGCAGTTGACACTGATTTCCTCACGATTGTTCTGCCCGTACGGGCCCAGGGAAGTCTAGCCCTGAGAACGCTCAGAGTCGAAAACCGACGCGTCAGTCGAAGAGCCGCGAGCCGCCGGTGCCCTCGATGGGGCGGTCGGGCGCGTGCAGCCCCAGGTGATCCCACGCGAGCGACGTCGCGACCCGGCCGCGCGGGCTCCGGCTCATGAGACCCTCGCGCACCAGGAACGGCTCGGCGACCGTCTCCACGGTCTCGGGCTCCTCGCCGACGGCGACCGCGAGCGTGGTGAGCCCCACGGGGCCGCCGCCGAAGCGCGTGCACAGCGCGCCCAGCACCGCGCGGTCGAGCCTGTCGAGGCCCCGCTCGTCGACCTCGTACACCTCGAGTGCCGCGCGGGCGGCCGAGAGCGTCGCACGACCGTCGCCGTGCACCTGCGCCCAGTCGCGCACGCGGCGCAGCAAGCGGTTCGCGATGCGAGGCGTCCCGCGCGAGCGTGAGGCGATCTCCCCCGCCGCGTCGTGGGAGATCGACAGCTCGAGCATGCCAGCGGAGCGCACGAGGATCGCCTTGAGCTCGTCGGGCTCGTAGAAGTCCAGGTGACCTGTGAAGCCGAAGCGGTCGCGCAGCGGCGCGGGCAGCAGGCCCGCGCGCGTCGTCGCGCCGACAGCAGTGAACGGCGGGAGCGTGAGCGGGATCGAGGTCGCGCCGGGTCCCTTGCCGACGACGACGTCCACCCGGAAGTCCTCCATCGCGAGGTAGAGCATCTCCTCGGCGGGCCGCGCGAGCCTGTGGATCTCGTCGATGAAGAGCACGTCGCCCTCGTCGAGCGAGCTGAGGATCGCCGCGAGGTCGCCCGCATGCGCGATCGCGGGGCCGGAGGTGACGCGCAGCGTCGAGCCCATCTCCTGCGCGATGATCATCGCGAGCGTGGTCTTGCCGAGCCCGGGCGGGCCCGAGAGCAGCACGTGATCCGAGGTGCCTCCGCGTCCGACCGCGGCGCGCAGCACAAGCGACAGCTGCTCACGCACCGTGCGCTGGCCGACGAACTCGTCGAGATTGCGCGGACGCAGCGCGGCCTCGGAGGATCTCTCGATCGCGTCCGCCTCGGCGCTCACCACGCGCTCCAGGTCGTCGAGCTCGTCAGCCACGCGATCCTCCCAACGACTTGAGCGCCGCCCTCAGGGTATCCGGCACGTCCGACTCGGCGACGGATCCCTCCGCGACGGCCTCCACGGCCTTCTCGGCCGCCTTGAGCTGGTACCCGAGTCCCACGAGGGCCTCGACGACCTGCACGCTCGCATCCACGGACGATGCGGGGGCGCCGTCCTCGGGCAGGACCAGGCGACCGCCGAGCTCGAGCAGCAGGCGCGCGGCGACCTTGGGGCCGATCCCAGGCACCTTCGTGAGCGCCTTCTGGTCCCCCGCCTGCACCGCCGCGACGAGCGAGTCAGGCGAATGCACCGCGAGCATGGCCAGCGCCATCTTGGGCCCGACGCCTTGGACGTTCTGCAGGGCCTCGAACGTGTCGCGCTCCGAGGCGACCGAGAAGCCGAACAGCGTCATGGAGTCCTCGCGCACCACGAGGTGCGTGTGGAGCGTCGTGTGCTGCCCGGTCCTGAGCTCCGCCAGCGCGGATGGCGTCGACAGCACACGGTACCCCACGCCTGCGACGTCGATCACGACCGTCGACGCACCGACGTGCGCCACGGTTCCCGTGAGCTGCGCGATCACGCGGCCTCCCTCTTCGAACGTATGTACGAACGAGGCTACGGGATGACTCGGTGCTATCCGCGTCGACGCGCCGCCCGCTCGGCCTCCGCCCAGCGCCGCTGCGCGTCCGTGGTGGCCCGCGACGCGGCGGGAGCAGCGCCGCCTCGCCACGCGTGCGCGATCGCGATCGCGAGGGCGTCGGCGGCGTCCGCGGGCTTGGGCATCTCCTCGAGCCCGAGCAGCCGCGTGACCATGGTGCCGACCTGCTGCTTGCCCGCGCGACCGTCGCCGGTGACCGCGGCCTTGACCTCGGACGGCGTGTACATCGCGACGGGAAGTCCGCGACGCTCCGCGGCGACCATCACCAGGCCGGAGACCTGTGCGACTCCCATGACCGTGGACACGTTGTGCTGCGCGAAGACCCGCTCGAGGGCCACGGCCTCGGGACGATGCGTATCCAGCATGGTCTCGACCGCGTCGGCGATCTGGTGGAGCCGACGTGGCACCGCATCGTCCGGGTGAGACCTCGCGACGGCGACGTCAACGAGCGCGATGCGCCGCGCCGCCTGCGCGTCCACGACGCCGAGCCCGCAGCGGGTGAGGCCAGGGTCGACGCCGAGGACCCGCATGGGCTACTCGGCCGCTGCCGCCTCGAGCACCTCGTCCGAGGCGTCCATGTTGGCGTAGACGTTCTGGACGTCGTCGCAGTCCTCGAGGGCATCGATGAGGCGCAGCATCTTCTTGGCGCCGTCGACGTCGAGCTCGACCCTCATCGAGGGCGTCCACACGGCCTCGGCCGAGTCGTAGTCGATACCGGCGTCCTGGAGCGCGGTGCGCACGGCGACGACGTCGGTCGCCTCCGACGTGATCTCGAAGACCTCGCCGCCGTCCTCGATCTCCTCGGCGCCCGCCTCGAGCGTCGCCTCCATGAGCGCGTCCTCGGTCGTGCCCTCCATGGGGACGATGACCTGACCCTTGCGGGAGAAGAGGTAGGCGACCGAGCCCGGGTCGGCGAGCGTGCCGTTGTTGCGGGTCAGCGCGGTGCGGACCTCCATCGCGGCGCGGTTGCGGTTGTCGGTGAGGCACTCGATCAGCATCGCGACGCCGTTCGGCCCGTAGCCCTCGTACATGATGGTCTCGTACTGCGCGCCACCGGCCTCGTCGCCGGAGCCGCGCTTCACTGCGCGGTCGATGTTGTCGTTCGGGACCGAGGACTTCTTGGCCTTCTGGATCGCGTCGAACAGCGTCGGGTTGCCGGCCGGGTCACCGCCGCCGGTGCGCGCCGCGACCTCGATGTTCTTGATCAGCTTGGCGAACAGCTTGCCGCGCTTGGCGTCGATGACCGCCTTCTTGTGCTTGGTGGTGGCCCATTTGGAGTGACCGGACACGTGTGCTCCTCGTCGCGCAGGTTCTAGAACTGCCGACCATTCTACGCAGGAGCCAGGCCCCCGAAGGTGCAGGCGCCGCAGGGGGCCGCGGTCAGCGCCCCCGAAGCCCCTCGGCGTAGCGCGTGATCGCGCCCTGATACAGCGGAAGGCTCGGCGCGAGCGCGGTGAGGGCCGTCGAGAGCGCCTCGTGACACCGCCCCGCGTCCTGGAGGGCGAGCGCGAGGAAGGCCTGCGCCGCGGGACGGAGCTCCTCGCGCACCTGCTCCTCCTGAAGCAGCCCGACCGCCTCGGTCGGCAGGCCCACGTTGCGCAGCGAGCTTGCGAGCTGGATCACCGCCTCGTCGCGACGCATTCCGTCGAGACCGGCCTCGAGCGCGCGGCGGTACAGAGGGACGGCACCCTCCTCGTCGCCGACGAAGTCGTGCGCGGAGGCGAGCTCGTACAGCCCCGCGGGTCCGTCCGCCGCGCCGACGCACATCTTCTCAGCGGCCTCGAGGACCACGGCCGGGTCGCTCCGGTCGGCGGCCGCCCAGAACTCGGCGACCCTGCGCTCCCAGGCCAGGTCGGTCATCGTCCCTGCACGATGTCGACCAGCAGCGCGTGCACGCGGTCGTCGGGCGTCGTGCCTGGCGCGACGACTTCGGGGTGGAAGCTCGTCGCGATCGCGTTGCCGTGGCGCACCGCCACGGTGCGGTCGCCATGCGCCTCGTCCACCGCGAGCACCTCGACGTCGTCGGAGAACGACTCGACCCACGGCGCGCGGATGAACGTCGCGTGCATGGTCGAGCCGTCGGGCCGCCACGTGAGCTCGACCTCGGACGAGTCGACCTGACGGCCGAACGCGTTTCGGCGCACGGTCATGGGGATCGCACCGAGCGTCTGCTGGCCCTCGATCCCGCCGATGATGTCGGACGCGAGCATGATCATGCCCGCGCACGTGCCCAGCACCGGTAGTCCGTCGGCGAGACTCGCCTTGAGCGGCTCGTAGAGGTCGAAGATGCGCAGGAGCTTGTCGATCGTCGTCGACTCGCCGCCGGGGATGACGAGCCCGTCGACCGCCTCGAGCTCCGCGAGCCTGCGGACGCCCACGGCCTCCACGCCGACGCGCTCGAGCGCATGCAGGTGCTCACGCACGTCGCCCTGCAGCGCCAGGACCCCGATCGTCGTCACTCGTCCACCTCTCCCAGGTTCACCGTCTCACCGTTCCATGCGAGGAACTCGTCCCATGACTCCCGCAGTCGCACGGGGAACACCTCGATCTCCGCCTCGCGCAGCTCGTGCTCGGCGAGCCACGCGATCTCGTCGATCGTGTCCCTCTCGGCCTCGGTCCAGCGCTGCTCGACGTGCGAGTCGATCGAGTCCACCTCAAGGAGGTAGATCAATTCATGCTGCACGTACGGCCTGCTCATGAAGTCGAAGAACGCGGTGCGCTCCCACACCGGCCCGACGAGCTCATGCTCGCCGCACACGATGCCCGTCTCCTCCGCGAGCTCACGCACCGCGGCGGCGAGCGGGGTCTCCCCCGGCTCGATGCCGCCGCCCGGCGTGAACCACCACGACCGCGATGGCTGATGCGGATCGTGCGCCCGGAGCACGAGCATCCGGCGGTCCCGCGAGACCACCAGCACCCGGGCCCCCTCGCGCGTCACGCGCGCGGCGGGCTCGGGCGCCATGCTCACCAGCCGCGCTCGGCCAGGCGGTGCGGCTCGGGCTCTTCCTCGACGTTGATGCCGACCATGGCCTCGCCGAGTCCGCGCGAGACGTCCGCGATGACCTTGGGGTCGTCGTAGAACGTCGTCGCCTTGACGATCGCCTTGGCGCGCGCCGCGGGGTCGCCGGACTTGAAGATGCCGGAGCCGACGAACACGCCCTCGGCGCCGAGCTGCATCATCATCGCGGCATCCGCCGGGGTGGCGATGCCGCCCGCGGTGAACAGGACCACGGGAAGCTTGCCGGTCTTCGCGATCTCCTGTACGAGCGGCAGCGGGGCCTGGAGCTCCTTCGCCGCGACGTACAGCTCGTCCTCGGGCATCGCCGTGAGGGCCTTGATCTCCGCGCGGATCTTGCGCATGTGCGTGGTGGCGTTCGAGACGTCGCCCGTGCCGGCCTCGCCCTTCGAGCGGATCATCGCCGCGCCCTCGGAGATGCGGCGCAGCGCCTCGCCCAGGTTCGTCGCTCCGCACACGAACGGCACGGTGTAGTTCCACTTGTCGATGTGGTGCGTGTAGTCAGCGGGCGTCAGCACCTCGGACTCGTCGATGTAGTCGACGCCGAGGCTCTCGAGCACCTGCGCCTCGACGAAGTGGCCGATGCGGGCCTTCGCCATGACGGGGATCGAGACCGTGTCGATGATGCCCTGGATCATGTCCGGGTCGCTCATGCGGGACACGCCACCCTGCGCGCGGATGTCGGCGGGGACGCGCTCGAGGGCCATGACCGCCACCGCGCCGGCGTCCTCGGCGATCTTCGCCTGCTCGGGCGTCACGACGTCCATGATGACGCCGCCCTTGAGCATGTCGGCCATGCCGCGCTTGACGAGGTCGGTTCCGACCTGGGGGGCAGTGGTGGCTTCGCTCATGCTCTGTCTTCTTCCTTCGCCGGCTGGGGACTAAGTTCGGCGTCAAGTCTAATGGCGTCGAGGTAGGTCTCCTCGACCCTCGGCACGACCTGGAGCCAGTCGAAGGTGCCAGCGAGCGCCTGGCCCCTGCGCGCGAGCCTCCTGCGGGCGTTGCCGTCGCGGATGAGGGAGACCACCTCTCCCGCGAGGTAGGCCTGATCGCCGACCGGGAACAGCCGCACGGCGAGCTCGCCGTCGCCCGCGGTGCCGACGTCCTGGAACGCGGTCAGGTCGCTCGCGATGACCGCGGCGCCCGCCGCCATGGCCTCCACGAGGACGATGCCGAAGCTCTCTCCCCCGGTGTTCGGCGCGACGTAGACGTCGACCGAGGACATGAAGCGCTCCTTGTCCTTGGCGTCGAGCGGCCCGATCGCGGTCGCGCCCGCACGGCGGATGCGCTCCGCGATGCGCTCCGAGTACCTGCCCGCGACCAGGAACCGGGCTCCCGGCACCTCGCGACGCACATGCGCGATCGAGCCCAGGAACGTGTCGAGGCCCTTGCGCGGCTCGTCCATGCGGCCGAGGATGCCGATGGTCGGCTCGGTCGGCGTGCCCTTCCACTGCTCGCGCGGCACCGCCGAGACGTACGTGCTGGTGTCCACGCCGTTGGGGATGATGTGCGTGGCCTCCACGCCGAGATGCTGCTGCACCGTGCGCGCTGCGGACGGCGATACGGCGATGCGCGCGTCGAGTTCCTGATAGCCCGGCTTGATGAACGGCTTGCCGATCCGCATGAGCGCCGAGTCGTCATTGGACGTGTGGAACGTGGCGACCGTGGGTCCCAGCCGCGCCCACATCGCGATCACGGAGATCGACGGCGCACCGGGCTCGTGCAGGTGGACCACGTCGAACTCGCCCTCGCGCAGCCACTTGCGCACGCGCGACGCGGTGAGCAGCCCGAAGGACAGGCGCGCGGTCGAGCCGTTGTACGGCACGGGGATCGAGCGGCCCGTGCTCGTGACATACCCGGGGACGGGCGTGTTGGGCGCCGAGGGCGCCAGGACCGAGACGAAGTGCCCGCGCGCGAGGAGCGCCTGGGCCAGGTCCATCACATGGAGCTGGACGCCGCCAGGGCGATCGAGCGAGTACGGGCAGACGATGCCGATGCGCATGTCACGACTCCCCCGCCCAGCCGAAGCGCTGCAGCATGTGCCAGTCCTCCGGATGGGCGGCGACCGCCTCGGCGAGCGACGTGGCCCACTCCTGAGTCATGTGCTCCACGCGTCGCTCTCCCTCGAACCGGGCAGGATCGATCACCGGCCCGAACGAGAGCACCGTACCCCAGCGCGACCGCGCTGCCCGGCGGCGCGCGCCGTGAAGCCGCTCGTATCGCACGTGCACGGGGAGGATGGGGCGGCCGGTGGCGGCGGCGAGCGCCGCGGGCCCCGGCGCGACCTTGACGGTCCTCCCCCACATCGACACCTCGATGCCCGAGCCGGACAGGTCGCGATCGGCGACGAGGCACACGAGGGTGGTCTCCGAGCGCGCGATGCGGATGAGCGACCGGAAGGTCGTGCTCCCCTCGTGCCCCAGGATGGTCATGCCGTGCCTCGCGCGCAGCTCGACGAACTCCTCGAAGACCTCGCGCGGCTTGAGAACCTCGGCGACGGCCGTGACGCGCATCAGATTCCGGCACGCGTAGGCGCCCACCAGATCCCAGTTGCCGCAGTGCCCGAGCGCGGCGATCGCGGCGTCCTCGCCGCCGAAGATCGCGAGCACCTCGTCCGACGCCTCGCACCGCACGCGGGCGTCGACCGTGTCGCCGTCGAGGCGGCTCATCTCGAGCACCTCCGCGTAGTAGCGGGCGACAGAGGCCATGCCTCGGCGGGACATGCGCCGAAGCGTCCGTCCGTCCGCCCCTGTCACGCGCGCAAGGTTGTCCTCGAGCCGGCGCGCTGCGTTGGCGTGGGTGGCCCAGCCGACCATGGCGAGGGCCCAGGCGAGGAACCGGACGATGTTCACGGGGAGCCAGCGCGAGGCGCGCCAGGCGAGAAGGAAGGCGTTCATCGAGCGCCGGGGCTGGCGTCGCCTGGCGCCTCGTCCGCCCGCGCGACCTCCGTGTGAGGGCGACCCGGCGCATCGTCCGGGTGGTGCTGGTAGTCGAGGGAGTCGCGGTGGTGGTCATCCGCGTCGTCGAGGTCCTCGCGGTTCGCGAGCACCACGCGCCAGGTGCGCTGCCCCACGGTGATCGCCGCGGCGAGCGCCAGGAGCCAGAGGACGATCGTGAGCACCCACACCGGGGCTCCGAGCCCCACCGCGAGCGTCGCCCCGAGTCCGAGCACCAGCCGGTCCGAGCGTTCGGCGATACCGACGGCCGCCTCGACGTCAAGGCTCTCGGCCTTGGCACGCGCATACGGCACCAACGAACCGATCGCGAGGCACAGCAGGGCGCCGAGCCCGGTCCACGTGTCGTCGCGATAGGTCCACACGAGCGCGCCGAAGATCGCGGCGTCCGCGACGCGGTCCAGGGTCGAGTCCAGGAACGCGCCCAGGCGGGACGTCTTGCCGGACAGCCGCGCCATCGTGCCGTCGAGCATGTCGGTCATCACGAAGATGACGATCACGAGGACGCCCCACGCGAGCGACGTGCCGCCCCGAGGGAAGAAGAAGACCGCCCCGAAGACGACGCCGATGGTTCCGACGATCGTCACCGCGTTGGGATGGATCCCCGCGCGCAGGAGCGCCTTCGCGGGGGCCTGCCAGATCTTGGCCATGAGCGGCCGCAGGCTCGAGAGCATCGGTGCCTTTCAGGTAAGGGTCGGTCGTCGGGTCGGTCAGCGGCGCGCCGCCCAGGCCTCGCTCACGCGCTGCCAGGTGTCATCCAGCAGCTCGGGCACGGCCTTGGTGCGTCCGATGATGGGCAGGAAGTTCGCGTCGCCGGTCCACCGGGGGACGACGTGCTGATGCAGGTGCTCGGAGATGCCGGCGCCGCCGGGGACGCCCTGGTTCATCCCGACGTTGAAGCCCTGGGTGCCGCTGAGCGCCTGGAGCACCTCCATCGCCTCCGCGGTGAGCTCGGCGATCTCCGCGCGCTCCTCCGGGGTCGCCTCGGTGTACCAGCCGATGTGCCGGTACGGGCAGATCATGAGGTGGCCGGGGTTGTACGGAAAGAGGTTGAGGACCACGTAGCACGTCTCGCCGCGGTGCACGACGAGGTGCTCGCGGTCGTCGTCCGAGACCTTCTTGCACAGCGGGCAGTCGTTCTCGCCCTCGATGCGCGCGCGCCCCGAGGAGTGCGTGATGTAGGCCATGCGGTGCGGGGTCCACAGACGGTCGAAGCCGTCCGGCACCCCGCCCATCTTCTCCGAGTCGACCACCTCGGGCACGTCAGACCTGCGCCTTGTCCTTGATCGCCTGGACGATGCGCTCCACGGCCTCGTCCACGGGCACCTGGTTGTCCTGGCTCCCGTCGCGGAAGCGGAACGACACCGCACCGGCCTCGGCGTCCTCGCCGCCCGCGATGAGCACGAACGGCACCTTCTCCTTGGACGCGGTGCGGATCTTCTTGGGGAAGCGCTCGTCGGAGTCGTCGACCTCGACGCGCACGCCCTGGGCGCGCAGCTTGGAGGCGACCTCGTGCAGGTAGTCGTTGAAGGGCTCGGCGACGGGCACGCACCGCACCTGGACGGGCGCGAGCCAGACGGGGAACGCGCCCGCGTAGTGCTCGACGAGCACGCCGAGGAAGCGCTCGATCGAGCCGAACTTCGCGGAGTGGATCATCACCGGCTGCTGGCGTGAGCCGTCGGCGGCGGTGTACTCGAGGCCGAAGCGCTCGGGCTGGTTGAAGTCGTACTGGATGGTCGACATCTGCCACGTGCGACCGATCGCGTCCTTGGCCTGCACGGAGATCTTGGGACCGTAGAAGGCGGCGCCGCCCGGGTCCAGCACGGGCTCGAGCCCGAAGCTCGCCGCGGTCGAGCGGAGCACCTCGGTCGCCGACTCCCACTGCTCGTCCGAGCCGATGAACTTGTCCTTCTTGTCTCCCTCGGTGTCGCGCGTGGAGAGCTCGAAGTAGTAGTCGGTCAGCCCGAAGTCCTCGAGCAGCCCGGTCACGAAGCGCAGCAGGTGCTCGATCTCGGCGCCCGCCTGCTCGGGGGTCACGTACGAGTGCGAGTCATCCTGGGTCATCGCGCGTACGCGGGTGAGCCCGTGCACCACTCCCGACTTCTCGTAGCGGTACACCGAGCCGAACTCGAAGAAGCGCAGCGGCAGCTCGCGGTAGGAGCGGCCCCGCGAGCGGAAGATGAGGTTGTGCATCGGGCAGTTCATGGCCTTGAGGAAGTACTCCTGGCCCTGCTTCGTGACGTTGCCCTGCTCGTCGATCTCCTCATCGACGTGCATCGGCGGGAACATCGTGCCCTTGTAGTACGGCAGGTGACCCGAGGTGTAGAACAGCGCGTCCTTGCTGATGTGGGGGGTCGAGACGTACTCGAAGCCCTCCTCGATGTGGCGCTGGCGGACGTAGTCCTCCATCTCGCGCTTGATGACGCCTCCGCGAGGGTGGAACACCACCATGCCGGAGCCGATCTCCTCGGGGAACGAGTACAGGTCGAGCTCGGCGCCGAGCTTGCGGTGGTCGCGACGCTCGGCCTCGGCCAGGCGGTCCTTGTAGGCGACGAGCTCCTCCTTGGAGGGCCACGCGGTGCCGTAGACGCGCTGGAGCTGAGGGTTCTTCTCCGAGCCCTTCCAGTACGCGGCGGCCGAACGCATGAGCGACCAGCCGTTCGCGAGCACCTTGGTGGACGGCACGTGCGGGCCGCGGCACAGGTCGCCCCAGGCACGCTCACCGTTGCGGCGCACGTTGTCGTAGATCGTGATGTCGCCGTCGCCGATCTCGACCGAGGCGCCCTCGGCGCCCGCGGCCTCCTGATTCAACAGCTCGCACTTGTACGGCTCATGCGCGAGCTCGGCGAGCGCCTCGTCGCGGGTCACCTCGCGCCGCACGAAGGCCTGCCCCTCCTTGACGATGCGCTGCATCGCCTTCTCGAGCTTCTTGAGGTCCTCCGGCGTGAACGGAGTCTCCACGTCGAAGTCGTAGTAGAAGCCGTTCTCGATGGGCGGGCCCACGCCGAGCTTGGCGTCCGGGTTGACCTGCTGGACGGCCTGCGCGAGCACGTGCGCGGTCGAGTGGCGCAGCACCATGAGCCCGTCGGGGTCGGAGGTGGTCACGGACTCGACGGCTACGCCGGAGGGGATCTCGCGCGCGAGGTCCCACAGCGCGCCCTCGACGCGCATGACGACCACGTCCTTGCGGTCGCCGAACAGGTCCGACCCCGTCGTGCCGGCCGCGAGCTCTCGCTCGGTGCCGTCGATGGTCGCGATGAGGCTGGACACGTTCGTGCTCCTTGGAGGGTGGGCGGAGAGTTACCGACACGATGCTACCGACCCCGGACCTCCCGCACGCACCTCACGGCCCCTGGCGTGCCCCTGACGATGTCTCCCAAGCCGCGGGGCCGGCGCTTCGGTACCGTGGAGGGAGGACGCTGAGGGAGCAGCCATGTCGAGGTGGACGAGGTCGCCGCGCACGGTCAGCGCGCGCGCACGCATCGTCGCGTCCATCATGTTCCTCGCGGCCGCCGCCCTGCTCGTCTCCGGTCTCGTGGCCGAGCAGATCCAGGACGCCGAGGTCAAGATCAGGATCGATGAGGACCTCGCCTCGGACGCTCAGGAGTTCATCGACCTCGTCGAGGACGGGGTGGACCCGTCGACGGGCGCGCCGCTCGGCTCGCCCCGAGAGGCGCTCCGGACCGCCCTTGAGCGCGCCATCCCCGAACCGCACGAGGGCATCGTCGGCTTCGTCGACGGCGAGCTGGCGTACGTGGTCGACGACGCTCCCCTGTCTCTCGAGTCCGACGCGGAGCTGATTGCCGCCCTGGCGCCGCTGGCGACGGCCACGCAGCAGTCGATCGTGCGGATCGAGACCGAGGTGACGTCCTATCGCGTCGCGGTGACTCCCGCGACGATCAGCACGGAGGGCGCGCTTGTCGTCGCGGAGGATCCGCGCACGGAGCCGGGAGGCGAGGTGGCGGCGGAAGTGCGCGCGTACGACGAGGCGGCCGAGCTCGCGCGCTTCACGCGCGCATTCTGGATCTACGGATGGGTCGCGCTCGTCTCCTTCATCCTCGTCAGCATCGTCGCGTGGTGGATCGCGGGCCGACTCCTCAGGCCGGTGCGCGTGCTCGCGACCACAGCGCGGGAGATCGGGAGGGACGACCTCGCGGAACGCATCCCCGTCTCGGGCACCGACGACCTCGCGGACATGACCGAGGCCGTCAACGAGATGCTCGAGCGCATCGAGTCGGCGTTCGCGTCACACACCGCGCTGCTCGACGATGTGAGCCACGAGCTGCGCACGCCGATTACGGTCGTGAGGGGTCACCTCGAGCTCATGGATCCCCGCGATGAGGAGGACTCCGCCGCGGCCCGAGAGGTGAGCCTCGAGGAGCTCGACCGCATGAGCCGCCTGGTGGAGGACCTGATGACGCTCGCAAAGTCGGACCGGCCCGACTTCGTGCGGCTTGCACGCGTCGACCTGGCGCAGCTCACCGAGACGGTGCTGGCGAAGAGCCGCGCTCTGGGCGAACGCGCGTGGGTCCTGGACGAGTGCGTGGAGGGAACGCTTCGCGCCGACGAGCAGCGCCTGACGCAAGCGGTGCTTCAGCTGGCATCCAACGCGGTGAGGTTCTCCGGGGAAGGCTCGGAGATCGGGATCGGCAGCGCCATCGTCGACGGCGCGGCCCGCGTGTGGGTGAGGGACACGGGCCGCGGGATCGAGCCCGCGCTGCTCCCTCACCTGTTCGAGCGCTACTCCCAGGGACGACGCAGTGAAGGCCTCGGACTCGGCCTCGCGATCGTGGCGGCGATCGCTCAGGCGCACGGTGGATCTGTCGAGGTGGAGTCGACCGCGGGCGAGGGGTCACGCTTCACACTCGTGCTGCCCATGCCCGCCGACCGCGGGGAGCCGGCGACGTCATGAGCAGGATCGTGATCATCGAGGACGAGGAGCGCATCGCCTCGTTCGTCTCCAAGGGACTCGCCGCCGCCGGTTTCACCACCGCGCACGCGCGCACCGGGGCGGAGGGGTTCGAGCTCGCGATGGCACAGGACTGCGATCTGGTGATCCTCGATCTCGGGCTGCCAGACACGGACGGATACTCGGTACTCGAGCGCCTGCGCGGCTCGGGGAGCCACGTCCCTGTGATCATCCTCACCGCGCGCACCTCGGTCGAGGACACCGTCGCGAGCCTCGAGTCGGGGGCCGACGACTACCTCGGAAAGCCCTTCCGATTCGAGGAGCTGCTGGCACGGGTGAGGCTGCGGCTACGCGGGAAGGTCCACGCGACCGAGGGGTCCTCCCTCGCGCACGAGGGGATCGTCCTCGACCCGCTCACCCGCACCGTCACGGTCGACGCGCGGGAGGTGGAGCTGTCGGCGCGGGAGTTCGCGCTTCTCGCCGAGCTGATCGCGCACCCGGGGCATGTGCTGAGCCGAGAGCAGCTCCTCTCACGCGTCTGGGGCTACGACTTCGACCCCGGCTCGAACGTGGTCGACGTGTACGTCCGCTACCTGAGGAGGAAGCTCGGCCACGACCGGATCCAGACGGTGCGAGGCGCCGGCTACCGCCTGGCCAAGCGTCGGTAGTCCGCGCCTCCGCGCAACCCCCGCGAGGGTGCTGACCCCACGCATGGCTCGAGGTCAATCGTCCGACTCGTCCTCGTGCTCGTCCTCGTGCTCGACCTCGTCCTCGTGCTCGACCTCGACCTCGTCCTCGTACTCGACCTCGTCCTCAGTCCCGTGCTCGGCGGACTCCGACGATGTGGAGTGCTCGACATGGGACGACCCGTGGCTCTCGCTCTCCGCCTCGTGCGTCGCTCCGTCTCCGCTGGTCCCGCTGTGGCTCTCGCGGTACGACGAGCCAGAGCCGTCGTCCGAGGAATCGTCGTCCGCAGCGTCGTCGCCCGAGTCGTCCCCTTCGTCGTCGCCCACGTCATCCTTGACGATCGTGAGACGCTCCTCGGGAGAGGAGTCCTCACCGTCGTGGCTGTCCTCCGCAGTCACCGCCTCCACCTCGTCTTCGGACGACGAGTCGTCCTGCACGTCGGTGACCGAGGTGTCACCCAGATGAATGGCGACGGCTCCCTCAGCCGGATCGGCCTCCTCGTCGACCGTCTGCTCGACGGTGCCTCCCGAGAACAGTGGCAGCGCCCCTGCGCTCGCGAACGCCGCTCCTCCGAGTGCGATCGAGCCCACCGCTCCCGCAATCATCCAGCCCGCCTTGCCCTGCACCTTCATGATCGCCATCTCCTTCGACTGTCGGTCAGATCCGACCATTGACACCTCAACGATGCGGCGGCTCGCTGAGAGGGTCAGGAGGACGTGATGAGAGGGCTCTCATCAAAGGGATAGCGAAGACGCGAAGAAGCGGCGCCGGCTCTGGCCGACGCCGCTTCGGCGAGTCGCGTGACCCAATCACTCCTCGTGGCGGTCCTTCGCCCGCTGCTCCGCCTTCGCCGCCGGAACCGCCGCGCCGTCAGAGCACCTGACCGCCATCCCACAGCCGCTCCGAGGCCCCGGAAACGAGGCCGGCGAGCGACCTCGCCTGCGCGTCCGTGAGCGAGGCGATGTAGTCGATGATCCCGCGGCCCCTCGCGAGGCCACGGATCCGGGCGCGATCGATCTCGCGCTCAACGGCGATCTGCTTGTAGTCGGCCTCGGCGAGGCCCACGAGGTCGAGCAGTCGGCGAGGCGCACGATGCACGTCCCTCGGATCGTCGAGCCACGCCGCGAGGGCGTCGACGAGACGCTCGATCACACTGGCCTGGCCGCGCTGGTAGACGGCGAGGTCGGGGCGGTGGAGCACGAACCGCTCCTGCAGGAACTTGAGCACGGCCACGTCGTGCCACGCGGCGGTGTCGAGGCTCACGTGGCCCGAGCGGATCGGCGGGTCCGCCATCACCACGACCGAGCGCTGGAGGCGCGACACCCACCCGGCCATGAACACGGCGAGGGCGCGGTCGGCGTCGAGCGACCCGTCGAAGGGGACTGCCAGCAGGCCATCGACGACGTCGCTCTGGACGCGCGCGACCGACTCCCCGAACGCATCGTCGTCGGCGATCCAGGCATCCTTGGCAAGCAGCCGCCTGCGCAGGGTCTCGAGCCCCCGGCCGGGGACCCGCGAGGTCGCGGCAAGCGTCTCCGAGGGGAGCTGCGAGAGCGCACCGCGCTCCGCTCTCCACGTGCGGAACTCCGTCGACACCGCGGCGTGTCCGAGCAGCGACGCGCGATAGAAGTCGTCGAGGTCGTGGAGCGAGTAGGCGATGTCGTCGGCGATGTCCATGACCGAGCACTCGAGGGTCTGCTGGCGAGGCGAGATCGCGGGATACGCAGCGCGGGCCTCCTCGAAGTCGTCGAGATCGAGCGTGTACGTCGAGAACTTCGGGGCACCGTCGCCTGGCATCCGGGGCGTCAGGCCTCGTGGCCGGTCGAAACCGCCTGTCCACCGGTCGCCCTCCGCGCGTTCCCACGGGTACTTGAGCACCGCGGCGCGCACCGCGGCAGTGAGGTTGAGCCCCGCTCCGGCGCGGTCGTACTCGTCGAGCCGCGTGAGGATGCGGAACGTCTGCGCGTTCCCCTCGAAGCCCTCCTCGAGGCCGAACCGCTCGCGAGCGAGACGATCGAGCGTCTGCTCGCCAAGATGCCCGAAGGGCGGGTGTCCGAGGTCGTGGGCGCTCGCGGCGGCCTGCACCACCACCGGGTCGCAGCCCCCGAGCCGTGCGACGGTGCGTCCCCGCTCGCCCTTGTCGGCGGCGAGCCCCACCGCGATGGCGCGGGCCACGGCGGTCACCTTGACCGTGTGCGTAAGCCTGTTGTGGACAGCGAGACCTGCACCCGACTGGGAGATGACCTGGGTGACGGCGGACATCCGCGAGAAGTACGGAGAGAACCGGATCCGCTCGAGGTCGACGCGATACTCGGGTCCGCGCTCGAGCGCCTGGGACTCGTCGAGGGGTTCCGCGACCCTTCTCGCAGTCCGGAGGCTTGGGGCGGCTTCGGTGATCGAGCCGCTCACGAGGCGGCCGCCCTTGCGGCCTGGTGCATCCACGCCTCGGCGTGCTCACGGTTCGCGGTTCCCGAGGCGAGCGACACGAGGACCGCGGCGGTCCTGCCGGCGAGCTGGTTGGCGTCCACGTACGGAAGCATGCCCTTGACCAGGATGAAATGCACATCCGGGACGTGGCGGTATCCCTGGGGACTGAAGGTGGGGAGCGTCAGCATGTGGGCAAGCAGGCACGCCACATCGTCGACCAGGTACCCCGGACCGGCGGTGTCGAGGTCGATGAGCGCCGAGGCCGTGAGGCCGTCGGGTCCGGGCGCGAGGAACAGGTTCGCTGCGTGGAGGTCGCCGTGCACGGGGACGACGGGACCGGTCTCGCCTCGCCGCAGCCGGTCAGCGACGAGGCCCTCGATCTCATTCGCCCAAGGAAGACCGCGCTCACGCGCCTGCGCGGCGTACTGCGGGAGCCTGTCGGACCAGGCCGGACGATGCGGAAGGTCGAGCGCGCGCGGGGACAGCGCGGTCAGAGCGTCCATGACAGCTGCCGGCGGGATCACGGGCGGAAGGAGCATGCGCCCCTGAGGGTCGTACAGGTGCTCGGTGAGCGGCCTGCCGCGCGCCGCGTCCAGCAGCACGAGCCCGGCTCCCAGGACCCACGCGCGGGGGGCGTGGGGGCTGAGGCGGTAGCGCTCAGCGACCTCCTGCGCGAGGTCCGGGCCGACGACCTTCACGAAGTGCACGTTCGCGGGTGCGGACGCGGGATCTCCGGCCGCGCACGACTCGATGCGGAGCACCGCCCTGCGCAGTGGCCGGAGCACGAGGACACGCATGCCGCGCACCTCGACCGCCGTGCCGAGCGCGGCCGACATGGCGCGACCGAGGGCCACGGGATCGCAGGCCTCTGCCAGCGCGGGGAGGTGCGGGTCCATCGGGTGCTCCCACACGTGCACCTCGTGACCGCCCGACCCCACCGTCATGACCCCAGGGTGGGAACCACGATCGAGCTCGATGGTCGAGGCCACGAGGTACCGGTGGGCACCGTCCACCATGACGTCGTAGGAGACGGAGGTCTCGGCGCCCGGCCGGTCGTGGACCGCGTCAACGGCCCAGGAATCGAGCGAACGACCGGCGGCGCTCAGCGCCTCGCGCAGCACCGCTCCGGCGCCGTCGCCGGTGAGCTGTGCACGTCGTTCCTCCGTCATGCGCCCACGCTACCGAAGCCACTTCTCAAATCGTCGAACGGGCGCGCCGCGAACGCTCACCCTTGGTCCAGGACTGCCGATGGGGCCGGTGACGACCACCTCTCGGTCGCAAGGCAGCACCTACGGAGGAAAGGGCACACCCCAGTGTTGAACCGTGACTCGGCCGCGAAGGCCGCCGCTCCCTCAGGAGCGAGCGCACGTCCCCAGGACCGTGCGCGACTCTCGGCCGCCGCGACCATCGCGCTGCAGAACCACTACTGCGACGCGTGCCGTTCGGGCGTCCAGTGCGACCTCGCGATGCTCGCTGAGGGTGTGCTGAGCCTGGACGCCGCCGCCTCGGCACACGACGAGGATGCCGCGCTCGCGGCCCAGCTCGACCAGGCGCACCAGGACGGTCGGCTCGAGGCGGTCGCCCAGGCCCTGGCCGTCATCGGCCGCTCGGAAGGCGAGCTGCGCACAGAGGCCGACGGCGACGCTCAGCACCCCGCCTTCCTCATGGCTGAGACGCTGCGCCATCTCGCGCTCACGATCCGCATGGAGATCCGCGACCCCGACTCCCCCACCACGCTCGAGGTCCTGGCGCGAGCCGAAGAGGCCCGCGAGCTCTCCAACTACGTGCGTGAGGTCTCCGATCAGTACCGTGCGGAGCAGAGCGACGTCGCGAAGGTGCTCGACAACGTGGCCGGCGACATCGCCAAGGGCACGGAGGGCGTCAACCGCCTGCTGCAGGCCTCGAACATCGATACCCCGGCGGACGCTCTCCACGAGCTCTCGTTCGATCCCGACGCAGACATCCGCTGGTGGGCCGCTCAGAACCCCAACACCGCCGTCGAGACGCTCATCGAGGTCGTGAAGTCGGAGCGTCACCCCACGGTGCTGTCGGCGGTCCTCATCAACCCCAACCTTCCCGACCGACTCGTCGAGGTGTTCGCCGACTACAGCAACCACGAGGTCGCCGCGGTCGCCCGCCGCAGGCTCGCGCTCGCGTAGCACCTGGTCATCGCGGGATCTCCTTCCGCCTCGCTCACGAAGGCCCTCGGCGTCCGCCCGGGGCCTTCGTGGCGTTCACACGCATTGTCGCGCCGCCGCGCGTCGGCCGTGAGCTCTCCGACTTACCACGACACTGGGGGAGAGACAGCACGAGGGCCTCCGGCTGAAGCCGGAGGCCCTCGTGTTCCGTGGGCGATACTGGGATCGAACCAGTGACCTCTTCCGTGTGAAGGAAGCGCGCTACCCCTGCGCCAATCGCCCGGTGAGCGGATACCACTATAGCGGCTATTTGGACCTCGGAGGTGCAGGGTCCAGATCGACGTCCGCCGCGGAGCTGTAGACGCCGCTCAAGCGCTCGAGCAGACGGCCTTGCGCGAGCTCGACGCCGTCGAGCATCTCGACGTGCTGGAGGCCACGCGTGGAGGAGGTCACCGCGAGGTGGGCCTCGCCGCGGAGCACCTCGTCGAGCGCGCTCATCGTGAGCTCACCCGGAGCGGCGACGCGCACGGGCACTCCCGCACGCGCGCCCCACTCGAGGAGCAGCCCGCGTGTGATGCCTGCGAGGCAGCCCGACGCGAGCGGCGGAGTCACCACCTCGCCGTCCTTCTCGAGGAACACGTTGGTGCCAGTGCCCTCGCACAGGTGGCCCTGCGTGTTCGCCATGATCGTCTCGTCGGCGCCCTTGGATCCCGCGTAGGCGGCCATGACGGCGTTCTCGGCGTACGACGTGGACTTCACGCCGGTGACAGCGGACCGCTCGTTGCGGCACCACGGCGATCGCACAGCGCGGCATCGCGCGGGAGCGGGGCCGCCTGTGACGATCACGACGACGCGCAGCGGCCCCTCGCCTCGTACCGAGCTCATGGGTCCGTGGCCGGAAGTGACGGTGATCCTCACACGCGTGGCATCGTCTCCTGCCTCGGCGAGCGCCTCCTCGACGCCGCGCCGGACAAGGTCCACGTCGAGGCCCTTGAACCCCATCCGCTCGGACGAGTACACGAGCCTGTGCAGGTGCCGCGTGAGCGCGAAGGCCGCACCCTTGCGCACCTCGAGCGTCTCGAAGACGCCGTCGCCGACGGTGAAGCCGTGGTCCACAGGCGCGATCGCGGGTGCGGAAGGGTCCTGAAGCACGCCATCGATCCAGGCAACGGGAATCATTGGGACATTGTGTCGGCAGACGCGAGGCCGATCAAGCGACGCGCCTTGAGCTCGGTCTCCTCCCACTCCCCTGCGGGCTCCGAGCCCCACGTGATGCCCGCCCCCGTCCCGAACCGCAGGGTGCCGCCCTCCGCATCGTCCCACCAGAAGGTCCGGATGCCGACGGCGAGCTCAGCACGCCGCGCGTCGGCGTCGATCCACCCGATCGCGCCGCAGTAGGGACCCCGAGGCGCGGTCTCCTCGCGGGCGATGATCTGCAGGGCGGACGATTTCGGCGCCCCCGAGACGGATCCAGGCGGGAACGTGCCCAACAGCAGATCGGGCCACATGCGATCGGTCCAGTCGTGCGCGTCGTCGAGCCGAGCCTCGACCGTCGACTGCAGATGGACCAGACCCGGATGGGTGTGCTCGCCGAGCAGCTCGGGAACTGCGATCGTGCCGGGCTCGGCCACGTGCGCGAGGTCGTTGCGGACCAGGTCGGTGATCATCACGTTCTCCGAGACGTCCTTGTCGAGCATGCTCTGTCCCGGGGCCGCCGTGCCCTTGATGGGCGACGAGCGGAGCGTGCGGCCGCTGATCGACAGGTAGGACTCGGGCGAGGCCGAGACCACCCAGGCGCCGGGCATCTCGTCCGTGCGCGGGATCACGATCCGCGCGGCGTATCTCGCGGGATTGCCCCGGGCGAGACGCTCGGAGAGGGCGACCGCGTCGGGACCGGGCGCCTCCGCCGCGAGCGGCGCCGAGAGCACCCGGCACAGGTTCACCTGATAGGCGTCGCCCTCCCGGATGTCGCGTCGGATCGCCTCGACGCCGGCCATGTATGCCTCGCGCCCGAGCGAGGTGTGCCAGTGCTCGGGAGCGGGTCCGGTCCAGGCGCGTCGCGGTGCCGCGGGCTCGGGGCCTGCGACCACGTGCTCGGCTCGCGCGAAGCGCCACGCGTCGATGCGGCCCTCGAAGCTCGCGACGACCACCCACAGGCCACCTTCGGAGAGCCGGTGGCCGTCGATGGCGGCGTCGATGTGCTCGACGGGCTCCGAGGCCGTGAGTCCACGGAACTCGGCGCTGCCGAGCCGCCTGACGTCCTCGCTCCACTCCACGGACCTACGCTAGCGGGCGACGGCGCGCACTCCCGAGCAGCCGCGCAGGCCGATGCGCTCTCGCGATTTGGTGTTGCTCGAATGTTTCGGCTAGAGTCTTCTTCCTGTCAGGGCAACAGCCCAGACACGCGGACGTGGCTCAGTTGGTAGAGCATCACCTTGCCAAGGTGAGGGTCGCGGGTTCGAGTCCCGTCGTCCGCTCGGAGTTCTTCAGGCCAACTCGTTGGTCACCACGGTGGGTTGGCCGAGAGGCGAGGCAGCGGCCTGCAAAGCCGTATACACGGGTTCGAATCCCGTACCCACCTCGCACGGGCGATTGGCGCAGCGGTAGCGCGCTTCCCTGACACGGAAGAGGTCACTGGTTCGATCCCAGTATCGCCCACCACACACGCAAGGCCCCTGGCAGACGCCGGGGGCCTTCGTCGTGCCCCGGACGATGCGCCCGCATGCTCTCGTTCGTCGCGCCTACTTCTCCCGCACCCCGGGTCGCACTTCTCCCCTCACCGCGCGCTCGCACACTCGACCCCATCGCCCTCTCCACGGGGAGTCGGACCGAGAGTGCGTCATGCCGATGTCACGACACGCCGTCGCCATCGAGTTGTCACCGAAGGGTCGCGGGATCGGGCATACTATTCCCCGGCCCGAACGACAGTTCGGTCCACGCGGACGTGGCTCAGTTGGTAGAGCAT